>QHWJ01000237.1 GCA_003222535.1 Acidobacteriota bacterium | reverse complement strand
GCCGGTGCGAGCCGCGATAGATCTTTCCAGCCCGCTGAGCGGACGGCGCGTCGCTCGTGACCTGACGTTTCACCACCGGTTGCAAGCAGAGCGCGACATCCCCGACAAGCACCTGCGGTTTTCAGCAGACGGTTTCGTCGGACCCTCGAGCGGTCGGTTCCCGGTGATGTGCGGACGACGAGCTTGCAGCTGGTTTTCAGATACTTCAGATTGCTGACTTCAATTGATTTCATTCTGCATTCTGCAACTCCAGTCAGATCCGACGGAGGATGGCTCGATGATCGCACCTCGACCGACGATTTCAGCGCTCGGTTTCCTGCTGGCGGTCGGAACCGCGTTGCAGGCGCAACAGCCGGCTGCGCCCCGAGAGCTCGCGATCAAGTACATGCGAGACGCGGAAGAGTACGCCGCGCTCGCACGGCAGGTCTATCGGATCGCTGGTGAGGCCGTTGCGCGGACGGCGCCGGCTCTTGCCCGACAGGCGTGGGCCGTGATCCTCGATGTCTTGCTGATCGCGTTCATTGGCCTGGCCGATGCGGCCACCGCGCAGCAAACCGGTGCAGTGTCCGGCACGCTCACCAATAGTCTCTCCGGCGATGCGGTTGCCAACGCAATCGTCGTTCTCGAATCACCCTCCTTCACGAAGCAGGTGAGGAGCGGTCCCGACGGGAAGTTCTCGATCCCGGACGTCCCGCCGGGCCCATATCATTTGACGATTCGCGCGAATGGATACTTGCAGTCGAGGACGGAGATCACGGTCAAAGCGGGTCTGCAGACCTCGGACGTTCGGGTCAACCCCGAGCTCCATTTCAGTGAAGTGACGTCGGTCAGTCCGGAAGCGAAAAGCCAGTTCGAGTCGTTTCAGGCCACCGACGTGCTCGGCGGCCAGGACCTCACGAAGGAAATCCAGGGCACGCTCGGTGCGACGCTCGAAAACCAACCGGGCGTTGCGCTTCGCAGTTTTGGTCCGGGTCCGGCGCGCCCGGTCGTGCGGGGCATGGACGGGGACCGTGTGCTGGTCGTCGAAGACGGACTCCGGATGGGCGATCTGTCCAGCCAATCGGGTGACCACGGGGTGAACGTCAACCCCGCGTCGGCCTCACGCATCGAGGTTGTTCGTGGGCCGGCCACGCTGCTCTACGGCGCGAATGCGATCGGCGGTCTCGTCAACGTGATCACCAACGAGATTCCCAATGCCCCGGTGAAGAGTCCGACGGGGTCGTTCACGCTCGACGCCGGCTCAGCTGCAAAGGAAGGCGGAGCGGCTGGTGACGTCACGGTCGGAAACGGAAGCGTCGCGCTGCATCTGAGCGGCAGCGGCCGTCGTACGGGCGACTATCGTTCGCCTGAAGGCGACGTTCCCAACTCCTTCAATCGCGCCGCATTCGCCGAAGTCGGCTTGGGTTACACGTCCGAGAACGGATACTTCGGCGGCAGCTACGCGTACGACCGCACCCACTACGGCATTCCGCTCGTCGAAGACGGCAACACGAATCTCGATCCACGCCGCCAGATCTTCACGCTTCGCGGTGAGGGCCGGAACATGGGCGGCATCTTCGACTCCTTTCGCGGATCATTCGGAGTGCGCCGGTATCAGCATGACGAGTTGGCCGGCGACGAAGTCTCCACGTCTTTCGTCAACAACACGACCGAGCTGGAGCTCCTCGGACATCACAAGCCGGTAGGAAGGATGAAGGGGTCGATTGGTGCAACGGTTCTCACCCGTTCATTCTCGGCGACCGGCGAAGAGGTGCTGACGGAGCCGGTAGACCAGAAAGGATTCGCCGCCTTTCTCTATGAAGAAGTGGCGGCGGCGCCGCATGTCCAGTTCCAGTTCGGGGGTCGTGTCGATTACACGAAATTCAGCCCGACAGCGGACGAAGCGCGCAATTTCACGAACTATTCCGGTTCAGTCGGCCTGCTGCTGCTCCCGAACGACACGACCACGGTTGCCTTCAGCCTGGCCCGGGCTTCGCGCAACCCCGCGCTCGAGGAGCTGTACTTCCACGGGCCGCACGGTGGCAACAACGCGTTCGAAAATGGTGATACGGCGCTGAGCTCCGAACACGCGCTTGGCTTCGATGCCTCGATACGGTGGCGGGGCGCCGCCGCATCCGGCGAAGTCACGTATTTCGTGAACCGCATCGATAACTTCGTCTTCCGGCAATTGAGCGGCAACGTCATCGAAGATCTGCTGGAGACATTCTTCGTGCAGGGAGATGCACGGGTGCAGGGCGTTGAATCTCATGTCGATGTCAGAGTGGCCCCGGTCGTGTGGCTCGAAGGCGGGCTCGACTACGTCCGCGGAGATCTGCCCGCGCTCGACAAACCGCTGACGCGCATGCCGCCGCTGCGCGGACGCGCCGGATTGCGCTTTGTGAAGAACGCATTCCAGGCTGGTGTAGACGGCCTCTTTACGGCCAGGCAGGATCGGGTCTACACGATTGATACAGCTCTCGGTCCGGTCGGCGAGACCCCGACCGGCGGGTACAACTTGCTGAAGCTGTTCGCGTCGTATACGTTCGGCTCCGGAAACGTAGCCAACACGATCACGGCGCGCCTTGATAACGCCACCGACGCGCTGTACCGCAACCATCTGAATTACTTGAAGGATCTCGCGCCGGAAATGGGCCGGAATTTCCGACTCGTGTATAGCGTGAAGTTCTAATGGGCAGGTCGGCGTAGGTCTCGTAGGTCGCGGAGGTCGGGGAGCTGGGGGAGGTGGGGGGTAAAGCCCACCTGCCCTACCAGCCCCGCCCCGATCCACCTGTCCTGCTACTGAATCGTGATCGTCCCCCTGAGCGCCGCTTCGCCGGGGAGTCGGTGATCGTGAAAGCCGCACCGTCTCGCGATGTTGAGATTGCCGGTCTGGCGGCTCTGGCCGGGATTGAGGACGCCCACATCATTGATCTCGACGCAGTCGGTGTGTTCCGGATGCGGGTCGGAGGCCATCTCGTGAACGATCGAGTCCTGGTTCGAGAAGGTGACCTGCGTGCCGCGGTTGACGGTGAGGCTCTGCGGGCAGACCGTATTGTTCATGATGACGAACGTCGTCGGGCTCGAGCTCGGCGTGCACGATCCGCTCGGTCCGGTGCTGCTCGACGACGAGCCGCTGCAGGACATGGCCGCAGCCATCGCCGCAGCAGCAATCAGGCCTCCCGCCACACTTCTGACGTTACACATGCTGTTCTCTCTCTCCCCAGGCAGGCCTCTATGATTCTAGCCTGTACTTGGCCAGGTAGTACGACAGCGCCCGCTGGCTGATGCCCATCATCTCGGCCGCGTCCTTTTTGACCCCGCCCGCGTGCTCGATCGCCCGCCGGATCGTTTCGCGCTCGACCCACTCGATGTTCTGCCGCAGCCTCAACGACGGCAGCCCGATCGCCTGCTGGGTCGCCGTGCCCGGCACCGCCACGGCGCGCGCTGTAATCACCGGACCGGGCGACAGCACGACCGCGCGCTCGATCGTGTTTTCCAGCTCGCGGACGTTGCCGGGCCAGTCGTACTGCTGCAGGCCGGCCAGCACGCCCTCGTCGATCTTGTCCATGCGCCGTCCCGTGCGTTGCGCGTGCTTGTGGACGAAGTGATCGATGAGCGCCGGGATATCGTCGCGGCGCTCGCGCAGCGGCGGGATCTCGATCGGGATCACGTTGAGACGGTAGAACAGGTCCTCCTGGAACTTGCCGTCGGCGACCATCTGCCGCAGATTGCGGTTGGTCGCGGCGATGACACGCACGTCGATTTTCTCGGCCCGCTCCGATCCGAGCGGCTCGATCTCGCGCTCCTGCAGCACGCGCAGCAGCTTCGACTGCAGCGCCGGGCTCATCGTCCCGATCTCGTCGAGGAAGATCGTGCCGCCGTCGGCGAGGGCGAACTTGCCCTTCTTGGTCGTCGTCGCGCCCGTGAAGGCGCCACGCACGTGGCCGAACAGCTCCGACTCGAGCAGCGTTTCCGGAATCGCCGCGCAGTTCACCTTGATCAGCGGCATGTCGCGCTGTGCGCTGCGATCGTGGATGGCCCGCGCCACCAGCTCCTTGCCGGTGCCGGTCTCGCCGGTGATGAGGACGGTGCTCTTGGTCTCCGCCACCAGCTCGGCCCGCCGGATCACGTCCTCCATCGACCGGCTGCGTCCGATGATCCCGTAGTGATCGAACTGCTCGTCGCGCTCGTTGACCAGGTACCGGTAGTCGGTGCGCAGCCGCTGATGCTCGAGCGCCCGGCGGACGACGACCAGCAGCTCGTCGATCTCGAACGGCTTCTGCAGGTAGTCGAGCGCGCCGAGCCTCATCGCCTCGATGGCGCTCTCCACGGTCGCGTGCGCCGTCATCATCAGGATCTGGGGCCGCTCGCCTTCGGGCGTCGACGCCACGAGCTCGCGGATGAGGTCGAGCCCGTTGAGCTCCGGCATCACGTTGTCGACGATGAGGACATCGAACGCGCGCTCGCCGAGGAGCCGCTGCGCGTGGCGCGGGCTGGCCGTTTCCACGACGGCGTGGCGGGCGTCGCGCAGCGCGCGTCCGAGCGCCTTCAGGATCTTCTCCTCGTCGTCGACGAGAAGAATGGAGCCGTGATGCGTCATGCCTGAGGGCCGGCCCGATCGGGCCGCGCTGGCGACGAGGCCCAGGGCCTGCCCTGAGCGGCGTCGAAAGGAAGGTCGATGACGATTTCGGTGCCCGCGCCCGGGGCGCTCGAGATGGTGATCGTGCCGCCCAGACCCTCCACGATGTTCTTGGCGATCGGCAGGCCGAGGCCGGTGCCGCCGCGTTTGCTCGTGAAGTACGGATCGAACACTTGAGCGAGGTCCGTCCCCGCGATGCCGACCCCGCGGTCCGCGACCAGGATGCGCACGCGACCGGTGATGGCGCGGCTCCGCAGCGTGACCAGCGGCGCCTGGGCCGCCTCCGCTGCGCCGTTCACGGCGTGACGCGCGTTGACGAGCAGGTTGACCAGCGCGATCCGGAGCCGCTCGGGGTCGGTCGTGACCGTCGACAGCGCGGGGTCCAGATCCAGCGCAATCCCCACGCCCGGCCCGGAGGCGAGCGCCGCCGCCGCCGACTCGCGACAGAGCACGTTGAGGTTGACCGGCGACGGCTCGAACCGGATCGGCCGCGCGAAGTCGAGCACCTCGTTGACGATCCGGTTCAGCCGCGAGACTTCCTCATCGATGTCGTCGGCCGCCTCGCCGACCGCCTCCGGACCGACCTGCGGCTGGCGCAGGGCGTGCAGCGCCGCCTTGATGATCATCAGCGGGTTCCGCACCTCGTGCGCGATGACGGTGGACAGGCGTCCGAGCGACGTGAGCCGCTCCTTCTGTGAGATCTCGCGCTGGAAGCGCGCGATCGAATCGGTCAGCGTGTTGAACGTCGTCGCCAGCAGCCGCGCATCCTCGTCGTCCCAGCGGTTGCCGTGACGCAGCGCAATCTTCCGCGTGAGATCGCCGGTCGCCGCCACCTCGCGCATCACGCCGGTGATCGCCGCGAGCGGCTGCGCGATCGTGCGCGCCACGGCGAAGCTCAGGACGGTGGCGAGCAGCACGGCGACCACGGCGGTCGCGATGAGTCCGGTGTGAATGGACTGGAGCGAGTGCAGCTGGGCCGTGCGCGACCGCAGGATCAGCGCGACAGGTCCCGACGTGTTCGACGCGTCCGCCGCCGGCGCGAGCGGTCGCGGCAGCGCCTCGAACTCCTCGGTGGACAGCTGCACGCGCGAGATGCCCGCCGTACGAAGCCGCGCAGCCAGCATGGGGTAGTCGGCACGCGGCAGCGTCGCCGCGAGAATCTGGCCGTCCATGCCGAACGCGATCTCGCTGAGAGTGATCTGCTTCAGCTGCGCCGCGAGCGCGTTGTCCAGCATGAAGCCGACGCTCAGGGTGCCGAGGATATCGGGCCGCACGATGCCGACGTACACCGGCACGGTGACGAGCTGAATCATGCCGTCGGACTGCGGCAGGAGGCTGAGGCTCTCGCGTCCGGCGAGGCCGTCGTGAACCGCGGGCTGGTTCGCGATGATCGCGGCCGTGCGTCCGGTCGCGCCGACGGTCGCGAGAATGTCGCCCTTCCTGTTCGTGACGAGCAGCAGGTTCGACTTGACCTGATTCTGGTACGTGTTGGCGATGCCCTGCACCGTCTCCGGGTCGTTGGTGTCCACAGCCGCTTTGAGCGGCGGCGCGTCCGCGATGAAGCGCGCCATCTGCATGAACGTCTCCGTCCGCGTCGTCCGCAGATTGTCGACGAGCGCGGCGGCGGCGACGATCTCGCGCTGCAGCGTCCGCTCGGCCTCCTCGGTGACGCGGACGTTGACGAGATAAATCGCCCCGCCGATCCAGAGGACCGCGAGCAGCGCGCTCGCGAGAAAGATCCGGCTCCGCAGCGACGAGAGCAGCTTCATCGCAGCGTGAAGTCCAGCTCGGCGACGCCGCCGTCCGGCACCGTCGCCGGCTTCGGCTCCGACGAGGTGCCCTCGTTCCACGCGATGACGCCGTAGGTGCCGGGCGGCACGTTCTCGATGCGATAGCGCCCCTCGCCGTCGGTCATCGCGAAGAAGGGATGGCTGAAGACCAGGATGAACGCGCTCATGTGCGAGTGGATGTCGCAGAACACGCGGACGATGCCCGGACGGTCGAAGCGGACCGGCCGCGAATGGCCGGTGGCGTACCGTCCGAGATCGAACGGCCTCGGCTTCGAAAGCGAAAAGACGTTGTGGTAGAACTTGTCGGAGTTCGGGAAGTCCACCGTCGTGCCCCTGGTGATCGCCAGCATGTGCGGGACGAACGTCTCGTTCCGCTGGTCCATCACCGCGTGGCCGCCTTCGCTCGTCTCGAACGCGCCGCGCGGCGCCGACTCCAGATAGACGACCGACCGCAACAGATCCGGAATATCGCGCCCCGCGGGAGTGCCCAGATCCGCCACGCCGGGACGGCGCGCCATCGGTGTGGCCATGCGGCGGAGCTCGACGCGTCCGCGGATCGCGCCGGGACGGGCCGCCGTGGCCCCGCCAGCGCGCCCCGGCGTCACAAAGGACACAAAGGGGACAGAGGACACAAAGGGGACAACGGAGAGGGCGATCGCCAGGTTGAACAGATGCCCTGCCCAGACATCTCGCGGCGCGCGCTGTTCTGTCCTCTGCGTCCTTTGTTCCCTCTGTGTCCTTGGCATCGTCTTTAAAACGTCCTTGGCATCGTCACTAAAACCAGTACACCAGTTGAGCGGCGATCATGTGCGCCGCTTCCAGCAACACCCCGCCGTCGCGGCTGTCGTGCTGGTACGAAACTTTCAGCAGCAGGTTGCGCTGGAGGGAGTAGCCGGCGCCGGCCTCGACGCGGCTGACCGGCGCGTCCCACGGTGCCGTGAGCCGCGTGCCGACCACGTCGTTGAACCCGAGCTGATCGTAGCGCGCCGCCGCGTAGAGACCCGGCATGAGCCGGTAGCGGCCCTCGACCGAGGTGGACACGGCGCGCAGCGGCTGCGCCAGCGCCGGCGCCTGCACGATCGGCAGATGCCACGCGCTGACGATTGTCTCCAATCGCAGCAGGTAGTGGCCGCGGGAATATTCCAGATCACCGCCCCACACCGTCTGCGTGAACGCTTCCCTGTCGCCGTCGCCGACGGCGGCTCGCGCGGCGGCCTGGCTGAGGAACGGGCCGCGTGCCAGCGACGTGCCCACCACAAGACCGCTCAGGCCGCTCGCCGGGCGCAGCTCGAGACGCCCGGCGATCTGGCGGCCGCTGTTGTCGTCCGCGAAAAGCGGGTTCGACACCGTGCCGGCAGTCACCGACGCCGTCGCGCTGGCAATCCCCTTCGTGCCGTGGATCTGCACGCCCGTGTCCCACCGGAACGCGCTCACGAGCGGCACCCCGGGATCGGCGTTCGAGTCGCCGATCGAATAACGCACCAGCCAGCCCAGGCTCCGTTTGCGGAGCAACTCGTCGGCGTTGGCGGCGAGCGCGTCGGGCCGCACGGTCGTGAGGTACTGGTACGCCAGCGGGTAGCCGATCAGCGGGTTGTCGCTCGCGTAAGTCCGCCGCGCGAACGCGCCGAAGGTCGGCGGCACCCGGCCGACCTGGATGTCGAAATCGCGGGCCGTCCAGGGCCTGATGCGCAGATAGAACGCATAAGGCCGCACGCGGCCGAGATTCTCCGTCCGCACCTCGCCCAGCAGCGCGAAATGCGGGCTCATCCTGACGGCGGCCGACAGATCGAGCCGCAGCAGCCGCAGCGCCGAGTGCTGGTAATCGGTGTAGTTGAAGAAGCCGGGATCGTCAGAGCCGAACGACGCCGATACGTCGCCGCTGATCGTCACACGATCGCCGGCAAGCGCGATCGGCTCCGACGGCAGCGTCTGGGCGCCCGCGGCGCGCCCGCCGACGACCAGCAGCCACGCGAGCCGTGCGGCCGTGCTCCAGAATGTCATGCCTGTGGTCAAATTATAGTCCGCCAGCCTCTGCAGTCCGTGGTGCAACTCCATCGTTCAGGCGACCGCCGTGCGGCTGCCAGGAGAGCTTCTGAAGCCTCACTTGAAAAAACTTGCGTCATTTCGCCAGAACACGGCTTTAGAAGATGTTTAGAAGATCGCTAGCGGTCTTTGCGCTCGATGTTTGCGGCGGTCCAGCGGATGATCATCGTTCCAGGGTTCAGTCGGGTGAGCGACGCATTCGGGTACGGTGAGAGCCGCGTGATCGATTCGAACCGGTCCGCCGAAGCCGTCCAGGCGTGCGCGACGCGGACCCGCGTGCCGCCGTACAGGCGGACGAGCGCCCACCGATCGTAGGAGCCGGCCGCGCCGAAGGCGTCGAGCGCCTCGAGCGAATCGATCGCGGCTGGCCTGTCACCCGGTCCGCTGTTCGCGTTCACTACCTCGAGGGGCTCGCTCGTCGTGCAGACCTCGTAGCGGCCCAGCTGCGGGTGCCGCGGCGTGAAGAGCGCGGTCAGCGCCGGATCGCAGGCGTAGGGGGGCGGCTGGCGCGCTTCCAGGCCCGCCAGCGTCGCGAGTATCATGACGGTCGTGGCATATATCATTTGTGAGCCGTGCATCGGCACCAAGGATACCGCCTGCGTGGACGTCTGTCCGGTCGACTGTATTCACCCCAGGAAGGACGAGCCGGCGTTCGCGACAGCTGATATGCTTTACATTCATCCGGACGAATGCATCGACTGCGGCGCCTGTGTGCCGGCGTGCCCGGTCGACGCCATCTTCGCGCTCGACGAGACGCCCCAGCAGTGGAGCCGTTACATCGGGAAGAACCGCGAATACTACGAGCAGGGACTCTCGGGGGACTAGGGGACTAGGGGACTAAGGACGAGCGATTCTTCAGTCCCCAGTCCCCAGTCCCCAGTCCCCGACAAGGAACACAGAATGGGTCTCATAGACCACCAGTTCGAGGACAACTTCATCACCACGAGCATCGATCGCGTGCTCAACTGGGCGCGCGAGTCGTCCATCTGGCCGATGGGATTCGGCCTGGCGTGCTGCGCGATCGAGATGATGGCGGCATCGGCGTCGCGCTACGACATCGCCCGGTTCGGCGCCGAGGTGTTCCGCGCGTCGCCGCGCCAGTCGGATCTGATGATCGTTGCCGGCACAGTGACGAAGAAGATGGCGCCGGTGCTGCGCCGGCTGTACGACCAGATGCCGGAGCCGAAGTGGGTGATCTCGATGGGGAGCTGCTCGAACGCGGGCGGTCCCTTCCCGACTTACAGCGTGCTGCAGGGGGTCGACAAGGTCGTGCCGGTGGACGTCTATGTGTCGGGCTGCCCGCCGCGACCCGAGGCGCTGCTGTATGGCCTGATGCGGCTCCAGGACAAGATTCGGAAGGAAGGCACCGTGCTCCGCAAGGAGAGGACGATCATGTCGGGCCACTCCGAACCGACGCTCAACAGCGACCGCGTGTAGCGGGAAGGCTTTAGGACGTAGCGCTGAAGGCTTCAGCCGAGCGACCACACATGCAGACCATCATCCGTTTTCTGAAAACCATCTTTCTCATCGATCTGGTCAAGGGCATGTGGCTCACGCTGAAGTACACACCCCAGCCGGCGTTCACCTTTCAGTATCCGGCGGAACGGCGGCCGACAGCGCCCCGGTTCCGCGGCGTCCTCCGCCTGCAGGTCGAGCCCGGCACCGGCGCGCAGACCTGTATCGTGTGCGACCAGTGCGCCAAGGCGTGTCCCGACGACTTGATCGCGCTCGGCGGGCACCGCGAACCGGGTCTGAAGATCAAGGTCCTGGACTATTTCGATTTCAACCTGTCCCGGTGCAGTTTCTGCGGGCTGTGCGCGGAGGTTTGCCCGACCAAGCCGATCAAGGCGCTGATCATGAGCGAGGATTACGAATTGGGTAGCTATAGCCGCGACAAGCAGATTCTGCGCGTCGACGAGATGTACGACGGGGTTGAGATCGAGCAATACACCCACTGAAACACTTTTCGCTTCTCGAAAGGCCCCCGCCCGGTACATCATCGTGCGCGCCTACTTCTGCCGGCCCGATTCTTGTAGAGGTTGTCCGGACCTGGGATTGAACCAAGCACGATGGACCACGTTCCTGGAGGGGTCATGCACAGCGCCTTTCGAGTCGCCGCCGCGTCGGTCGTTGTCGCGGCAGCCTCTTTCGCTATTCGCGCCGATGTCACGCCTCCCTCGCAGGCGGCCGAAATACAGCTCCAGCTTGGCGATCTGCTGTTCTCCGAGGGGAAGTACCTCGATTCGCTCGCGGCGTACCGCAATGCCCTGAATGTCGCGCCCTCGGACGGCCTCCGGCGGCCGCGCATGGGCGTCATCGCCTCGGCGCTGCGCGTGGCCGAATTCGTCCTCGCGCGCGACGAAGCCGAGAAGCTCTACCAGGCGGATCCCAAAGCGCCGGATGCGATGACTCTTTACGGCGATGCGCTCTGGTCGTCTGGTCTGTTCCAGGAGGCCGAGACGAAGTATCACGACGCGCTGGGGGTGGCGCCGGCTCTGGCGCGCGGCCACCACGGCATGGCGAAGGCGCTCGCCGCGCGCAGCCGCCTCGACGAGGCGCTGAACGAGGGGCAGATGGCGCTGCGGCTCTCGCCGCGCGACCTCGAGATCCATCACACGGTCGGCACGATCTTCGAGCGGCAGCACCGGTACGAGGAAGCGGCCGCCGCCTACTCGAACTACGTCAACCTGCTCCCGAACAAGGACCACAGCGAGAAGGCCGACTGGTCGCGCGCGGAGATCCGCTTCCTGCGCTCGTTCGGCCAGCGCGTGCCGTTCGAGAGCGACGCGGGCACCGAGGACAGGATCTACACCGTCGACTTCCGGCTCGTGAACGAGAAAGTCGTCGTGCGCGCGAAGGTGAACGACGCGGCCGCGCAGGACTTCGTCGTCGACACCGGATCGGAGAACACGGTGATCACGCGCCCGACGGCTCAGCGGCTCGGCATCACGCCGATCACCTACACGCTCAGCGCGGGCGTCGGCCGCGCGGGTCTGCGCGGGCTGCAGCTCGCCCGGATCGATTCACTGGAGCTGGGATCGCTGAAGCTGCGGAACGTGCCGTGTCTCATCAAGAACCCGCCGCTCCGCGACATCCCGGTGAAGGAGACCGAGGGGCTGTCGCCGATCGCTCTCGGCTACTCGATGGTCATCGACTACAAGACCCACAAGCTGACCTTCGGCAAGCACCTGCCCGAAGAGCCGAAGGACTTCGAGCTGCCGATGCGGCTGCACCGGCTGGCGACCGTGCGCGGGACCGTCGACGGCAATCATCAGGCGAACTTCGTCGTCGACACCGGAGGAGAGGTCATTTCGATCAGCCAGGCCACCGCGACGTCGCTGAACAAGCCGGAAACGGGCCGGCGGATCGCGCTGAAGGTGTACGGCACCTCCGGCTGGGATCCGGATGCGTTCCTGATGCCCGGCGTCGATCTCCTGTTCGACACCATCAGTTACAAGAACTTTCCCGTCGTCGTATTGAACCTGAACGCGCCGAGCGCGCTCCTCGGGTTCCAGCTCGGCGGAATCGTCGGGCACAAGTTCCTCAGCAAGTACCGCGTGGGCATCGATCTGGAACGTTCGGTTCTTCGGCTGAAGAACGTTTCGTAAAAGTCCCCGCTCTTAGAAGTCGTACCCGATCCAGACCGCGAAGCGCGGCTTGCGCCAATCGGCCGCGGTGTTCACGCACTGGAGGTTCGACGCCACGCTGGTGCAGCCGAACACCACGTCTTCCCATCCCTGGTTGAACAGCGTGCGCCACGACCAGTCGAAGTGAATCGGGAAGCCCAGCCGGCCGTCCTTCAGCCGGAAGCCGCTGATCGTCTGTGGCGGCCCGTAGATGAGAATCGGGTTCCCCGTGACCGGATCCTGGACCGCGAAGCCGCGCGGATCACGCTGGTAGTCGACGACCGGCTGGCAGATTTCGGCTTTGCTCGTCATGAACTTGTAGCCGCCGGTGTTGCAGGGATCGGCTGACGGCTGATTCTGGAACCACGCGCCGCCGATGCCCGCGAAGAACACGCCGCGGATGCCGCCGATGACGCCAATCGGCGTGAGCGCCGCCTCAATCAGCGGGAAGCGCAGCTCCGCGTTGGCAAAGACGACGTTCTGCCCGGCGAACTGGAGGAAGTCGTAGCCGCGCAGCTCCGAGTTGCCGCCGAAGTACTGGAAGTCGGGGAAGTCGCCCAGGCTCTTGAAGCCGCGGATGCGCGTGGCGAGCAGGCCGGTGCCGCCCAGACGCAGGTAGTGCCGGACATCGCCGTCCAGCGTCTGCCGCGAGAGCATCCCGGCGACTTTCGGCGCGATGTCGTACGCCAGGCGCATCGTGTTGCCGGCCAGCGGCCCGAATTCGCGGAAGATCGTCGTCTCCTGAATGAACGCCGCGCCCAGCGGCATCAGGGTGCCGTTGGAGAGCACCGACCGTCCGTACAGCGCGGTCTGGTAGGCCTCCGAGTACGCCTGCAGCCCCGGGTCGTTGTATTCCTCGTTGAGCTGGACGAGGCCGCCGGACAGCTCGACCCGGCGGTAGCGGCTGAATGGATAGATGCCGAACGCGCTGCCACCGCGGACCGTTCGGGTGGCGATGGCGTCGCTGCGGCTGAGGAACGGCGCGAACGCGGGATCGTAGAAGAGCCCCCCGAGCTGCCCGTAGAAGAACTGGGTCTGCGAGTAGCCCTGCAGCGCGAACTGGAAGCGGCGCGACAGGTCGACGTAGGAGAGCGACATCGTCCGGTACTGTGAAATCGACGCGGCGAACAGGTTCACCTGCTTGTCGCCGAGGACGTCGCCGAAGCTGACCTGCGTGCCGCCGAACACGTCGCCGTTGTTCGTCACGCCGACGTTCACCGGCGGGCGTCCCTCGAGAAACATCTTCTCGAACGTGCCCTTCTTGCGCTGGTTCTCCTTCACGAGCGTGTGCTGCAGCGGCGGCACGAAATCGATGATCGGCCCGGGCGCGCCGAAATCGGCCGACGCCGCCGTGTGCAGCGGCTCCTTCCGCTCGAGCGTGCGGATGCTGTACTCGTTCTTGAAGTAGCTGACGAACGCGATGCGGCTCGTCTTCCCCTCGTTCAGCACGATCGGCGACCAGTTGCCGCCGACCGCGTCGGTGTACTGCCGCAGCTCGCCCGACTTCAGGTCGAGCGTCCAGATGTTGTAGATGTTGCCGTTCTTGGCGACCTCGGGCTCGAGCGGCACCGCCGGGTCGGTGGCGGTCGACGCGAAGACGAGCGTATGGTCGTCGATGAACTGCGCCGCCGTCTCGTCCTGCGTGCCGAACGTGATCTGCGTCTTCTTCTTCGTGTCGAGATCGAGCCGGAACAGCTTCTCGTTGCCGCTGACCCGCGCCGTATAGACGATGAACTTGCCGTCGGGCGAGTACGTGGGGGCCCGGTCGGCGAAGGCATCGTCGGTGAGGTTGACGACCGCCTTGGTCTCGACGTTGACGGTGAAGATGTCGCCGACGGCGCCGCGCAGCGCGTCGAACGCGATCGTTCGGCCGTCTGGCGCGAAATTCGGGGACTCGGGCTCGTCCACCGACTTCATCGCGATCCGATCTTCGATCTTCTTCGTGAGCACGTTCTGGATGATGAGCGTCCGCTCTTTTTCGGTGCGCACGAAATAGGCGAGACGATCGCCTTTGGGAGACCATGCCATCCAGGGGTTGGCCATCTGGTCGACCCCGAGCTGCACGAGGTGGTCGAACCCCATGTCCTTGTCGAACCCGCTCGTCAGGTTGCGGACGATCGATCCGTCCTTCGACGAGATGAGCACGATGTCGAGCTCCTGATCCTTGCGGTTTGCCGTGACCACGGCGATCAGATCGCCGGAGGGCGACGGCGCGATGGAGAGCGCCTCGGCATAATGCGTCTTCTCCTTGTTCGGCGACAGGTCGCGCCCGTAGTCGGCCGGCCGTTCCTTGTCGCGGAACGGCTTGAAGCGGTCCTTCAGATAGCGCTCGAAGTTCTGGTCGAACTCGTCCTTCTTCATCCGCAGCGCTTCTTCGTACGCGTCCTCGCCGCCCCCGATCACGCTCTTGCGCAGCGAGAAGAGGAACTGTCGAATGCCTTCCTTCCCGAACTTGGCCTCGATGTACTCGAACACCGCGTGGCCGAGGTTGTAGATCAGCCGGGACGGTCCGCCGCCACCGCCGTAGCCTTCGAGCTCGGTCATTTTCGGGATGATGTCGGCGACCGCCGCGTCGCGCACCTGCATCAGATCGATCGGCTCCCATTGCCCGCGCTCGTAATCCGACAGCCCTTCGTTCACCCACAGCGGCACGCTGCGGCGGATCAGCCCCTGCGGGATGATGTCGAACTCGAACTGGTGCGTGAGCTCGTGCACGATGAGGCCGTACAGGCGGTCCGGCGGATCATCGATGGGCGCGACAATCCGCTGGCGGACGGGCTCGGCGAACGCGCCGACCCCTTCCTGCCCGGCGCCCGGATCGATGTTCTCCTGTTCGAACTCGCTGTGCGTCTTGAACAGAATGAGCTGCACCTTGAACGACAGATCGTGCTTCAAATCCGCGCTGACCTGCTGGTAGGCGCTTTCGGCGTAGCCGGCGATCCGCTCGAGATGCTGCTCGAGCTGCGGGTAGTAGTAGATCTCGAAGTGATCCGTCGTGTAGATGCTCCATACGAACTTGTCGTAGTGGACATTGTTCTTGCCGAAATACGGCACCATCGAGGTCTGAGCCGTGGCGCGGCTCGCGTGACCGCACATCGCAACGACGAGTGCGGCGACCAGGCGGGAGGACAGCGGCACGCGTGTGCGCATGGCTAGTACCTCGCAAAAGCAACAGTGGGTGCGGACAGGCTGCGATCTTACTGTTGACGCGGAGGACCCTGCAAACGCCGTGCTCGATTGTCTCGCCGCAGGTCCGCGCGGGTTGTCCCCTCGGGACGGCGACGCCCGACTCCTTTGGGCGACAAGGCTATACTGGTCCGCCTCCGCGCTTTTGTGTTCCCGGACGCGCGGCGGCGGACTGCCTTCGCTGGCTTGCCAGCTGAAGGGCGGTCGAGGGCCGGCGCGCGAAGGCTGGAATAAATGATGAGGGCCCAGGGTTTAGAAGTGGTACCGCCTGCGTTGTGCCGGCCGACGCCGAGGATCTGGTCCAGGAGACGTATCTCAAGGCGTTTCGTGCCGCCGGCCGGTTCGAGCCGGGCACGAATCTGAGGGCGTGGCTGTTCACGATTCTCCATAACACGGCCCGGAACCTGGCCCGCGATCGCGCGCGCGACACCGTGTCCGTCGACAGCGAATTCGTTGATCGCGCGGCCGACGGCCCGCCGGCCGGCGGGGCCTCGGCGGGCGCAGCGGAGACGCCCGAGACCTTGCTGCTTCGCGACACGCTCGCACCCGACCTGCAGGCGGCGATCGACGCGCTGCCGGACGCGTTTCGTCAGGCCGTGTGGTTACGTGACGTGGAAGAGTTTTCCTACGCCGAAATCGCCGAGATGCTCTCGATCCCGGTCGGCACCGTCATGTCGCGCATCTCGCGCGGCAGGCAGGCGCTCTATGAGCGCCTGCAGGCGCGGGCCGGAAGGCGCCCATCGCCTGTTGGAGTGACCGACGCGTGAGGACGGCACCGGATCGCTGACGACAGATTGTTCCGATCGCAACCGGTTGTTCTGACAGGTAAACTGGCTGATGGCTCTGACGGCAATTGAAGACGCACATGGCTGATTGTCAACGTATCGACCCGCTCGTGACGGCGTTCATCGACGGCCAGCTGCCCCGCGACGACCGCCGGGCGGTGGAAGAACATCTGCGCGTGTGTGCGCCGTGCCACTCGCGCGTCATCGCCGAGCAGGCGGTGCATGATCTCATCCGCGCACGATGTCACGCGCTCGACGCCTCCGCGCCGGGGCCGCTGCGAGAGAAGTGCGTTGAGATGGCGCGGCTGAGCTTGGGAGACGCTGTCCGCCATCCGGCCGCGCATCCTCGGAGCCTCGTTTTCGATCGCCGCGTCGCCCACCGGTCGCGGACGGCCCGTGTGGCGCCGTTCGCGCTCGCGGCGTCACTCGTGCTCGTCGTCGGCGGCGCCTTCCTGTACCAGGCGACCGCTCAATCGGCGCGTGTGCTGGCGGTCGAGCTCACAGCCGATCATCTGAAGTGCTTCGCCATGAACAGCGCGCTCGGGACCCACCAGATGGCTGCGGCCGTCGAGAGCTCGATGGCGTCGGGGTTCGACTGGCGCATGCATCTGCCCGACAATCCGTCGCGCGCCGGGCTCGAGCTGGTCGGTGCCCGGCCGTGTCTCTACGGCGAAGGCAAGATCGCGCACATCATGTACCGTCACCAGGGACATCCATTGTCGCTGTTCATGCTGCCGAAGACCGCCCGCGCGCAGCAACTCGTCGAAGTGCTCGGTCACGAGGCCGCGATCTGGTGCGTCGGCAACCGGACGTTCGTCGTCGTCGCACGGGAACCACGCCCGGAGGTCGAGCGCATCGCGTCGTTCGTTCGGGCGTCGCTTCGGTGAGATAGGATTGGGGACTGGGGACCTGGGGACTATAGACTGCGCGCTAGTAGCTGAGTCCCCCAGTCCCCTAGTCCCCGGTCCCAACGGAGATGCACATGAGCATTCGATGGGCGATCGCAGCGGTTGGCGCCCTCGCGCTGGCGCTGCTGACGCTGAACGCGACGCCGGAGTGGGGCTTCCATCGGGACGAGGCTTCGGCGGCCCCGACCGGGGCGCCGGCAACCTACGCCTGCCCCGCGGCGGCGAAACCGGCGAACCTGAACTTCACCCTCAAGGACATCAACAACACGGAGGTGCCGCTGGCGTCGCTGAAGGGCAAGGTGGTGCTGCTCGACTTCTGGGCCACCTGGTGCGGCCCGTGCAAGATCGAGATTCCCTGGTTCATCGAGTTCCAGCAGAAGTACGGCAAGGACGGCTTGCAGGTCGTCGGCGTGTCGGTGGACGACACGATCGACAAGCTCAAACCGTACGTCGCGCAGATGAAAATGAACTATCTGGTCCTGCAGGGGCTCGATCATGACGACCTGCAGGACGCCTTCGGTCCGATTTTCGGCATTCCGGTCACGGTCCTGATTTCGCGCGACGGGCGGATGTGCACCAAGCACACGGGGCTCTCGTCGAAAGACGCGTTCGAACACGAGATTAAGTCTCTTTTGGAGCGCGGGTCTTCGGGCCCGCCTGTAGTATGATCGGGGGCGATGTTGAAGGGGTTCACTCACGCCCGGCTTGCCTGCGGCTGCCGCCTCGCGTTCCGAGAGGGCGTCGAAGGCAGTCCCGTCACCGTCGTCGTTGACCAGAAGTCGCCAGCCTGCACGCTTTCGCTGCACGTGCGCGATCTGCCGCTGTTCGACTACCGGGAAGCGCTGCGTCCGTCGACGCGTCTCGGCCCGCCGGAAGAAGAAGAGTTCGAAGAGGAAGGCTAGCCGCATCGGCGATCGGGCAATCGGATGATCGGCGAAGTAGGCTAAGATCACCGTCAAGATCGCCGATCACCCGATCTTTCGATCGCCGATCCTGTTTTTTTCCGTGACAATTCGCTCTGACTCGCCGGCTGGCGACTTATCGCGCCTGCGCATCGATCGCGACGCCGCCCCGCGCCGGCGCTGGCTCCCGTGGGCCATGCTGGTAGCGCTCGCCGTCGCCGGAGCCGCGGTGTATCCGACCGCGCGGGCGTATCTGGCGGAGCGCCGGGCGCCGGAGGTGGAAATCGCGCACGCGACGCATGTGGTCGTGACGGCGGGCGGCTCGACCGATCTGCCGGTGCTGGTCGCTACGGGATACGTCGTCGCCCGCCACAGCAGCGACGTGGGCGTGAAGACGGGCGGACGCCTGGCGCGGCTCAAGTTCGAAGAGGGCACGCGCGTGCGGAAGGGCGAGGTGATCGCCGAGATCGAGCACGCCGACATCGATGCGCAGCTCGAGGCCTCGCGCCGCGCCGTGGCGGAGGCCGAGGCGCAGCTCGCACAGGCCGTCGCGGCACGCGAAGAGGACGTCCGCAACCTGGAACGGCAGCGTGCGCTGGCGAAGGACGGCATCACGACGGACGCGGCGCTGAGCGGGGCTGGGTCGGCAGCGGCGGTGTCCACTGCGCGGGTGAAAACCGCGGAAGCCGCCATCGCGTCGGCGCGCGCGCGCGTGCGGGTGACCGAGGAGGCGGTCGAGAACACCAGCGTCCGCGCGCCCTTCGACGGCGTCGTCATCAAGAAGCGCGCGGAAGTCGGGGAGACCGTGTCGCCCTTCGGCGTGGCGGGGCAGGCGTCGCGTGAAGGCGGCGCGATCGCGACGATCGCGGATCTCGCCGAGCTCGAGGTCCAGACGGAGGTCAGCGAGAACAGCGTCGCGAAGCTCACGCCGGCCATGCCCGCCGAGGTGAAGCTGCAGGCCTATCAGGATCAGGTGTACAGGGGACGGTTGCGGCAGATCTTTCCGTCCGCCGATCGCGCGAAGGCGATCGTCGAAGTCCGCGTGACCATCCTGAATGCGGATGCGCACGTGAAGCCGGAGATGACCGCGAGCGTTACGTTCCAGGAGCCGCACAGGGCGGACGCGGGACGCGGAGCCGCGAGCGCCGTGGCCCAGGTGCCGCCGGTGCCCGTCGTCCTCGTGCCCAAACGCGCGGTGACGGAGCAGAACGGGCAATCGCATGTCTGGGTCGTGACGGGCGGAAGCGCGGTCCGGCGCCCTGTGACGCTTGGAGCCGACCGCCTCGACCAAATCGAAGTCCGCAGCGGCGTGATGAGGGGAGACGCCGTCATCCTGAATCCACCGGCGGGACTCGCCGACCGCGCGCTCGTCCGCGTGAAAGGAACATAGGCTGCATGGCGCTCATCGACCTGCGGGACGTGACGAAGTCGTACCGGCGCGACCAGATCGAGATTCCGGTCCTCGACGGCGTGACGATCACCGTGGACGGCGGCGACTTCCTCGGGCTGATGGGACCGTCGGGGTCCGGCAAGTCGACGCTGTTGAACCTGCTCGCCGGCATCGACCGGCCGACGCGCGGGTCGATCCGCATCGGCGAGGTCGAGATCAGCCGCCTCTCGGAGCGCGCGCTCGCGGGGTGGCGCGCGCGGCACATCGGCTTCATCTTCCAGCTGTATAACCTGATTCCGGTGCTGACGGCGTTCGAGAACGTCGAGCTGCCGCTGCTGCTCACCAGCCTGTCGAAGAAGCAGCGCCGCGATCACGTCATGACCGCGCTCGGCATCGTCGGCCTCGGCGACCGCGAGAAGCACTATCCCCGGCAGCTCTCGGGCGGGCAGGAGCAACGGGTCGCGATCGCGCGCGCGATCGTCACGGACCCCACGCTGCTGCTGGCCGACGAGCCAACGGGCGATCTGGACGCGAAGTCGGCCGGCGAGGTGCTGACGCTGCTGCAGCGGCTGAACCAGGAATTCAAGAAGACGATCGTCATGGTGACGCACGACCCGCACGCGGCCGAGCGCGCCGCCCGTTTGCTGCACCTCGAAAAGGGCACGCTCGTCGAGCAGGTCAAGGTGGGCGCATGAAGTTCATCGGTCTCATTCTCAAGAGCGCGCGGCGGAGCAAACGGCGCACGCTGCTGACGGTCATCAGCGTGGCGATCGCGGTATTCCTGTTTGCCGCGCTGCGCGCCGTCCTCGACGGATTCAACGCCGGCGCGGAAGGGAGCTCGTCCACGAGGATCGTCACGCAGCGTTCGACGTCCCTCATCTTCTCGATGCCGACCAGCCACGCCGAGCAGATCCGGAACACGCCCGGCGTGCAGGATCTGACGTGGGCCAGCTGGTTCGGCGGGATCTACAAGGATCCCCGGAACTTCTTCGCGCAGTTCGCCATCGAGCCCGAGAGCTACCTGCGGATATACCCGGAGATCCTGCTGACGCCGGACGAGCGGAAAGCCTTTCTCGACGATCGAACCGGCTGCATCGTCGGCGACGGCCTCGCGAAAGTCTACGGCTTCAAGATCGGCGACAAGATCACGCTGAAGGTCGGCATCCCGACGTACGGCCGGCAGGACTTCGACTTCAACGTCCGCGGGATCTATCGCAGCGGCGGCGGGTCGGTGGACAACCAGTCGATGTGGTTCCACTGGAAGTACGCCGACGAGCGGTCGGTCGTGAAAGGCCAGGCCGGCTGGTACGTGATGCAGATCGCCAACCCCGATCATGCGGCGCAAGTCTCGGCCGCAATCGATCAGAAGTTCGCCAACTCGCCTTACGAGACGAAGACCGAGACCGAGCGCGCGTTCCAGAGCTCGTTCGTATCGATGTTCGGCAACCTCAACCTGCTGCTCGGCAGCATCGGCATCGCCGTCGTGATCACGACGCTGTTCGTGGCCGGCAACACGATGGCGATGTCGGTCCGCGAGCGCACCACCGAGATCGCCGTGATGCGCACCCTCGGCTTCCCGTCGTCGACGATTTTTCTGCTGATCGCCGGCGAGGGTCTGATGATGGCCATCCTCGGCGGCGTCGTCGGCGCCGGCCTCGCCCGGGCGATCGTCAACCCCGAGTTCCTCAACGCGGGCACGTTCATCCCGGCTGTCGGCGTCAACGGCGCGAACATGATCACGGGGCTCGGGCTCAGCGTGCTCATCGGCCTCCTCGCCGGCCTCATTCCGGCGACGATGGCCTCGCGGCTGAAGATCGTCGATGCGTTGCGGCGGGCCGCGTGAACGGGCACGCCGCGCTCGCACCGTTCGACCGGGTCGGGCTCGAGCGCTCATGGTGAGCGCGTCGCACCATGCTCAGCGGTGACGAGTGTCCCGTCTCCGTGGATCGTGGCATAAATCCCGGAGCGCGGCGCCCGGATGGCAAGGCGCGACGACCGAGCATATCGGGAATATGTGAGGGAGGAGCAACGCCGCCAGCCGGGATGCCCCGCCCGGGAGTTATGTCGCGAACCACGGGGACGGGATACTAAGTGCAAAACAGTACAGCATGGGTCTTATAGCAAGTTATAACCTGCGATCGATGATCGTGCGGAAGGGCACGGCGGCGATGACGGCCGGCGGCATCGCGATGGTCGTCGCGGTGTTCGTGATGACGCTCGCGATCGCGCAGGGGTTCCGGCAGACGCTCGTCGTCAGCGGATCGCCGCAGAACGCGATCGTGCTCCGCAAGAGCGCGACCGCCGAGACCGTCAGCGCGGTCCTGCGGTCCGACGTGCCGATCGTCGAAGCGCTGCCGCAGGTGGCGCGCGGTCCGGACGGACGCCCGTTGTCCTCGTCCGAGCTCGTCGTGATCATCGCGCTGCCACGCCAGTCCGACAACCAGCCGGCAAACGTGCCGGCGCGCGGCGTCGGCCCGAAGGCCTTCGAAGTCCGCGACAACCTGAAGGTCGTCGACGGGCGGCGCTTCGCGCCCGGCACGCGCGAGATCAACGTCGGCAAGGCCGCCGTCGGCCGCTTCAAGGGGCTGACGCTCGGCAGCACCGTCAAGTTCGGCAGCGCGACGTGGAACGTCGTCGGCATCTTCACGGCCGACGATGCCGCGTTCGAGTCGGAAGTGTGGGGCGACGTCGATTTGATGATGCCGGCGTTCCAGCGCGACGGCTACCAGTCGATGACCGTCAAGCTGGCCGATCCTTCGATGTTCGAATCGTTCAACGCGACGGTCACCGGCGATCCGCGCCTGTATCTCGAGGCGCAGCGCGAGCAGGACTACTACGCGGAACAGTCGCGCGCCCTGACCACGGTGATTCGCGTGTTCGGCACATTCGTGACGCTCATCCTCGCGATCGGCGCCGTGTTCGGCGCCATGAACACCATGTACGCGGCGGTCGCCTACCGCACGCGGGAGATCGGCACGCTGCGGGCTCTCGGCTTCTCCGGTTCCCGCATCGTCGCCGCGTTCCTCGCCGAGTCCATGGCGCTGGCGCTCGTCGGCGGCGTGCTCGGCTGCCTCCTGGCGCTGCCGGTGCACGGGATGTCGACCGGCACCACGAATTTTTCCAGCTTCAGCGAAGTGGCATTCAAGTTCAGAATCACACCGGCCCTGCTCGCCGGCGGTCTCATCTTCTCCGTCGTGATGGGGGCAGTCGGCGGCCTGCTCCCTGCGATTCGCGCGGCCCGCATCCCCGTCGCCCGTGCGCTGCGAGAGATTTAATCCGTGCTTCCAAACATTCTTCAAGTCTCGATTTTCTGGCTCGTTCAGGTGTCGGCGCTTCTCGTGTTCGCGGTCCCGTTCAGGTGGGCGTTCGTCGCGCTCTGGGCCGTGTCACACTTCCTCCGAGCCGTCGGCCTCACGCTGGCGTTCCACAGATACTTCGCGCATCGGGCGTTCAAGATGAACCGCTCCGCGCGGTTCGTCTGGACCCTCATCGCGACCGCCGCGATGCAGAAGGGGCCTCTCTGGTGGGCCGGGCACCACGTGAACCATCACAAGTTCGCCGACCGTGACGGCGATCCGCACAGCCCGATGATCAGCGGCTTCTACTACGCGCACATCGGCTGGTTCCTGAACGACACGAAGTACGATCGCGTGGAGGCGACCAACCCGGTCATCCGCGATTTCTCGAAGGTGCCTGAAATCGCCTGGCTCGAGCGCTATTTCTTTTTCCCGCCGCTTGCGCTCGCGCTGACGCTCTTTCTCACGGGGGGATGGCCCTGGCTCGTCTGGGGCTTCTGCCTGCCGACGATGACGCTGGCGCACGCCACGTTCGCGATCAACACGGTCAACCACATGTTCGGATCGCGGCGTTTCGAAACGCTCGACGAGTCGCGCAACAACCCGCTCACCGCGTTCTTCGCGGCCGGCGAGGGGTGGCACAACAACCATCACCGCTACCAGCGGGCCGCGCGGAACGGGTTCTACTGGTGGGAGCTCGATCTGACGTGGTACACGATCAGGGCGATGGCCGCGGTCGGCCTCGCGTGGGACGTTCAGGCCGTCCCGAAGCGTGTGTATGAGGAAGCGCGCGCCGCGACGGCACAGCGCGCCACGCGGAGGATGCCGAGCGTCGTCGATGCAATGCCGATGCTCGAGCTCGCCGAGGAAGCCGAGTGAAGGCCGGCGCCCGTCGACTCTAAACGAATCCCCGGCCGCGTAAGTCCGGTGGGGCATCCCACCCGTCCTACGCGACCGACCCGACCTACCTGTCCTACCCGACCGACGTGCCCTACGCGACCCACCTGACCTACCTGCCCTACCCGACCGACTGCGCTACGCGACCCACCTGACCCACCTGACCTACCTGCCCTACCCGACCGACTGCGCTACGCGACCTACCCGACCCACCCGACCTACCAGACCCACCTAGCCTACCCGACCTATGTGACCTCCCTGGCCTATCCGCCCTGCTAGCCCAGCCTGACATCGGCCACCAGCGGCAGATGATCCGAGGCGACGAGCGACAGGCGCGTGCGGGGCAGCTCGACGGCGACGACTTCGACGCGTCCGGCGTAGTAGATACGATCGAGGTGCAGGATGGGGAAGAGGCCGGGATAGGTCCTCTGTGTCCGCTTGCGCCGGAGAAAATCCCGCAGGTCCACGCTGCTGAGCTTCTCGTTCAGCAGCGAGGTCGCCAGTCCGCGCATCCATTCGTTGAAATCACCGAGCACCAGCTTCGGACCGGTGACGTGGCGGTCGCACACGATGATCGCCAGCCGCCGCGCCTGGCTGCGCCGTTCGAGGATCGCCGTGCCGAGATGCACGTTGTACAGGTGCAGCGTGGTGCCGTGGGCCGAGATGTCCACGCGCTGCATGTGGCGCGGCTCGCACGTCTTCCATGACAGGTCGTGCGCGAGATGCTGCGTGATCGGCAGCCGGCTGAGCACCGCATTGCCGAACTGGTGACCGCGAAACTGCCGCGCCGGCGCCATCACCCACCCCATGCCGAGCGAAGCGCCGATCGCTTCCGCGTGCCCGCCGCCGCGAGGCCCGGCGCCGACGACCTCCTGCAGCGCGACCACGTCCGCGTCTACCGCGCGGAGCACCGAGGCGATCCGCTCCGGACGCGTGCGGCCGTCGATGCCGCGGCAGCGATGGATGTTGTAGGTCGCGACGCGCAACGTCGGGCGCGGCCCCTGAGTCACTACGCTATGATAGTCCGTGGTGACGCGCTTACTGGCCGGTCGTCTTCTCGGATGCGCAGTGCTGGCGGCCGTCACGACAGCGGGCTGCCGCAAGCTGCCGGTCGAGCCGCTGTCGCTCGAGCGCAACATGCTGACGGTCACCAATCAATCGTCGCGCGACTGGAGGAGCGTCGAGATCTGGCTGAACACCTATTACCGCGTCACAACGTCGTCGGTGCCGGCTGGCGGGCGGCTCCAGGCGCCGCTCGACACCTTCGTCGCCGGCTTCGGCCAGCGTTTCGACTTTCATCGCATGCAGGTAACGGATCTCCGGCTGACGGCGAAGCTGCCCGACGGCACGCCGTTCGAGCTGAAGAAGGCGTTCGAGGTCGGTGGGCTCGCCGGGGTCCTGGGGAGAAAACCGTAGATGGCGAAGCTGAAATCGGAAATCGAGGTGCCCTGCCCCTGCTGTCAGGCCATTCTGGTGATCGACACGAACCTCGGCCGCGTCGTGTCCCACAAGGAGCCTGATCGCGGGAACAAGCCGGAGCTCAGCGACGCGCAGCGGATTCTCGCGCGGGAAGCCGAGCGCCGCGAGGCGATTTTCCAGCAGTCGGTGGACGCGGAGAAGGGGCGCGGGGATGCCTTGTCGAAACGGTTCGAGGAAGCGCTCAATCAGGCGCGCGAAGAACCGGTGACCCGGCCGACGCGAGACTTCGATCTCGATTGAGCGCGCCACCTGCGCCGACGCCCGGCTCAGTCCTCATCTTTCTGGCGCCAGCGGCGCTTCCATTCGTTTTCGCGCCACCACCGGCTGCCGATGTCGAAGGCAAAGATCGCCACGATCAGGACGACGATGATCAGGACGGACAGCACGAGGACGAAAAAGAATAATGGACCCCGGCGCTCCGATCAACCCTCATAGCGGAATTCTTCGGGCAATGGCGTCCAGCGGTCGCGCTGTCGATAGAACAGCGGCTTTCGGCTTGGAAACCGCGCCCTGAACGCACGATATCGAGCCCGCAGGGCCTCCACCCGACGATCCGACGACCGGATGCGGCTGTGCGGATGATCGAGCAGCATCCGCTCCACCTTCCAGACATTGGTCTCGGCCAGCCGCCAGTCGTAATCGCCCATCAAGGCGGCGAGGTTCACCAGCGCGTAACCGGTGATCCGCCCCGTGAAATCGATGTATGGGTCGAAGTAGCTGAGCGCAAGGGCGCGAGGCGTCGCGTAGGCCGCCTTTCTTCCGTGCAGCCCGGGGTCGCGGGAGCGCGCCACCGAGCCCCAGCGCCCGCCGCGCTCGTAGACGAACATCACGTGATCGAGCTCGTCGATGGACTCGAAGCTGAGGACGAGCGGGGGATAGCCGTGTGTTTCGAGGACGACCGCGGCGAACAGCGCCGCTTCGAGGCAATGTGCGCAACCGTTGCGGACAACGCCGCGGAAACTGCGCAGCGTGGCTCGTCCGCCGGGTTCCTGGTTGTACGGCAGCTGGTTGAGATACTTCTGGACGGCGAGCGGTGTGCGCAATCGCGCGACGAGCCTCCGCTCTCTCGGAGTGAAGCCCTGAGCCCTCAAGTCGTCAGCCCCGGTCCCCAGTCCCCAGTTCCCGCACAGTCCGCAGTCCCCGAAGATCCGCGAGGACCTGTTCCGGTGACCAGTCGTTGCCCGTATACACCTTCACCAGCGTGCCGTCGGCGCCGATGATCGCGGTCCGCAGGTTGTGCGTGATGTCGCGCTGATCGTTGAGCGCGCGCGCCACCGAGACCCCGAACCGCGCGGCAAACTGATCCACGTCGTCGCGGTCGCCCGTCAGGAACGTCCAGCGGGTATGGTCCGCGCTCAGTCTCTTCGCGTGCTGTTTGAGCACCGCCGGGGTATCGGTGACCGGGTCGAAGCTCACCGTGACCAGACGTACGCCCTGCAGAGACGGATCCTCTTTCAGCGTTTTCTGAAGAGTGACGAAGTGCCGATCCATCAGCGGACAGAAGGTTGGCAGCGGACACCTCGTGTAGATGAATGTCATGACAAGGGGCGAGCCTTTGAACGCGCTGAAGCGTCGTTTCCCGCCGTCCTGATCGACGAACGATCCCTCGGGCACCGCTTCGCCGGGCTTCAGTAGCTCGAAGCCCGACGCCGCCGCCGGCGGATTGGACGCCTCGGCCGGCGGCTTCTCGAGCGGCGCCGTCCCGACCTTCTTGAAGTTCGTGAGGTAGGCGCCGTTCGAGACGACGACGAGCGTGGCGTTGATCAGGTCGCCGGGGGCAAGACCGTCCAGCGCTTTCCCGTCCTGCACCTGGTAAGGCATCGTCATTGCCGGCATGAAGCCTCTGATCTCCTCGTGCTTCACCACGACGGTTTTCTTCGCCGGGTCGACCGATTCGACCTGGCCCTGGAGCGTGAAGCTCCGCCGATCGGGCGCTTTCCCGCACGCCAGGGCCGCGAGTGCAAGGCAAAGGGAGAAAACGATATGAGGGCGCATGTCACCTAGTTTACAGTCGACCAACGACCCTCAGGTGGGTCAGGTGGGTCAGGTGGGTCGCGTGGGTCGGGTGGGGATCGGAGCGCTTTAGCCTGGCGAGCGACCGGGGAACGACAACATGATCTGGATTGGGACGTCGGGCTACAACTATCCCGAGTGGAAGGGCAGTTTCTATCCGCAGGATCTGCCCGCGGCGAAGATGCTGCCGTACTACGCGGCGCGGTTTCCGACCGTCGAGATCAACTACACCTTCTACCGGATGCCGAACGAAAAACTCGTCAGCGGATGGGCCGCGCAAACGCCGTCGCCCTACAAGCTGACGTTGAAGGCGCCACGCCGCATCACACACGACAACCGGCTGAAGAACTGCGGGTCGCTCGTGAGCGGGTTCTGCCAGGTCGCCGGCACGCTCGGCGACCGGCTCGGCGCGCTGCTGTTCCAGCTGCCGCCCAATCTGAAGAAGGATCTGACGACGTTCGATGCGTTCCTCGCGGAGCTGCCGCCGAAGGTCTGCGGTGCGTTCGAGTTCCGCCACGCGTCGTGGCTCGACGACGAGATCTTCGCGCGATTGGCCGCGCGAAATCTTGCCCTCTGTGTCGCGGACAGCGAGAAGATGTCAACGCCTGTGAGGATGACGGCCGATTACGCCTACTTCCGGCTGCGCGACGAGGGCTACTCGCCGGACGACATCAAGCGCTGGGGCGACACCATCACTCGCGAGACGGCGTCGGCGAAAGAAGTGTTCGTGTATTTCAAGCATGAAGAGGAAGGCAAGGGCCCCGAGCTTGCCAGGCTGCTGATGGGGCATCTGGGACTGACAACGTAGGGTCCGGCTTCGGCCGGACGGCATTTGCAAGGCGGGCATTTCAGGGCCCGCCATCGGCGACCCCGACAGAGTCGCCCGGCAACGGGACCGTGGAGCAAAAAGTGGCCGAACCGTTCGTTATCGCGAAAACATCGGTTGGGAAGGACGTGCTGTTTCATCCTGCGCTCGCGAATCGGCACGGCCTCGTCACCGGCGCCACTGGAACCGGCAAGACGGTCACGCTCCAGGTGCTGGCGGAGCATTTCTCGCGGCTCGGCGTGCCGGTCTTTCTCGCCGACGTCAAAGGGGATCTCTCCGGCCTCGCGGCAGCCGGTTCGCCGTCGCCGAAGCTGCGGGAGTGGTTGAAGGGGACCGGCATGGCCGAACCGGCGTGGGCGGCAAGTCCAGTGGTGTTCTGGGACGTGTTCGGCCGCCGCGGGTTTCCGGTCCGTGCGACGATTTCCGACCTCGGACCGCTCATCCTCGGGCGGCTGTTCGGGTTGAACGCCACGCAACAGGGCGTGCTCGCTCTCGTCTTCAAGATCGCCGACGACAACGGGCTGCTGCTGCTCGACCTGAAGGATCTTCGCGCGATGCTGCAATGGGTCGGCGACAGCGCGCGGCAGTTCACGACCGAGTACGGCAATGTCTCGGTCGCTTCGATCGGCGCCATTCAGCGCGCGCTCGTCGAGATCGATCAGCAGGGCGGCGCCGCCTTCTTCGGCGAGCCGATGCTGAACGTTGACGATCTGCTGCAGATCGACGCGCGCGGCCTGGGAATAGTGAACGTCCTCTCGGCGGAGGAGCTCATTCGCTCGCCGAAGCCGTATGCGACGTTTCTCCTCTGGCTGCTCTCCGAGCTGTTCGAACGGCTGCCCGAGGTCGGGGACCCGGACAGGCCGGCGCTCGTCTTCTTCTTCGACGAGGCGCACCTGCTGTTCGACGAGGCGCCGGCGCCGCTCATCGAGAAGATCGAGCAGGTGGTGCGGCTGATTCGATCAAAGGGCGTGGGCGTGTACTTCGTCACCCAGAGCCCTGGTGATGTGCCGGAGACGGTGCTGGGCCAGCTCGGCAACCGCGTGCAGCACGCGCTGCGCGCCTTCACGCCGCACGATCAAAAGGCGGTGAAAACCGCCGCGGACACGCTGCGCCCCAACCCGAAGATCGACACCGCCCGCGCCATCAGCGAGCTCGCCGTCGGCGAAGCGCTGGTGTCGCTGCTCGACGAGCACGGAAGCCCCACGGTCACCGAGCGCGCATGGATCGTCCCCCCCGCCTCGCGAATGGGACCGATCGCCGAGCCGGAACGCGCCGCGATCCGCAAAAAGGCGACCGCGTTGTACGGCCAGTACGAGCAAGCCGTCGACCGGGAATCAGCCTACGAGAAGCTGAGGACGAGGGCGGGTGCGTCCAGTGGGCCGGGCGGGTCGCCTGGGGAACGGAGCGCGAAGGCGTTAGCCGAGCGGGCAAGTGGGTCGAGTGCGGAAGGTGCAGCCGGTGCGGCAGGTGCGGGTGAGGCGGGTAGGACTGGTGGGTTGCTGTCGGACATCCTGTTCGGGACGACGGGCCCGCGCGGCGGCAAGCACGACGGCCTCGTGCAATCCGCCGCGAAGAGCGCCGCGCGGTCGGTCGGCTCAGGCCTCGGCCGCGCGATTCTCCGTGGCGCCCTCGGTTCGATTCTCGGGGGAACTCGTCGAAGTCGCTAGCCGCTTTTGCCGGTTTTCAAAACCGTAGGGCGAGGCTTTCAGCCTCGCCGCACGACGACCCTAAAAGGGTCCCCCTCCACGTTTTGAAACCGTGGTGAGTCGGTATCGACGCGCAGCAGGTGCCGAGTGCCGGTCCCTGGCAACCCGTCCCCAGTCCCCAGTCCCCAGATGAACTCGACAATCCGGTTCTCCGCCCAGTACCCATCGTCCTCGCCCGAGCGCGCGCCGACGAAGCCGCAGTGGCCCCCGTGCGGGCTGACCCTCAGATCGATGTGCGGGTTCCCGGTGACCTTCGGATCGTGGAAGGGGCGCGAAGGCACGAACGGATCGTCCTCGGCGGTGATGATGAGCGCCGGGACGCGGATGCGATCGATCACGCGCATCGAGCTCGCGCGATGGTAATAGTCCTCGGCGTTCCTGAAGCCGAAGTACGGCGCGGTGTAGGTCTCGTCGAACTCGCGGACGGTCCTGACCGCGTTCAGCTTCGTCAGATCGAAGCGCCCGGAATGAAAGCGCTCCTTGCGGCGCATCCGGCGCTTCAAATCCCTGACGAAATTCCATTGATACAACGCGTTCCCCGGCCGCTCGAGTGCGCGTGTGCACTCGCTGATCTCGATGATGGGCGACACGGCGGCGACGCCGAGCACGGTCTTCGGCGCGAACGCGCCGTACTCGCCGGCGAGCTTCAGCGCGAGGTTGCCGCCGAGCGAGTAGCCAGCCACACCGATCGCCGGCAACCCGTCGATGTGCGTCAGTTCGTGGACCACGTGCGCGGCGTCGGCCGTCAATCCCGAGTGAAAGAGCCCTTCGGCGAGATGTTCGGTGTCGCCGCAGTTGCGCTGGTTCAGCCGCACGACGTTCATCCCGCGCGCGAAGCCCTTCGCGGCAAGCCCGCGCATGTAGTGCGCCTCGCTCGACCCGTTCAGGCCGTGCAGCGCGACGAGCGTCACATGCTCCCACGGCCGCTCATGCCAATGACAATCGGCGACAACCCGTGTCGCCGGCGCGACGTCGAAGTAGCGCCGCGTCGGAGCCGGCAGGCGCGGGAAGTGCCGGGGGTTTCCCCAGCTGTAGAGCGTCATCCGGTGGGCGTTGCGCAGCGACGCGCGCGGCTCGAAAACGTCCATCGGGCGATCATACATGCGCTACAATCGCGCCATCCGGAGGCACTCATGCGCGCATCCCGACTGTTGTTGATCGCATTCACCGCTGCGATCACTGTTTCGCTCGCTGCCGCGCCGCAACCGCCGGCCGCCGCGACGGCGCAGGCGGCGCCCCCTTCGACAAGCTCAGGGCAGGTCAATCCGAAGCTCGATCAGTACAAGCGCGATGTCGGCCTCGAAGTCGACGCCATGCAGGAAAACATTCAGAAGTGGAACGACACGGTGTTCAGTTTCGCCGAGCCCGGTTTTCAGGAATTCGAGACATCGAAGTACCTCACGGGCATCCTCAAACAGAACGGCTTCTTGATTCAGGAGAATCTCGCAGGGATCCCGACGGCGTGGACGGCCACGTGGGGCACCGGCAAGCCGGTCATCGCGCTCGGATCGGACATCGACGACATCCCGCAGGCGTCGCAGAAGCCCGGTGTGGCGTGGCACGAGCCGATCATCGAAGGCGCGCCGGGCCACGGCGAAGGACACAACTCCGGCATGCCGCTTCAGATCGCGGCCGCGCTCGCGGTCAAGAAGATCATGGAGCAGCAGCACCTGCAGGGCACGCTGAAGCTCTGGCCCGGCGTGGCCGAAGAACTGCTCGGCACGAAGGCGTATTACGTGCGCGCGGGGGCGTTCAAGGACGTCGACATCTGCATCTTCGCCCACGTCGGGGCGAACATGCAGGTGAGCTGGGGCGACAGCGGCGGCAACGGGATGGTGTCGGTCGAGTACACCTTCAAGGGCGAAAGCGCGCACGCCGCCGGTGCGCCGTGGCGCGGCCGCTCGGCGCTCGACGCCGTTGAGCTGATGGACATCGGCTGGAACTTCCGGCGCGAGCATCTCCGGCTCCAGCAGCGCTCGCACTACGTCATCCCCAACGGCGGCGACCAGCCGAACGTCGTCCCGCCGAACGCGTCGGTCTGGTACTACTTCCGCGAGACCAGCTACGACGAAATCAAGAAGCTCTGGGACATCGGCAACACCATGGCGAAGGCGGCCGCGATGATGACCGACACCGAGTACACGATGCGCGTACTTGGTTCGGCGTGGCCGGGCCATTTCAACAAGACCGTTGCCGAGACCATGTACGCGAACATCGAGAGAGTGGGGCTCCCGCAGTGGAGCGAGGCGGACATCGCGCTCGCCAAAGCGCTCCAGCACGAGCTGAAGGTGCCCGAGGTCGGCCTCGCGACGAAGCTCAACCCGCTGCGCGGCCGCGAGGTGATCCCCGACGATGAAAAGCGCGGCGGCGGCTCCGACGATATCGGCGACATTTCGTGGAATGTCCCGACGGTCACGCTGAACTACCCGTCGAACATGCAGGCTGGCCCGGGTCACAACTGGGCCAACGCGATCTCGATGGCGACGCCGATCGCGCACAAAGGCATCCAGTACGGCGCCAAAGTCATGGCGCTCACCATCCTCGATCTCCTCACGCGCCCTGAGCTCGTCGCGCAGGCGTGGGACTACTTCAACAACGTGCAGACGAAGAACAAGAAGTACGTCCCGCTCATCCGTCCCGAGGACCAGCCGGCCATCTGGCTGAACAAGGAACGGATGGAGAAGTACCGCCCCGAGATGAAGAAGTACTACTACGACCCGACGAAGTACAAGACGTACCTCGAGCAGCTCGGGATCAAGTATCCGACGACGGTCAAGCCGGCGACCAAGCCGTCGGCACAGCAATAGCGGACGCATCGAAGGGACTGATTCATGTGCGTCATCAGATGGTCAGCACTGGCGGCCGCGGTCGGCGTCGCCGTATCCCTTGACGCGGCGCAGCCGCCCCAGCCGCCGGCCGCGAACGCTGCGCCCCCCAACCCGCAGCTGGATCAATACAAGCGGAACGTCGGCCTCGAGGTCGACGCGATGCAGGAGAACATTCAGAAATGGAATGACTCTGTTTTCAGCTTCGGCGAGCTCGGCTTCCAGGAAGTCGAGACGACGAAGTATCTCACCGACATCCTGAAGCAGAACGGCTTCGCCGTCCAGCAGGGGATCGCCGGCATTCCCACCGCGTGGACCGCACGCTGGGGGTCGGGCAAGCCGGTGATCGCACTCGGCTCGGACGTCGACTGCATTCCACAGGCGTCGCAGAAGCCCGGCGTGGCGTACCACGATCCGATCATCGAGGGGGCACCCGGCCACGGCGAGGGACACAACTCCGGGATGCCGCTGCAGCTCGCCGCGGCGCTCGCCGTGAAGAAGATCATGGAGCAGCAGCATCTGCAGGGGACGCTGATGCTGTGGCCCGGCATCGCCGAAGAATTGGTGGGCGCCAAGGCGTACTACGTGCGCGCGGGCGTCTTCAGGGACGTCGACATTTCGATCTTCGCGCACGTGGGCGACAACCTTGGCGTCGGCTGGGGCGACGGCAACCAGAACGGCCTCGTCTCGGTCGAGTACACGTTCAAGGGCGAAAGCGCGCACGCCGCCAGCGCGCCGTGGCGCGGCAAGTCGGCGCTCGATGCCGCGGAGCTGATGGACATCGGCTGGAACTTCCGCCGCGAACATCTGCGGATTCAGCAGCGGTCGCACTACGTCATCACCAACGGCGGCGACCAGCCCAACGTCGTCCCACCGAACGCGTCGGTCTGGTACTACTTCCGCGAAACCGACTACGCGCACATCAAGGCGATGTGGGAGATCGGCGATCGGATGGCGAAAGCCGCCTCGATGATGACCGACACGGACGTATCGATGAAGGTGCTCGGCTCCGCGTGGCCCGGGCATTTCAACAAGACGATCGCGGAAACGATGCACGCGAATATCGAGAAAGTTGGCCTGCCGCAGTGGTCCGAGGCCGATCAGACGCTGGCGAAGGCGCTGCAGCACGAGCTCAAGGTGCCGGAGGTCGGCATGGCCACGAAGCTCCAGCCGCTGCGGGGCCGCGAGTCTGTTCCTGACGAGGAAAAGCGCGGCGGCGGCTCGGACGATATCGGCGACATCTCGTGGAACGTGCCGACAGTGACGTTGCGGTATCCGTCCAACATGGCGGCCGGGCCCGGTCATAACTGGGCGAACGCCATCTCGATGGCGACGCCCATCGCGCACAAGGGCATCCAGGCCGGCGCCAAGGTCGTCGCGCTGACCGTGCTCGATTTCCTGATGAGGCCCGAGCTCGTCACCCAGGCGTGGGACTACTTCAGGAATGTGCAGACGAAGAACACGAAGTACATTCCGCTGATTCGGCCCGAAGACAAACCGGCGATCTGGCTGAATGAGCAGACGATGGCGCGATACCGGCCTGAGATGAAGAAGTACTACTACGATCCGACGAAGTACAAGTCGTACCTCGAGCAGCTCGGGATCAAATATCCCACGGTCAGGCAGGTCCAGTAGGTCCAGTAGGTCGGATAGGTCGGATAGGTCGGATAGGTCGGATAGGTCGGGTAGGTTGGGTAGGCCGGGTAGGTCAGGTAGGTCGGGTAGGTTGGGTAGGTTGTGTAGGTCGGATAGGTCGAGTAGGTTGGGTCTCTGAGCCGCGCGTCAGCTTCACAGTCCATCATTAGACTATGACCGAGGAGAAAATCCTGTGGTGATTGGACGAACGATCCTCGGTGCCATGCTCGTGGTGATATTCGGACTTCCGGCAGCCGTCCGCGCAGCCGATGCCCCTGTTACCTTCACGAAAGACGTCGCGCCGATTTTCTACAAGAGCTGCGTGGAGTGTCACCGGCCGACGATGTTCGCGCCGATGTCGCTGGTGACGTTCGAGGACGCGAGGCCGTGGGCCCGGTCCATCAAGCAGCGCGTCGTCTCGCGCGCGATGCCGCCGTGGGGCGCCGATCCCGCGCACGGCACGTTCAAGAACGATCCGCGTCTGTCGCAGAGCGAAATCGACACCATCACCGCGTGGGTGGATGGCGGCGCGCCGAAGGGGGACGACAAGGACCTGCCCGATGCGCCGCGGTTCGCCGAAGGCTGGACGATCGGCAAGCCGGACGCCGTCTTCACGATGGAAGAAGAGTACAAGATTCCGGCGACCGGCACGATCCCGTACCTGTATTTCCGCGTGCCGACGCATCTCACGGAAGACAAATGGATTCAGGCGATCGAGATCAAGCCGGGCGCGCGTGCACACGTGCATCACGTCATCGCGTTCACGCAGCCCTCGGACAAACCGGTGAATCCCGGAGCGGTGCTCGGTCCCACGAATATCGGCGGCGTGACGCCGAACAAGCCGGGTCTCGTGTTCGAGCCCGGCGTGGCGAGGCTGTTCCGCGGCAACTCGGATATCGTTTTGCAGATCCATTACACGACCAACGGCACCGAGGCGGCCGATCGCACGACCGTCGCGGTGGTCTACGCCAGGCAGCCGCCGACGAAGCTGGCGGCGGGGGGCCTGGTGATCAACCCGCGATTCGTGATTCCGGCGAACGACGGAAACGCCGAAGTGAAGGCCACCCAGATTCTCGCGAGGGACACGCTCGTCACGTCGTTGACGCCGCACATGCACGTCCGCGGAAAGGACATGATCTACATCGCGCACTATGCGGATGGTACTTCCGAGACGCTGCTGTCGGTGCCGAAGTGGGACTTCAACTGGCAGATCACCTACCAGCTCGCGAAGCCGAAGCTGCTTCCGAAAGGCACCGAGATCGAGGTGATCGCGCACTACGACAACTCGACCAGCAACAAGTTCAATCCGGATCCGTCGAAGGACGTCCGGTGGGGCGATCAGACCTGGGAAGAAATGATGATAGGTTTCTACTCGACCGTGGTCGACACGCCGGCCGCAGCGTTCACACCACCACAGCAGCGCTGACGCTTAACTTAAAGTCTGAAGTCTGAAGGCTGAAGTCTGAAGTCTGAAACGCTCGGACTTCAGACTTCGCGCCTCCCACCTCGGCCCTCGCACGCGTCGCACCTCGCACGTGTCGCGCGCCTCGCACCTCGAGATTCACACGGTAGGAGTCGCCTTGCAGCCGTCGACGAACTGCTTCTTGATCGAGGCGGGCCGTTCGATCGTCCGGAAGAAGCTTTCGAGATAGTCCTTCACCTCGATGCGGCCCCTCGACTCGAGATCGCGCATCGACTCCACCAGCGCCAGCATGTCTGTTTTCCTGGCGCGGAATGGCGCCGCGGCCGCGTCGAGCTCCTCGATCCCCCGGCACGGTCCGCGATACATCCGATCGAGCACGCTCCGGAGGCCGAGCCGCCGGTCCGGGATCGCGTACGGCGCGTGTACGAGACCCGACAGATCGAAGTCGTACGGCACGAGGAAGAGCGTGCGCGCCGGGTTCTGCACGATGCGCACGTTGTGCAGCGCCCAGATCGACACGTCGGTATTTCCGATCATGTACTCATACAACATCGTCCGCGTGAGCGTCTCGGGTTCGAGGTCGTTGAACACGACTCGCGAGAGCTCCACGGTCCGGCCTTCGTTCCGGCGGGCCATGTCGTTCTCGTGCTCGATGAAGATGGCGTAGCGGGCATTGGTCTTCTTCGCGGACTTCTCCTCGGCGTACGTGGCGCGGGCCAGCCGGGCACGAAACGACAGTGGCGTCACCATGTTGTACAGGGAGTACGCCAGGTACTCGCGCAGCGTGTACTGCTCGAACTCCTTCGAGCTCTCGCAACCCCTGCCGAGCTTCAGCGTCGTCTGCCCGTCGAACGGCGTGCCGGCCATCTCGCCCGTCTTCGGGAACTCCACGCGCAGCGGGACCATGCTGCAGTTGCGCGCCATCCGGCGGAAGTGTCCGCGGGCGCTCAATTGGACGGCGATGCTCTTGGGCAGGCCATCCGATCCGGCCACCGTGAGGACGCCCGGATAACGCTTCGTGCTCTCGGGGTTGTGATCCTTGTTGATGTCGTTGAAGCGTGCCGTCAGCGTGAACTCGATGGGGGCCGCGCTCTGGAACAACGGACGCGCCTCTGCTTCGGCGCGTCGGGCCTTGAGGACCTCGGCCTCCGGCCACGGCTCGGCCAGCTTCAGCAGCGGATTCTTTTTCGGCTGAGCGCTGGGCGCCTTCTGGGCCTGCGGCGTCTGGACGACGGTGCACACGAAAGCCAGTGCCGCGAGCAGCGAGGCCGGGCGAGCGTTCATGGTAGAGGCATTGTAGCCCGTGCTAGCATCGCGCCATGCGAAAAATGGTTTTCTTCGCTGTCGTCCTGGCTGCGGCCGCCGGCTCGACCGGCGCGGCGCCCACCGGCGCCACGCTGCGTGTCGACGGGCTGCGTGAGCCGGTCGAGATTCTGCGCGACCGCTGGGGCATCAATCACATCTACGCGAAGAGCGAGAGCGATCTGTTCTTCGCGCAGGGCTACGCCGCCGCGCGCGATCGGCTGTTCCAGTTCGAGCTGTGGCGCCGCCAGGCGACCGGCACGGTCGCGGAGATCCTCGGCCGCAAGGAGCTGAAGCGCGACATCGGCACGCGGCTGCACATGTTCCGCGGCGATCTCAAGGCGGAGTTGAACTGGTATCACCCGCGCGGCGAAGCGATCATCGCTGCGTATGTCCGCGGCGTGAACGCGTACATCGCCGGGGCCTTGACGAATCCGTCCGGGCTGCCGGTCGAATTCGCCATGCTCGGGATCAGGCCGGCGCCGTGGACGCCCGATGTCGTCATCTCGCGGCACAACGCGCTGCTCGCCAACATCGGCCAGGAGTTGAACATCGCGCAGGCCGTCCGCGTGCTCGGCGCCGAGAAGGTGAAGGAGCTGCAGTACTTTCAGGGGGGCGATCCGGACATCACGCCGGATGGGGCGATCGATCTCTCGCTGCTGAACGCGTCGATCCTCGATCTGTACAACGCGTTCCGGCGGCCGCTTGCGTTCGGCTCGGCATCGCCGGCCGAGGAGCCGACGCCCATCGAGCTGAGCCAGCGGGACGAGGACATCGGCAGCAACAACTGGGTGGTGAGCGGCGCACGGACCCAGAGCGGCTATCCGCTGATGATGAACGATCCGCATCGCAACCAGAGCGCCCCTTCGCTGCGCTACTGGGTGCATCTGGTCGCGCCAGGCTGGAACGTGATCGGCGGAGGCGAACCGGTGCTGCCGGGCATTTCGATCGGTCACAATGAGTACGGCGCGTGGGGGTTGACCATCTTCGGGTCGGACACGGAAGATCTCTACGTGTACGACACCAACCCGGCGAATGCGAATCAGTACAAGTACCGTGGCGCCTGGGAGGACATGCGCGTGATCGCGGACACGATTCCCGTGAAGGGCGAAGCGCCGGTGGCCGTCACGCTCAAGTTCACTCGGCACGGGCCGGTGCTGTCCGAAGATGCGACCCATCACAAAGCGTATGCCCTGCGCGCGGCGTGGATGGAGCCGGGGTCGGCGCCCTACCTGGCGAGCCTGCGGATGGATCAGGCAAGAACCTGGGACGAGTTCGTCGCGGCGTGCACGTTCAGCCGCGTGCCGTCGGAAAACATGGTCTGGGCCGATCGGCAGGGCAACATCGGCTATCAGGCGGTGGCCATCACGCCGCTCCGCCCGAACTGGTCGGGCCTTGTGCCGGTGCCGGGCGACGGCCGCTACGAGTGGAATGGCTATCTGCCGATCAACGCCCTGCCGCACATCGCGAATCCGGAAAAGGGCTACGTGGCGACCGCCAACAACTATCTGTTCCCACCGGACTATCCCTACAAAGAGGCGCTGCATTACACAGGCGCGGATCCGTATCGTGTCTCGCGGATCAGCGAGGTGCTGGGGTCGGGACGGTTGCACACAGTTGCCGACATGATGCGGCTCCAGAACGACAACGTGTCGCTTCCGGCGCGCAGTCTGGTCCCGCTTTTGCGCGGCGTCGCGACTTCCGCCACGGCGTCAGACACCTGGCAAACCGTGACAAAGGCGCGGCAGATGCTGCTCGAGTGGAACTTCAGCGTCGACGCGGATTCCATCGCTGCGGGGATTTACGAGATGTGGCAGCGGCGCCTGACCGCGAACGTCCGCGCCCTCGTCGTGCCCAAAGCCGCGCAGTCATTTGTGGGGCAGCCCAGCATGAAGCGGGTGATCGACTGGTTGAACGCGCCGGACGGACGGTTCGGCGACGACCCGGTCAAGGGCAGGGACGAGATCCTGTCACGCAGCTTGGCGGAAGCGGTCGCTGAGCTGACGAAGAAGCTCGGGCCGGATCTGAGCGCCTGGCGCTGGGGCCAGGAGAAATATCACCACGCGCTCATCCGCCACCCGCTCGCCGAGATCGCGACGCCAGAGATGCGCGGCCGCTTGAACGTGGGTCCGTATCCCCGCGGCGGCGACGGCTACACCGTCAGTGCAACGGGGAACGCCGACAATCAGACGTCCGGCGGCTCGCTGAAAATCATCGCGGACGCCGAGAACTGGGACAACTCGGTCGCCTTGAACAATCCGGGACAGTCCGGCGATCCGGCGAGCCCGCATTACCGCGATCTCTTCGAGCTCTGGTCGCGAGACAAGTACTTCCCGATCTTCTACAGCCGCGCGAAAGTGGATTCGGTCACGGAGGCGAGTCAAACGCTGTTGCCGGGCGCGGCAAGCGGGTCCCGCGAGGTCAAGTAGGTCTGGTGGGTCGAGTAGGTCGCGTGGGTCGGGTAGGTCGCATGGGTTACCCGCCCTACGAGCCCTCGTCGGCCGACGGACCGTAGATCGCGGGCACCGGGATGTCGTTCAACCGCAGGTAGACGCTCAGCTGCCCGCGATGGTGGATGATGTGATGCAGAACGAAGCTGCGAAAAGCCGAGACCCGCGGCACCGAGAACATCACCTGACCGCCGCGCTTCAGTGTCCAGTTCGACAGGTACTCGGCGTCGCTCTTGTCCATCCACGTCCGCGTCCGCGTCCGCGTCTCGTCGAACGCCGCGAGCAGCTCGGCGCGTGACGTCCTTTCCGGCTGGTTCGGCGGGGCGCCCGCCAGGTCGAAGAACGGCTCGTTCAGGATGGTGCCCGCCCAGTGCGGGATGGTGCTGAGATGCGTCGCCAGCCCGCCGAGGGACATCGATTTCGCATGCGGCTTCCAGGACAGTCGGTCGTCGGGGAGACGCTCGAGCAGCTTTCTTGTCGTTCCCATCTCGTGATCGTAGTCGGCCAGCAGAGCGTCTTTGATCGCCATGGCGACAGTGTAGAACACTGAGACTCGTGAGATCACAGAGACCGAAACAGCCACAGAGACGCAGAGGGTTTTCTTGAACAGGAGATCAGGAGGCCAGGAGGTTCTTGTTGAAGAACGACACAACTCCTGATCTTTTGATCTTCTGTTCGAAATATCTCCGTGTCTCGGTGTCTCCGTGGCTTTTGATTCTCTGTGTCCTCTGTCCACTCTGTGTCTTCGACGCCTGCCGTCGCGCGCCACCCCCGTCGCCGCCGCTGGTGGCTCGAGTCTCGGGCACGTTCGAGACCGCCGGACTCTCCGCCCCCGTCCGCATCGTCCGCGACAAGTGGGGGGTGCCGCATATCTACGCGCAGAACCAGGACGATCTTTTCTTCGGGCAAGGCTTCGTCCAGGCGCAGGACCGGTTGTTCCAGATGGATCTGTGGCGGCGATCAGTGCAGGGACGGCTGTCCGAAGTGCTCGGCGCGAACTTCGTCGACCGCGACGCGATGACGCGGCGTGTACAGTACCGCGGTGATCTCAACGCGGAGTGGGCGAGCTACGGGCCGGACGCGAAGACGATCGCGGCCGCGTTCGTCGGCGGTATCAACGCATGGGTGACGCTCGCCCGCGAGCGGCCGCCGGAGGAATTCGTCCTCGCGGGATGGAAGCCCGAGCTCTGGGCGCCCGCCGACCTGTTGAACCGGACCGACGCCTTCGTGGCGAGCGGCGATGCGATCGATGAGACATCCCGAAAGCGCTTGAGCGGTGTCGTCGTCGACGCGATCCGGCGCGTCGGGACGCCGCCGTTTTTTGTAGGCCTCGCCGCACCCGTCCAGGTTCGCCTGAAGGCGGACGCGACCGACGCCGCGACGCCCAAGCCTGCGCGAACGCTCGCTCACCCATCGCCCCGGTATCTGGTGCACCTCAATGCGCCCCGATGGAACGTCATCGGCGCCACGTCCCCGTGGCTGCCGGGCGTTGCAATCGGTCACAACGAGCGGATCGCATGGAATCCCGCGCCGTTCGATGCGGACACCGAGGACGTGTACACCGAGCCGGTGGGTCAATCGACTCGCGAGATCGTCAAGGAGCCGATCGTCGTCAAGGGCCGTTCGAAGCCGTTCGTCTTCGACATCGAGCACACGCCTCACGGCGTTGTCGTCGCGTCGGACCGCGCGCGGAACCTGGCGTTCACCGTGCGGTGGAGCGGAATGGAGCCCGGCGCGGCGGCGGAATTGGGCGCGCTGGCCATCGATCGCGCGCGCTCCTGGACGGAATTCCGCGAAGCCGCCGCACGATGGAAAATGCCGGCGCGGAAGATCCTCTATTCGGACGTGGACCACAATAGGGGGTTTCAAGTCGCCGCGCTGGTGCCCATCCGCCGAGCGTCGGAGTGGACCGGCTGGCGGATACTGGACGATCTGCCGCACGCCTTCAATACTGCGGCTCCCGCGGCGGCCCTTCCGGCACAGCAGAGCGACGCGGCGGTTTTCGCACATCCGCTCGGCATCACCGACGCCGCACGACAACGGTTCAACGTCGGGCCCCTGACGCCGAGCGCCCACGCCGGGGCGCCTTTCAGCGCGACCTTCGACGCCGCGGACTGGGATCGTTCGGTCGCGATCAACGCACCGGGGCAGGCAGGGTCGCCGGAAAGCGCGCACTTTTCTGATCTCGCACAGATCTGGGCCGCCGGCGACTCCTTCGCACTCGTGTTCAGCGACCGCGCCGTTCAGGCGAACGCCGAGGTGACGCTCACGCTGATTCCGAGGCGCTAGAGCTCGAGTCCTTGGTCCTCCGTCCTTCGTGCGTGGCCCACGTGCGGCACGGCTGAAGCTACGCCCTCCGTACGGCACGGCTAAAGCCGCGCCCTACATGCGGCACGGCTAAAGCTGCGCCGTACGTACGAACGCATTGCAGCCTCGCGCGACGCCATACGCACTTCGTACGTAGGGCACCGCTTCAGCGGTGCCACGCTGCGCCCCCGTACGTAGGGCACCGCTTCAGCGGTGCCGCCGCGCTTCACCGCAAGAATCGACGCGTGACCGCCGGATCGCCGTCATTAGCTGCAGGCGTGAGCTTCAGCACTGCGCACAGCAGGTCGTAGATGTGGACGTTCTCGAACGGCGCCGCGATGATGCCGCGGCGAATCGGCGGTCCGGCGGCGACGAACAAACCGTGCATCGACCGGAGCCTGGTGTCATACCCATGCGCACCGCGTCTCGGCTTCGCGTCCGGTTTCCGGTTGGCTTCCGCTTCGTGCGTCGTCACCGTCCACCCTTCATCGGGCACCCCCACGATCGGCTGAATCCGGGGGTTGTTTCGATAGTGAAAGCGGGCGGGCAGCTGCTCGCGCTTGTAGATCGCGAGATGAGGGTTCTTCCCGTGCAGCAGCCGGTAAATCGCGTCAACAGTCCCGGTTCGCGGCGCCGCCTGGAGCAGCGCGCCCGATTCGACCACATCGACGAGGCGCAAGTCGACGTAGTCGTCGATAAAGATCAGGCGGTCGTCGGCGACCGGCGTCATGCCGTGATCGGACACGACCACGACGGTTGTCCGATCGTCGAGGCCGAGCCGCTTCACGCCCTCGATGATCCCTCCGAGCGCCTCGTCGAGGTGCGTCGCCGCCGTCCGCAGCTCCGCCGACTCCGGTCCGTAGTCGTGACCGGCATGATCGACCTCGCTGAAATACACCGTGAGGAACGCCGGCCGCTGCGATTCAGGCAGCGCCAGCCAGCCGAGCGACTGCGCCACGCGCCCGGCGTTCGTGACCTTGTCATCGAACGGAACCCAATACGTGGGCCGCACGCCGCGGATGGGGGCCTCGCTCCCCGGCCAGAACATCGGCGCTGCCCGGCGTCCCTGGAGGGACGCTGTGACCCAGATCGGCTCGCCTCCCCACCACCGGGGATCCTTCGCCGTGCCAGACGACATCGTGAACCGCTCCGGAAACCCCGGGTCGGCCATGGTGTTCGCCACAATGCCGTGATGCTGGGGATACAGCCCGGTGACGATCGTGTAGTGGTTGGGGAACGTGAACGACGGGAACGACGGGATCAACTCCTTCGCGCGGACGCCGCGCGAGGCGAGCGCTCGCAGGTTCGGCGCCGGCACGCGATCGATGTAGTCCCACCGCCAGCCGTCGAACGAGATCAGAATCAGGATCGGCTCGGGGGCAGGCCGCCGTTGCGCCGCAGGGGACGCGCCGACGAGCGCGCACGCGAGCGCCAGCGGGGGCCAGAGTCGCGACATCCCTCAGAGAGCCCTTACATGATGTCGTTGGGATTGGTGACCGCAGGCGCGATGGCGACCGTTCGTACGGAGCTGGTGATGATGAACCCGCTGTCGGTGCCGAGCTCCATTCGGAAGCCGACATGGATGCTGCGCAGCTTCAGAAAGCTGCCGCCGAGCGAGCTGCCGGCCAGGCGGGCGGGAGTGAACACTGGAAAGTAGGCGCCGCCGCGAACCAGTACATGTGCGGCGGTCGGCGAAAGCAGGACGATTTCGTATGTGCTGTTCTCGGTCCGGACGATCAGGCGATCGAGCGCGAGCAGCTCGTCGACCTGCACGCCGTCACGCCAGTCGTGCGAGCTCCAGGCGCACAGCAGGCCCGAGGCAGGGACCGCGACGGGACCATCGGCTGACGTTTGATGCTCGCGAGTCACTTGACGCTGTGGCAATGATAGCAGCCCAGCGCGCCTTGTGAGCGATTGAATTCGTACGATCGCGTGAAATCGTAGGCCGGACGATGAAGGATACGCGCCATGCCCGGCATGACGACTTCCCGCATGTACGCGGCCTTCGCCTGCTTCTCCGACTCGGCGACGTACCCGTAAATGGCGTTCCGCATCTGCGCGTCCATGGCGCTCGAGTACGTCTCCCAGCCGCGATCCTTCACGTCGGGCTGCGGCAGCGCCGCCACTCCCGGCATCCGCCAGCCCCGCGTCTCGGCGTGCGAGGCGTGGCACGTGGCGCACGTCACGCGATCGGCTCCGCCTTTGAGACGGCCCAGCGTCGTCCGCGCCCACGGCAGCACCTCGGCCTCCATGAAGCGCACGATCTCGGCCTGGCTCCGCTTGTCACCGTTCGGCGCAATCGCATCGTCGGGTGCGTATGTGACCGCCGGCGTGTTTCCGTGCAAGCCGATCGCGACGGCGAGAATCGCGATCAGCACGGCAAGGAAACCGGCCAGCGCCTGACGCCGACCAACGGCCGGGTGCCGCGGTTCCCAGGCGAGCGCCGAACGTACGGCGTCGCGGTCACGCGGGGCGTGCGGATCCTGCGAGAGCAACTCGAGCAGGGCCGCGAATTGGGCGCCACGGCGGACGCCGGTGAGGACGACGGGGTGCACTCTCGGCCGGCGGGGATGAACGACGATCGTCGACGTGCCGAGCGCGCGATCGACCGGCGACTCGATGCGTTGGATCTCGCCCATGTCGTCGAGAGCGATCTCCTCTCCGCCGCGCCGGGTGACGCGCAACAGACGAAAGTCGGTCAGCAGATATCGCTCGCCGGCGATTCGCGGCGCAAGCCGCCACGGACGGCTGCTCCAGAGCAGCCGTTCCCATGGCAGCGGTATCTGAGGATTCACGGGATCTGTCTTACGAAGGCTGCCTGCCGAAGTTGACCTTGGGCACCTGCTTCGCCTCGGCCGGTGCCTGGAAGAAGGGGTATTCCTTGAAGCCGAACAACTTCGCCGTCACGTTGGCGGGGAACTGGCGGCGCGACGTGTTGTACTCCTGCACACGCTCGTTGTAGCGCATGCGCTCGACGGCGAGGCGATTCTCCGTGCCGGCCAGCTCGTCCATCAAGCGGTTGAACTGTTCGTTGGCTTTGAGCTGCGGATAGTTTTCGACGACGGCGAGCAGCCGTCCAAGGGCGGAGCTCTGGCGATTCGCCGCGGCAATGCTCTCCTCGGGCGACTTCGCGCTCAGCAACTGCGAGCGGGCGTCAGCGATGTCCTTGTAGACGCTTTCCTCGTGCAGCGCATAGCCCTTTACGGTTTCCACGAGGTTCGGGATGAGGTCGTTTCGACGCTGCAGCTGGTTCTCGACCTGCGCCCACTGCGCTTTGATCGCCTCTTCCTGGCCGACGAATCTGTTGTAGGAGCAGCCGGTCAGCGGCATCGCGACGGCCGTGACCACGGCGATCCGCAGCAACGTTCTTCTCGTCATCGTCATACAGTCATTCTACCAACTCGCGCCGCCGCCCCCGCCGCTCCGGCCGCCGCCAAAACCGCCGAATCCGCCGCCGAACCCTCCACCTCCACCCGCGCCGCCACTCCAGCCGCCGCCGAAAGGTCCCACGCCGCTCGACCATCCGCTCCAGCCTCCGCCGCCCCAGAAGCGCCGGCCCCGGCCCCCACCGCCGCCGATGCGGCTGATGATCAGGATGGCGATGAAGATCAGGAACGGGATCGAGACCGGTACAGGCATGCCGCGATCGCCCGTGGTCTCGCGCGGCACGCGCACGCCTTCGAGGGTGACGTTCCTTCCCTGCGCGATGCGTCCGATGATGCGCTCCGTTCCGGCGCGCAGGCCCGCGCCGTAGCGGCCGTTTCTGAACTCCGGTGCCATGTGCTCGCGGCTCGTCTCGCCGGCGAACCCATCGGTGATCCACTGCTCGAGGTCGTAGCCGACCTCGACCCGGACGCGCCGCTCCTTCACCGCGAGCACGGTCAGCACGCCGTTGTTCTTGCCTTTCTGCCCGATTCCGCGGCCGTGGTTCTCGAACAGCTTGACCGCGTACTCGACGATGTCACCGAACGGCTCGATCGTCGGGACTGTCGCCACGACAACGACGTCGCCGGTCGCGGCCTGCAGCGCGCGAATCATGCGGTCCATCTCCCGGGCGCTTTCAGGATCGATGACCCTCGCGAAGTCGTTCACTGGCTGAGTGAGCTCGGGGAGCGGGTCCGCGGCACGGAGGGGCGCGAGCGCAAAGACGAGGGCCACAACGACGAGTGCCGAGACATGGCTGATGGCTGATCGCCGATGGCTACCGGACGAGCTAGCCATTTGCCCTGAGCCATTAGCCATGACAAGCGCTTTTCTCAACGTGAGCTCCATCCATCCACGTAGGTCACGAGCCGTTCCACCGCGTCGAGATAGGACGGGAACAGTCGCTCCGCGTCGGCGGACGCGATTTCGCGGACGCCGACGAGCTTGGTCACCTCGGTGACCGGGCCCCCGGGGAGATTGAGGATCCGTTCCACGTGGCGCGCGGCTGCGGCGGCATCGGAGCTCGTGTGCCCTTCGAGCCGTGCGATGCTCGAGACCAGCGCGGCGAAGGCCCCGGCCGACTGAACGATCAGGACGGCCAGCGCGTCGGCGCGGCCGCGGGTTTCCAGAAACCCTTCGCGCAGATGCAGCAGATGGCTGCGCGCCTGCACTTCACACGCACGGCGCATGTCGGCGGCATCGACCGCGAGCGACGCGAACGGGTTGCCGCCCGAGACGACGACGTGATCCGCGAGGATTGCCCCGAGCTCGAGCGGAAAGGCATCGAGCGAGCGCTCGAGCTCACGCTCGGCGATGAGCAGCGGCGTCGCCAGGCCGGCGTCGTGCCATGCCTCGACGTGCCTCGCGCAACCCCGCAGGTCGTCCTGCGTCAGCGAGTCGACGACGGCGAGCGTTTGCGTCGGGGGTCCGTCGTGTCCGTGCGCAGCGGACGCGCCGTGCGGCTGCGCCCCGGCGTCCGTACGCCCGCCGTAGATGCTGAGCGATTGCAGGCGAGCACCGAAGATTCCGCGGAGCTCACGATCCAGTGCGTGCACCGCGTCGGGAATGATCATGTCTCTCATTGTACGGTCTCACATCGAAGGTGCGCCCCTGACCACGGGGAACTAGGGCGGATGAAAATGTAGGGCGAAGGCGTCGCCCTACACTTTCGGCGACCCTGAAAGGGTCGCCCTACGACGCATGCCTGGTAATGAGGATTCGCCGGTGCGCCCGCAGACGCGTGACCCGGCGGTTGAGGCGACGCTTCGTCACTGGACCACGGACTACAATGTGAACCCGATGCGACTGCGCCAGGTGAACGTCGGCTGCTTCGGCGGCGGTACGGGACTGCCGAGTCTGCTGGGTGGGTTGAAGCACAATCCCTGGCTGCACCTGAACGCAGTCGTCACGATGTTCGACAGCGGCGGAAGCTCCGGGCAACTGCGCGATGAGCTCGGCGTGCTGCCGCCTGGCGACGTCCTCAAGTGCGCGCTCGCGCTGTCGCGCAACGGTCGAGAGGCCCGCCGCGTGCTTCTCGCGCGGCTCCCCACGCTCGAGCATGCAAGGCTCGGCGGGCATACCGGCGGGAATCTGCTGCTGTCGATGATGCAGCGCTACAGCGGCGATTTCCTCGACGCCATCGACGGGCTGCGCGCGCTGCTCGGCTGCCGCGGCCGCGTGTGGCCGGTCAGCGTGCAGCAGGCGTCGGTCTGCGCCGAATACGGCGACGGATCGGCGACCCGTGGCGAAGTGGAGGTCGATGCGGGGCAGTCATCAGGGCAGTTCGTCCGGCGCATCTGGCTCGAGCCGCCGGTCTCGATTTATCCGGCCGTGGCGGCGGCGATCAGCGAGTTCGACGCCGTCATCATCGGGCCCGGCAGCTTCTACACGAGCTTGATGCCGATTTTTCTCGTCCGCGGCGTCGCCGAGGCGCTGGTGACCATGAAAGGCCCGATCATTCTCATCGCCAATCTGCTGACCGAAGGGCGCGGCATGGTCGGCTTCACGGCGGCCGATGCGGTGGCGCGCATCGAGGAGGCCTCGGGGCGCAAGGTCGACGTCGTCATCACCAACATGAAATGGCCGTCGCTCCAGGTGCTCGCCCGGTACGCGATGGAGCACAAGGAGCCGCTCGCACCGGGCCGGCTGCCGGATTACTGCGAGCTGGTGGGCGGAGAATTCTGGACCAGCGACATCGCGAGGCACGATCGCCAGCGGCTCGCGTACGCCGTCTGGAGCGTGCTCTCCAGGCGGTTGCTGGGCGAGAGCTGAAGGGGCGGGTGTGACGCTTCGATACACCGCTCATCCTGAGCTTGTCGAAGGATGAGCCGCTCGCTCAGGACAGGCCTGTCGGATGATGAGCCGTTTGCTCGTGGTTCGACAAGCTCACCACGAGCGATCTGTACGTGCGACCGCGGAGCCGTTCATTTCTTCGTGACAAGCTCGCTGACCGCGAAGATCCGACCGCCCCGCATCACCCGTTTCACGTCGCGCGTGTTGCGAATGTCGAGGAGCGGATCGCTGCCGAGGAACGTCAGGTCCGCGATCTTGCCCGGCTCGATCGTCCCGAGCGCGTCGCCCAGCCCGAGCGCCTGCGCCGCGTTGATCGTGGCCGTCTGGAGCGCCTGAAACGGCGTCAGGCCGGCGTGCACGTATGCCTCGAGCTCCACATGGAGTCCGAGGCCGTACGGCACCACAGGTGAGTCGGTGCCCGCGATGATCTTCCCGCCGGCCGCGAAGATGGCTTTCAGCGCCGCTTCGTACGGCTTCACGGCCAGATCGCGCAACGGGTCCGGGCGCGCCGCGGCGAGATCGGTCAGCGTCGCGACAACGGGCAGCGGAAACAAACCGAGACGCTGATCGAACAGCAGCGTCTTGTCGCCGGTGGCACGGGCCTGGAATCCGCCCTGGATGCCGAGGGTCGGCGTCAGCGTGACCCCGGACCTGGCGATGAGATCGATCACATCTTTGTACGCGTGGTTCGTCGCGCTCAGCGTCGGCGAATAGCCGCGCCGGCTGGAATCGCGCAGGTGCTCGACGCCGTCGATACCGAACGCCACGGCGGGATACAGCTCGTGCGACGTGACCGGCTTGCCCTGCGCATGCGCATACTCGACCACGCGCTTCTGCAGGCGATCGGGCAGCCGGACGTCGGTCTTGAAGAAATCGACGCCGAGCGCCGATGCGCGATCCAGCTCCTGATCGAGCTGCGCGTCTGAGGTCACGGACACGCCGCCGGGGTAAAAGACGCGAGCACCGTCGAGCGGATCGCCCGCGAGGAACACGCGCGGGCCGGGACGCCGGCCCGCGTCGAATGCCTCGCGCTCTTCGAGGCCGGCATGCGGGTTGACGCCGGGAATCCGCAGGCTGGTAATCCCATACGCCAGCCAGATGCGGCCGAAGTTGCCGCCGTACCCTTCGTCGAGATGCGCGTGCATGTCGATCAGGCCGGGGATCACGGTCTCGGCGGGCGCGTCCACGACGGCGCCCGCGTGCAGCTCGTCGCGATGACCCTCGATGCTGCGAATGACGCCGTGTTCGATCACGATGTCCGATTCGCCGCGGAGCGCATCCATCGTTCCGTCCAGCACATGGCCGGCGTGGACCACGATGCGGCCGGGTGTCGGGGCCGCTTTCCAGGTGAGGTCGAGCGCGATCGGATCGGGAAGGCTGCCGTCGGCCAGGATGCGGCGCAGGCCATTCGGCGTCTGATAAACGATGTGGCGTGAGTCGCCTTCCCAGCTGGGCGACTCGGGCTGGTCGTCGGCAATCGGTCTGGGCGGCCCGATCGCGCCGCCGCCCTGGTCGACGTTGATCGACCAGAGCCTGCCCTCGGTGACGAACACCATCTCGGTGCCGTTCGGTGACCACACCGGCCCGTTGTCTTGACGATTGCCCGCCGAGTGTTGGGGAAAGATCAGGGACTGGGACCAGGAGCCGGAGTCGAACGAATACAGGAGCAGTTGATTCAGCCCCTCGCGGTATCGATCCGAGTACGGAAACAACGAGCCGACCGCAACCGATCTGCAGCCCGGCGCCCACGTCGGCCGGCCAAGCTCTCGGGCACTCGTGCTCCTGTCGCCGCCGCCGAGGCAATCACCGGGTGAGACACGGACCGAGTGGACGTCGCGTCGATCGCCGAGGTACGCGATGTGCGAACCGTCCGGCGACCACGCCGCGCCCGAGACCGCGGCGCGTTCGTGCGTGACCTGCGTGATCACGTTCGTCCGGAAGTCGTAGAGCCAGAGATCCATGTGCCCGCCCCGATCGCTCGAGAACGCGAGCCGCGTCCCGTCCGGCGACCATGCCGGGTCGAGCTCGACGGCTGGATCGTTGGTGACCTGCACTGCATCCCCCCCGACCGGCAGCATCCAGAGATCGCCCATCGCCGTAAAGGCGATGGTGCGGCCGTCCGGCGAGACGACGGGGTTCACGATGCCGGCGAGCCGCTGCGGCTCGGCCGGTTCGAGCACGCGGTGTGCGATCGGAAAGGTGCTGCGGTGGAGCGAGACGCTGGCGGAGAACGGAATGACGGTGGCCGCGGCGCCGGGCACGAGCGATCGGTGCTTGATGTGGCCGTCGGCTGTGTAAAGGACCTCGGTCCGGGAGATCCAATGGGGCCGGAATGGAAAGACGTCCTCGTCGCGGCCGCTCAGCGCGCGTCCGTTGACGCCGAGATGACCGCCGGCGCTCGTGTACGCGACCTCTATGCCGTCGGGATTCCACGCCGCTGCTGCCGGCATGCCGTCACGCCTGCCGTCCATCACGAGCCGCTCACGGCCCTCGGTGTTGACGGCCCACAGCCCCGGCGCGCTGTCGCGCCGATCGGCCGGGCCCTCGCGCTCCCGGTCGCGCGACACGAACGTGATCTCCCGGTCGTTCGGCGCCCAGCTCGGCATCGCGCCGTCCCGGGTGCTGACGCGCCGCAGCTCTCCGGTCGCGACCGTCAGTTCCCAGATCGTCGTGATGCCGCCGAACCGGTCCGACGAGAAGGCGATGCGCGTGCCGTCGTGCGACCACGCGGGCTCGCGGTCGTCGAACTCGCCTCGCGTGAGCGGCCTGGCATCGCCGCCGTCGCGCCGGATCACATAGACGTGCCAGCTCCCATCGTCGTACCCCTGGAAGGCGATGGACTGGCTGTCCGGCGACCACGTGGGCAGACGCGCTTCGAGCAGCTCGGGCGAAATTCGTTTCGCCTCGCCCCCACGCATCGGCAGGATCCACAGGCTGCCGACGAGATCGATCGCAATCCACTGGCGATCGGGCGACGCGGCCGCCGACATCGATGTGCCTTCGGTCAGCGTGAGATCGATCTGGCGCGTGGACGAGAAGTCCTGAGCGCCGCCGAGGGCGAGCGTCAGAGCTGCACACGCGGCGAGTCCGAGAAGACGACGATCAACGCAGAGCCCGCTGGGCACGCAGAGCTACTTCTGTCCTGGTGGTTTCCGTCCGCTCTTGGTCTTCGACGTCATGCTGGCGGGGACGGCCTTTTTCTTTGATTCTCGCGCAACCTTTGTGTCCTTGGTAACCTTTGTGTCCTTTGTAACCTTTGTGTCCTTTGTAACCTTTGTGTCCTTTGTGGAGCGCGCGGCTTTCAATGCGGCCGCGCGCTCGATGATCCCGGTGAACATCGTACCGGTCTCGCCGCCCTTGGCCGGTCGGTTCGTGTGCCAGATCGCGGGGTTGTCCTCCGCGAGGATGTCCTCGAAGTCGCCGTCGCTCTTCACGCTGCGCGGCGCGAACTCGGTGATGTCGAGATCACCCGCCCAGTCGTCGCGGTGCTTGATCAGCAACCACGATCGATCGCCGCCGCCTCGCGCACGGGCATAGCGCCCGCCGGTCCGCACCAGGACCCACGAGCCTTTCAGCTTGTAGCCGTTCAGCGTGAGCTTCAGGTCGCCCTTCGTCAGCGCCCGGTCGACATCCCCTGTCTCGGACGTCCACGTGCCGCGATCCCAGAGCATCACGATCCCGGCGCCGTAGCCCTCGGGGATCACGCCTTCGAACTCGCCGTACTCGATCGGGTGATCTTCAACTTTCATTGCGAGCCGCTTGACCGTCGGGTCGAGCGACGGGCCCTTCGGTACGGCCCACGACAACAGGACGCCGTTGTGCTCGAGCCGGAAATCGTAGTGCAAGTGGGTCGCCAGATGCTTCTGCACGCAGAAGAAGCGTTCACGTTCCGCCTGTTTCGCGGCGACCGTGCCTTCCGGCTCGGGCGTCTTCCTGAAGTCGCGTTTGCGTTTGTACTCTTCGAGCGCCATGGTCTATTGTCCCACCGGCACAGTCTGGCTTCGCGCGATGGTCCGTTTGATTTGCAGCGTCATCAGGCTCAACGGCACGGCCGTCGCGATCAGAATAAGGGTGACCATCAGGAAGAACCGGCTGTGCGGCATCCGGTCCCAGTAGCCGCCGATGTATCCGGCCAGGTAGCCGCCGGTGGCGAGGCTGGCGAACCAGCCGCCCATCAGGAGTCCGCGGTTGCGCGGCGGCGCCAGCATGTTGACGAGCGAGAGCCCCATCGGGCTGAGGGAGATCTCGCCCAGCGCGATGATCACGTTCGCCCAGATCAGCCACTGAGCCGACACACGCCCGGCATCGCCGCCGGTCATGCCGGCGTACGCCAGCATGCCAAAGGCGATGGCGACGAGCACGACGCCCAACAGCATCTTGACCGGCGTGGACGGCTCGGCGTTGCGGCGTTGCAGCCACCTCCAGACGGCAACCAGGACGGGTGAGAGCAGGATGACGCCCAGCGGCTCGAAGACCTGGAACCGCTCCGGCGGGATCGTGGTCAGCGTGTTGTCCCGCGCCCAGAACGTGAAGGTGTAGAAGATCTGGTAGAACGCGAGCCAGAACACCATCGAGATCGCGAAGACCGCCACGAGCGTGAGGACGCGCGATCGCGCCTCCTCGGGGCTCAACGCCCGCGCCTCCACGGAGTTTTCCTCCACCTTGACGGCCGCGTCGGCCACGTGGCGGTTGAACACGATGAATACGAGGAGCGAGATGACCATCGCGCCCGCCGCCGACATGAACGCGGGTCCCCAGCCGTAGTGCGTCCGCAGCCACGAGACGGTCAGCGGCGAGATGAACGCGCCGAGGTTGATGCCCATATAGAAGATGTTGAATCCCTGATCGCGCAGCTCCGGCCGGTCGCGATACAGATTCCCGACGAGCGTCGACACGTTCGGCTTGAGCAAGCCACTGCCGCAGGCGAGCAGGACCAGCCCCGCGTAGAAAAATGGCAGAGATTCGACGCCAAGGACGAGGTGACCGAGCATCATCAGCACGCCGCCGGCAATCACGGCCCGGTTGAAGCCGAGGACGCGGTCGGCGAGCAGGCCGCCGAAGAGCGGCAGGAAGTACACTCCGGCGGTGTACGCGCCGTACACGCGCCCGACGTGGGCCACGTCGAACTGCAGCGCCTCGTTCATGTAGAGCGACAGGATGGCCATCATCGAATAGAAGCTGTAGCGCTCCCACAGCTCGGTGAAGAACAGCACGTAGAGTCCCGGCGGATGGCGGCGTGAAACCATGCGCGGAGTCTACAATACTAGGCATGTTCGCGGTCCTCATCAGCACGTACGAAATGGGCCGTCAACCATTCGCCCTCGCCTCCGCTGCGGCGTGGCTGCGTGCGGCGGGATGGGACGTGGCGCCGGTGGACGCAGCGAAGGAACGACTGCAGGAGGCGAATCTCGTCTCCGCCGACCTCATCGGCTTCCACCTGCCGATGCATACGGCGACGCGTCTGGCTGCGCCGATCATCGCCACCGCCAGGCGTCTGAACCCGTCGGCGCGGATCTGCGTGTTCGGGTTGTATGCGCCGCTCAACGCGGACTGGCTGCGATCGCTCGGAGCCGACGAGGTGCTCGGCGGGGAGTTCGAAGAGGATCTGGCGGAGGTCGCGAGGTCGATGGCGGGCGAACGAGGAGCGCGAAGCGCGCAAAGGGCGCCAAGCGATGCGTTCTCTGCGGGCTTTGCGGGCTCCGCGTTCGATCGTCGTCCGTTACCGCGGATTCATTTCCGCCTTCCCGATCGCACCGGGCTGCCTCCGCTCTCGCGCTACGCGACGCTGCAGATGCCCGATGGCCAGCGACGGCTGGTCGGCTACACCGAGGCGAGCCGCGGATGCCTTCATCTCTGCCGGCATTGTCCCGTCGTACCGGTCTACCAGGGGCAGTTCCGCGTCGTGCAGCCGGACATCGTGCTGGCCGACGTGGCGGCGCAGATCGCCGCGGGCGCCGAGCACATCACGTTCGGCGATCCCGATTTTTTCAACGGCCCGACGCACGCGATGCGAATCGTGTCGGCGATGCACGAGGCGTATCCGGCGGTCAGCTACGACGTGACGATCAAGGTCGAGCACCTCCTGCGCCACCGCGATCTGGCGCCCCGGCTGGCGGACACCGGCTGCGCGTTCGTGACGAGCGCGATCGAATCGGTCGACGATCGCGTGCTGGCGCTCCTCGGCAAGGGGCACACGCGCGCGGATTTCTTCCAGACGGTCGCGTTGTGTCGTGAGGCCGGGGTGACGCTGGTGCCGACCTTCGTGGCGTTTCACCCGTGGCTCACGCTGGCGTCGTACTGCGAGCTGCTCGACACGATCGAGAGCCTTGATCTCATCGAGCACGTGTCGCCGATCCAGCTCGCCATCCGGCTGCTGATTCCCCGAGGCTCGGGGCTGCTGGCAGTGGACGAGATGCGCCCCCACATCGGCGCGTTCGATCCGGCGACGTTGACGCACCCCTGGACCCACCCCGACCCTCGCGTCGACGCGCTGCAGCGCGATGCGATGGCGTTGGTGGGCACGCAGTTGATCGCGGATCGACGGACACTGTTCAACCAGGTCAGCGCCCTCGCGCACGAGCGCGCCGGCGTTCCGACTCCGTCCACTCGTCGACTCCGCTCAGAGCAGGCCCTTCGACTTCGCTCAGGGCAGGCCGATGGGAGGCCCGCGCGCCACCGCGCCACCGTCCCGTATCTCAACGAGCCTTGGTACTGTTGAGCCGAGCCGAATGCAGAGCAGGTTGCTCTGCTATAGCGACATGGCCGATGGCTCATGGCTGATGGCAATGGTGAAATGGACCACCAGCAACCATCAACCTATAGCCATTAGCCCTCAGCCCTGAGCCATGACACGTGTTCTTCTATTGGCGACGACGACCGGCTATCAGACGCGCGCATTCGGCGAAGCCGCCGAACGGCTCGGGGTGGATCTCGTCTTCGCGACGGATCGGTGTCACCTGATCGAGGATCCCTGGCAGGACCACGCAATCCCGATTCGGTTCTACGACGAAGACGCGTCGGTGGCCGCGATCGTCCAGGTGGCGAAGGCGCGCCCGATCGACGGCGTGCTGGTGGTCGGCGATCTGCCCACGGTCATCGGCGCGCGCGTGGCGCAGGCGTTCGGCCTGCCGGGTCATCCGCCGGAAGCCGCGGCGATTGCGCGGCACAAACAGCTCACGCGCGAACGTTTGCGCGACGCCGGCTTGCCGGTCCCGTGGTTCTTTCCAGTGGCCATCGACCCTCAGTCCTCAGCCCTCAGCCCCCAGCCCTCAGCCCTTGACAGGGCACCATTGACCTATCCGTGCATCGTGAAGCCTGTGGCCCTCTCGGGGAGCCGAGGGGTGATGCGCGCGGATGATCCGTCGACGTTTCGCGCGGCGCTCGAACGCCTTCGCGCGCTCATGCGGACGCGCGAGGTTCGCGCCGAGCGCAACGAAGCGCACGACACGGTGCTGGTCGAGGGTTTCATCCCCGGACGCGAGTACGCGGTTGAAGGGCTGCTGCATCGCGGCGCGTTGAACGTGCTCGCGATCTTCGACAAGCCCGACCCGCTGGACGGCCCATTCTTCGAGGAGACGATTTACGTCACCCCGTCATCCGCCCCGGCGGACGTACAGACCCGGATCGTTTCCACCGTGGCCAGCGCCGCCGACGCCATCGGCCTCCATCACGGTCCCGTTCACGCGGAATGCCGGGTGAACCCGTCGACAGGATCCGGGCAGGCCGAGGTCTTCGTACTGGAGGTGGCGGCTCGCCCCATTGGCGGCCTCTGCGCGCGAGCGCTTCGTCTCCAATCCGCGATCTCCAATCCGCAATCCGCCATCTCGTTGGAGGAACTTCTCCTGCGTCACGCGCTCGGCGAAAATCCCGGCGCGTGGCGCCGCGAGAGTGATGCGTCGGGCGTCATGATGATCCCGATTCCACGGCGCGGTATCTTCCGCGGCGTGCAAGGCATCGACGCCGCTCGTCAGGCGCCCGGTGTGGAGGACGTCCTCATCACGGCGAAGGTGGATCAGCTGCTGCTGCCGCTGCCCGAAGGCGCGAGCTACCTCGGATTTATTTTCGCGCGCGCCGATCGCGCAGCCGGCGTCGAGCAAGCCTTGCGTACAGCGCACGCGCGCCTCGCATTCGCCATCGATCCGGAATTCCCGGTACTCACCGAGGCGCCCGTTTGAGGCGTGCCTCGCGGGCTCGTAGCAGCCGCGCTTCGCGCGGAACGACTCGCGAATTCGGCCCGCTTTTCGCCGGAGCCCGCTTACCGGGAGCGTCGGACATGGTCCCGGACGCAAATACACTACAATCTGCACCATGGCTGATTCCTGCGGACATACCTCACACTCGGCCCCGTCCGGCGCCGCCGGCAACGAGAGCGGCCGCAAGGTCATGTGCGTGAAATTCCAGAAGGAGCTGCCCGGCCTCGATTCGGTGCCGTGGCCCGGCGAGCTCGGTCAGCGCATTTTCGACCACGTCTCGAAAGATGCCTGGAAGCTCTGGGAGGAGCGCATGAAGATGATCCTCAACGAGTACCGGCTCATGCCGTGGCAGAAGGAAGCACAGGATCTCGTCGCCAAGCACATGGAGGATTTCTTCTTCGGCGACGGCGCCGCGCTGCCGCCTGGTTACGTGCCGCAGCAGTCCAAATAGCCCGCCGCTCCCAGGCCTCGCGCCAGAGCCCGCGCAAACCAAGGGGAATCGGCTGGCCAACGTCTGCCGATCGACGGGCAATTTAGGGCATTCGGCTGCCAGGCGAACAGAATCAGATCCCCTCCGAGTCTCGAGATTCCCTACCACCGGCTGTTAGGGGCAAACTCGACAGTCAATCGCTACCTTTACCAGCCCTTCTGTAGCAAACTGCTGCAACACTGCGCCCCTGTGTTTCGCGACCCCGCGCGAAATCGTCACTAAATCAAGCATTTACGGTAAAGGGCCAAACGTCCCGACGGGCACAGACTTTGATGACTTATGGGGCAGCGTTGGTACTGCACGGGAGCACGCGATTCGAATGCCGTGTCAGTAAATAGACGGAGGGCCTAGCGGTGAATACATCAGAACGCAAAGAGCGACGAGGGTTCGCGTCGATGTCCGCCGAAAAGCAGCGGGAGATCGCGAGCAAAGGGGGGCGGGCGGCGCACGAAAAGGGCACGGCCCATGAGTGGACCGCAGACGAAGCCCGCAACGCAGGCCGGAAAGGCGGCCAGGTCAGCCGTGGCGGGAGGGGTCGCCTCGTCGTCCCGTCGGACGCGACGCCGGGTCCCGAAGCCGCCGATGACGGCGGGGCTACGAATCGTGGTGAATGAACGACACGCTCGATCGCTGACGGCGACTTTGGAGGCGACCAACAATGGCAAGACGCGCAGCCATGGTCTGTCTGCTGGCGCTCGTTGCAGCAGCGAGCGCCCGCGGACAAACAGGGTCTTCAGGGACATCCACGGGGCAGAGTCCCACCACCAGCCAAACACAGTCCTCGTCGACCGCAACGGCGGACCAAACACGACCGGCCACGACGACGTTCTTCGGCGACACTGGGTTGTGGTTTGTGCCCACCGCCGAAGTGCTGCCCCGCGGAAGGTGGTCGGTTAGCGGGTATCGGCGCGGCACGAACTGGGTGCAGGGGTACACCAACGTCGGCGACTTCGACGGCACGTTCGGCGTCGGCGTCGGCGATCGCGCGGAGATCTTTGGCGCCTTCCTCTTCGACACGCGCATCGACCGGGACACATACCCGCTCTTCATCAACGACTCGAGCCTCGGCGGAGTAATCGACCGCTATCCGCGCGTGAACCAGCATTGGACCGGCGATAACCTCGGCGACTTTTACGCCGGCGCCAAGCTCAACCTGTGGTCCGAGTATCGCCTCAATCCGGCCGCGATCGCGCTGCGCGGGATGGTCAAGCTGCCGACCGCCGACAAGGACGCCGGCAACGGCACGGGCAAGGCCGACGTCTCGGTGGACCTGATCGCGAGCAAGGAGCTCGCGCGGACGGTCGAGTGGGCCGGCTTCGGCGGTTACGAGTTCCGCGGCAAGCCCGACGGCTTCGATACCGCCCAGGGTGCGTTCCGCTGGGGAACCGGCATTGGCTTCCCATCCCGCAATATCGTGCGGGTCACCGGCGAGCTGAACGGCTACGTGCCGTCGGGCGACAGCGCGACGATTACAGGTTCGCGCATCGTCGGCACCGATGGAACCATCTCGCCGCTGCTATCCGACACGGAGCACATCACGCGGGCGACCGTCGGCCTTACAGTCCAGTCGAAGAAAGGTTTCTTCTTCGGCGCCGGTGCGAGCTGGAATGTGCCCTCGAAGGCGCGCGACACGCGCTTCACCGACACCGGTGATCTCCTCGGCGACTATTACGACTGGCAGTTCCGGATCGGGTATCACCCGGGCGTGCGAGTCTGGGTGCCGCCGCCGCCCCCGCCGCCGCCGCCGCCACCCCCGCCGCCGCTGCCGGCGCCGGTGCACAACCTGACCGTGAAAGCGGATTGCAATCCATGTTCAGTGGAGGTGGGCAAGAGCTCCACGGTGACCGCGACCGTGCAGGACTCGACGAGCTGCTCCGTCACGTATCGGTGGACCGCACCGATCGGTACGCTGGCGCAGCCGGCGGAACGGCAGACGCTGTGGACGGCGCCGCAGCAGGAAGGCAGCGTGCCGGTGACGGTCACCGTGACGTGCCCGACCGACAACAAGACGGCGTCCGACACCGTCAACATCCAGGTGACGCGGCCGCCGGTGCGGACCTACACATTCGAGGACGTGTATTTCGACTTCGACCGCTACTCGCTGCGGCCGGAAGCGACCCGGGTGCTGGACGAGGCGGTCACGGCCATGCGGGAGAACGCGACGTTGCGGGTCGAGATCGAAGGCCACACCTGCAGCATCGGCACGGCCGAATACAACCTCGCCCTCGGCGATCGCCGCGCGAACGCCGTCAAGGACTACCTGGTGAGCCGCGGCGTCACGGCCGACCGGCTGCGCACGGTGAGTTACGGCGAGGAGCGGCCGAAGTACGACAACTCGCGCGAAGAAACGCGCCGGCTCAACCGCCGCGCTGCGCTGGTGGTGAATTTGAGGTGACCCGCCGAAGCCTGATACGTGCGCTAGCGTTCTTGAATCGGTCCCTGGATCGCCATGCTCGCGCCGTGATGTTGGGATTGGCAGCCTTCGGCGTCGTCGTTATCGGAGGTGTGGACTATTTCACGGGACAAGAAATCTCAGCCTCGGTCTCCTTTTTCTACCTCGGACCATTCGCGGTGGCAGCCTGGTATGTCGGACGTTGGGCGGGCGTTGCCATCTCATTGATTTTCGGCGTTGGCTGGTACATCTCAGACATCGTTTCCGACAGCCAGTATTCTCATCACACAATCCCGATTTGGAACGCGTTCATCCGATTCGCATTCTGTCTCGTCACCAGTTTGCTGTTGACTGCCCTCCGGGCCAGCTCTCTCCATCAGCGGCATCTGGCTGAGACGGACGGCTTGACCGAACTGTACGGCCGTCGTGCGTTCGAGGACAGACTGGAGCACGACCTTGCACTTGCACAGCGTCACCAGACCGCGGTCACGCTTGCTTATGTCGACTTGAATAACTTCAAGGCCGTAAACGACACTTATGGTCACAACGAAGGAGATCGGGTGCTGCGAACGACAGGCCGGGTGTTGAAAGACTCAGTGCGCCTGGCAGACACCGCGGCACGGATTGGAGGCGACGAATTCGCCCTGGTCCTACCCGGTACCGACAACCGCGGCGCGCAGGAGGTTATCGCGAACCTCGCTCGCGGGCTTCAGAAGGCTCTCACCTCGAGTAAGTTGGAGGTTGGCTTCAGCATTGGAGTCGTCACATTCTTGAATCCGGACGTGTCGGTGGCAAAAGCGGTCGACGCCGCGGATGCAGTGATGTACGACGTCAAACGCAAAGGCAGGGGCACTGTTGCGTTCAGCGTGCTTGGAGGGGCCGTCCCGCCAGGCGCTCCTGCGGAGGCGCGGCAAACGGCGCGCCATTGAGCGCGGTCGATAAGGCGTCATCGCACGCGAGACTCAAAAGTTCGTCAGAAGTCAGTCAAGTTGGATGTTAAAAGGGAAAGCAGAAGGCGAAAGGCACCGGCACGGGTTATGGTCCTCTCGTCACAGCCATGTGTGCCAAGGTCCGCGTTCTCGGCCTCGTCGCCCTCGCAATTTCCGCCGTTGCCTGCGGATCGGCCTCCCTATCGGCGGCGACAGCATGCTGGCGTTCAGCGCGGAGCTGCGCGCGATGCTGAGTGGCAACTTCGGCGGCGTGCTGTTCGTCGACGCCGGCAACGTGTGGGCCGATCCGTGGGCCTTCGAGCGGGGCGAGCTGCGGTACGCGATCGGTCCCGGATTCCGGTATCAGACGCCGGTTGGCGCCAGGCGCATCGACGTGGGCTATCAGCTCAATCCGATGCCCGGACTGCTCGTGAACGGAAACGCCCAGACACGCCGCATCCGCTTTCACTTCAGCATCGGACAGGCGTTCTAAGAATGGCTGATGGCTGCCGCCGTCGCGCCTTCGGCGCTTTGGCGAGCCTCGCCGCAGCTCGCCGAATCATCGGGCGCGCGGAGGCGGGCGACGTTCGCCAGGCACGCTCGGGTGAAAGGCTCGCGCTCGACATGAACGATGTCGCGGTTTTCGGTTGGTGTGTTTCGCCTGTTTCGTGGCTATGCGTTCGCGAGCGAGCCGACCTGAACGCGAGCGTCATTGAAACATGCCCCGCCGCCGAGATCCGTGAGCGTGTCCGGCACGAGGGCCGTCCCCGTCGTGTTGTTCCGCGTGCTGCGGCGCCAGGTGCCTTTCGGCAGGCTGACGGTGCCCGGCCGGACGTCGGGCGCGACGGTGAGCGTGCAGTGCACCTCGCCGAGCTCGTTGAAGATCCGCACGAGATCGTTCTCCGCCAGCCCCCTCGCCCGCGCGTCGTCTGGGTGCATGAGGAGCTTGACGTCCGGCCGCGGCAGCTCGCCGAGCGTCGAGCTGATCGTCCGCTCGCTCGCGGGAGAGATCAACGCAAGCGGATAACGGTCGGTCGCCGGGTCCGGCTGGAAACGATAGAGGCCCATCGGCGTGCCCGGATCCAGCGCGGCGGGGAAAAGATCGGCTTTCTGGTCCGGCGTGTTCGGAAAGACGTCGACGAACTGGATCGGCGCAAACCCGCACGGCGGCGACGGCAGTCCGCCCGCGCGCAGCTCGGAGCCGATTGACTCCGGCAGCCGGTCGAGGACGTGGACGAGCAGGTCGAGCTCGCCCGCCGGCTCATCGCTGGTCAACAGGCCGAGGCGAGAGCAGAGGTCGCCGAAGACATCCGCGTTGGAGCGTGCCTCGCCCACCGCATCGATGACCGCCTTCCCGAGATCCAGGCTGATCGGGCCGTAGCCCTTCGCGAAATCGTAGCCTTCGAGGAACGTCGTCGCCGGCAGCAGGACGTCGGCGTACAACGCGGTATCCGTCATCACCTGCTCGAAGACGACCGTGAACAGATCCTCGCGCTCGAGACCGTGCAGGATGCGCCGCTGATCCGGAACGGTGACCGCGGGATTGCAGTTGTAGACGAAGAGCACGTTGACGGCCGGGTCGTCGTACTCCGTCAACGCGCGCCCGAGATGGTTCATGTTCACCACACGCGTGTCGGGCTCGGCCGTGCCGATCCACGTGCGGTCGATGTTCCACGACGCGGAGTTGCTCATCGAGTAGCCGCCGCCGCGGACACCGAACTTGCCGCCGACCGCCGGCAGCGCGAGGACGGCCATCGCGGCGTTGCCGCCGTTCCGATTCCGCTCGAGGCCCCACCCGCAACGCACGAGGGCGGGCGTGCTCCTGGCGTACAACTCGGCGACCCGTTCGAGCAGAGCCGGGTCGACGCCGGCGACGCCGGCCGCCCGCTCGAACGTCCATGGCTCGGCGCGCTCGCAAAGCGTGCCCGCCCCGTGCGTGTGCGCTCGCAGGAACGCCTCGTCTGCGTGCCCGTTCGCGAAGAGGTATCGGTGAATGGCTAACGCCACGACGACGTCGGTGCCGGGTTTGACGGCGAGATGCACACTCGCCGACCGTGCCAGCGGCGTCGTCCGCGGATCGATCACCACGAGCGTCGCCCCCCGCTTCTGCGCCTCGCGCACGTACGGCACGAGGTGAATGCCGGACGCGGACGGATTCACGCCCCACAGGATGATCAGTTGCGCCTCGGGATAGTCCTGATAGGTGATTGACGGCATCTTGCCGTATAACGCCGTGTTCGCCGCGCCAGTCGGCGCCGCGCACACCGTGCGGGCGAGCCGCGACGTGCCGAAGCGACGCCAGAGCTGCGCGTCGATGTTGTCCTGGGTGAGCAGTCCGTTGGATCCTCCGTAGGAGTACGGAAGAATCGAGGCGCCGCCGGTCTCCGCTTTGGCCTTCTCGAACCGGGAGGCCACCATCTCGAGCGCCTCGTCCCACGACACGCGCTTGAACGTGCCTGCGCCTTTGCGTCCGCTGCGAACCGCAGGATACAGCAACCGATCCGGCCCGTAGACGCGCTCGCCGAATTTCCGCACCTTGGCGCAGATGTAGCCGTCCGTCACCGGGTTCCTGTGCGAGCCGTCAATCGTGACCACCTTGCCCTGCTGCACCGTGACTGCGAGGCTGCAAGCATCGGGACAATCGAGCGGGCACGCCGTCTCCACGACGGACACCGGACCGCCGAGCGCTTCGCGTGCAGAACGATCAAGTTTGCCTGGCGTCGCCATCCGCATACGATAGCATTTCGTACCCGGAACTCGGAACCTGCAATGCAGAGCGACAAAGCCACCACGAAGGCACGAAAGCCAACGAAGATCACGAAGAGAATTCTTTGTACAAAGCCTTCTTCGCGTTCTTCGTTGAGCTTCGTGTTTTCGTGGTTAAGGACACGCTGAACTGTGAACGCTGAACCTTGAACCCTCCCCACGTCGTCATCCTCGGCGGCGGCTTTGCGGGGCTTCATGCGGCGCGCGCGCTCGACGGCGCCGCCGCTCGGGTCACGCTCCTCGATCGCCACAACTACCATCTCTTTCAGCCGCTCCTCTATCAGGTCGCCACAGCGTCGCTGTCGCCCGGCGATGTTGCATCGCCGATCCGATGGATTCTGCGGCATCAGAAGAACGTCCAGGTCCTGCTGGCCGCGGCGCGCGAGATCGATCCGATCGGACGGCGCGTCATCCTCGACCACGATTCGTTGTCGTACGACTATCTTGTTGTCGCCACCGGTTCGGCGCATGCGTACTTCGGTCATCCCGAGTGGGCCGAGCGCGCGCCCGGGCTCAAGACGCTGGACGATGCGCTCGAGATGCGGCGGCGTGTGTTGCTGGCGTTCGAAGCGGCGGAGCGCGAGACGGATCCGGAGAAGCAGCAGCGGCTGCTGACGTTCGTGATCGTCGGCGCCGGGCCGACCGGCGTCGAGCTTGCCGGCGCGCTCGCCGAAATCGCGCGGCAATCGCTGGTCGAGGATTTCCGGAGCATTCGCCCCGAGTCCGCCCGCATCGTGCTGATCGAGGGTAGCCCGCACGTGCTCGGGCCGTTTCCCGATCCGCTCCGCGCCGCGGCGCGGCAGGCGCTCGAACGCCTCGGGATCGAAGTGAAGACGGAATCGGTCGTCGTCGACATCGACGCCGACGGCGTCACGTGCGGAGTACGGAGCCGGGCGCCGGGGTCAGACCCCGGGGCCCGGCCCCCGGAGATCATTGAGCGCATCGCCGCCGAGACAGTACTCTGGGCGGCCGGCGTGGCGGCCTCGCCGCTCGCGAAAACGCTGGGCGTGCCGCTGGACCGCGTCGGCCGCGTGACGCCGGAGCCCACGCTCGCCCTCGCCGCGCATCCCGGCATCTTCGTCGTCGGTGACATCTGCGCGTTCGTCCAGGATGGCAAGCCGCTGCCCGGCGTGGCGCAGGTGGCGATGCAGCAGGGCGCCCGCGCGGGGCGCAACATCCGCCGCGCCATCCAGGGGCAGGGGCTCGAGCCGTTTCGCTACCATGACTACGGCATCATGGCGACCATCGGCCGGGGATCCGCGGTCGGCGACGTGTTCGGCCTCAAGATCTCCGGCTTCTTCGCGTGGCTCTTCTGGATCTTTCTCCACATCTTCTGGCTGATAGGATTTCGCAACCGCTTCGTCGTCATGACCGAGTGGGCCTGGGCCTACTTCTCGCTCCAGCGACGCGTCCGTCTGATTACCGGCGAGCGGGACGCCGGACCATCACCCGCACGCCGCTGACGTCGGCATCGGTCACGACGACTTCCGTCGGCTGGTCGAGGCCGCTGACGACTGTGCCCGCCCCGCTCACGACGGCGCCGACGGATCCGCCCGCCACCGCACCGCTCGACACGGTCCCACACTCCTTTTCTCCACTATCGGCCTCATCGAGCGCTGCAGAATCTGCGACGTTTTTTTGCTGGCTTCGCGGTTCTCGAGGAATTTCGCGTGGCATAGCTTTCGCACTTCGACGATGTACAATGACCGGCGTGCAGGCTGCGATTCCGCGGGTGAGCTTTGCGGATCTGGAGCGATGGCCCGAAGACGGCCGCCGGTACGAACTGTACGACGGCGAGGTCTACGTGGTTCCATCACCGATTCCGCTGCACCAGATCGTGTCGGCGCGCCTTTACCTTGCGTTGGAGGAACACACGCGCGCATACGGTGGCGTCGTCCTGTACGCGCCGCTCGATATCGTGCTGACCGACTTCGATGTCGTGCAGCCGGATCTGATAGTGTTCACGCGCGACCGTCAGCATCTCATCGATCCTCGAAAGGTCATCCGCCACGCGCCCGACCTCGCGATTGAAATTCTGTCGCCGAGCACCTCGGCGAACGACCGCGGACGTAAGATGCAGCTGCTCGCGCGGCATCGTGTGAAGGAGTACTGGCTGGTCGATCCGGATGGCGTGACCATCGAGGTCTATCGACTCTCAGGGGAGCGATTTGTCCTGGAGGGTACGGCGCGCGGCGGCGAGCCCGTCAGATCGACGTTGCTGCCGGAGCTCCACCTCCGGCCGTGCGACCTGTCAGACTCCTCTCATTGACGTCCGTCGGCGTCGCGACGCGTCCGCCGAGGTTCCCTGTCCCGTGCGCCCCCGTGACTTTGAGATAATCGAGCTCCGATGGGCAACGACATCGCATTTGAGATGGCTGTCTCCAGCGTCCGCTTCGGCGTCGGCGTGACGCGCGAGGTCGGCATGGATCTCGAGGAGCTGGGCGCGCGGCTCGTGATGGTGCTGACCGATCCGGTGGTCGCGAAGTTGCGGCCTGTGCGCACCGTGATCGATTCGCTGGAGCGGAGCGGCGTCGCGTACGCGCTCTACGATCGCGTGCGTATCGAGCCGAGCGACGAATCGTTTCTCGACGCGATCGCGTCCGCGAAAGAGCGTTCTTTCGACGCCTTCGTCGCCGTCGGGGGCGGATCGACCATCGACACTGCGAAGGCGGTGAACCTCTATACGACATATCCTCCCGCCGATTTTCTCGATTACGTGAACCCGCCGATCGGCAAAGGCCTGCCCGTACCTGGACCGCTGAAGCCGCTCATGGCGATTCCGACGACGGCCGGGACCGGGAGCGAAACGACCGGAGTGGCCATCTTCGATCTGAAGCGAATGCACGCGAAGACCGGCATCGCCAATCGCCGACTCAAGCCGACGCTCGGGTATCTCGATCCGGACAACACGCGCACGATGCCGCCGCAGGTCGCGGCCTCCACGGGTCTCGACATCCTCAGCCACGCCGTCGAGTCCTTCACCGCGATGCCGTTCACCGATCGGCCGCTGCCCGATCGCCCCGCCCTGCGCCCGGCGTACCAGGGGTCGAACCCGATCAGCGACATCTGGTCGATGCAGGCGCTGCGCATGGTCACGCAGTATCTGGTTCGCGCTGTCGATGATCCGTCAGACGATGAGGCGCGGGCGAACATGCTGCTGGCTTCGTCCTACGCGGGCGTCGGCTTTGGGAACGCGGGGGTGCATCTGCCGCACGGCATGTCGTATCCGGTGTCGGGTCACGTGAAGAGCTACCGCGCGCCGGGTTACCTCCCGGATCACCCGCTCGTGCCGCACGGGATTTCGGTGATCCTCAACGCGCCCGCCGTTTTCCGATTCACCGCGCAGGCGAATCCTGCTCGCCATCTGCAGGCGGCCGGCGCGCTCGGCGCCGACGTGTCGCGCGCGCAAGCCGCCGATGCCGGACAGATTCTCGCGGATCGGATCATGTGGTTCATGCAGCGGTTGAGCACGCCGAATGGCCTGCGCGCGATCGGCTATTCATCCTCTGACATTCCCGCGCTGGTCGAAGGGACGCTGCCTCAGCACCGGGTGACGAAGCTCTCGCCACGATTGGCGGGACCCGATGAGCTGGCGGCCTTGTTCGAGGGCGCGATGGTCGGTTGGTAATCAACTGTCAACTCTCAACTCTCAACTGTCAATGAGACTTGAGAGTTGAGCTATCTGCGTTCCGGCGTGACGACGCGTCCGCCGAGCCTGCCTGTGAATGCACCGGCGTCCTTTTCGATGACGCCGTTCACGAGCACGTACTCCATCCCCTCCGACATCTGGTGCGGTTCCAGGTACGTGGCGGCGTCGCGGACCTTGGCGGGATCGAAGACGAGGATGTCCGCCCATGCGCCCGGGCGGAGCACGCCACGATCTTTGAGCCCGAACACTGACGCCGGCAGGCTCGTCATCGACCGAATCGCAAACGGCAGGTCGATGACGCTGCGCTCGTTCACGTATACGCGGATCTTCCTCGCGAACGCCCCGTTGCCGCGCGGGTGCGGTTTGCCCTGACCGAACGGGATCAGATCGCCGTCGGTGCACGTCATCGTGAACGGCTGCCGCATGATCAAGTCGATGTCGCTGTCGGTCATGTTGAACGAGACGAGGCTCGCGTCGCCCTTCAGCAGCAGCTCCATCGCCGTCTCCTCGGGCGGCTTGCCGAGCGTCTTCGAGACCTGCGCGAGCGTCCGACCTTCGAACGTGGGGTTCACCGCGTACCGCGAGATCACGAGCTTCTCCGGGCCGCCACGCCGCTCGAAGTTCCGCCGGATGTCGGCGGCGAGGCGGTCGTGCTCGGCGCCTTGAATCCGCTTGTGGAGCTCGTCGCGTCCGCCGACTTCGGCCCACCGCGGGATCAGCGCGCCGACGATGCCTGTGCCGCTGGCCTCGTAGGGATACTGGTCCGCGTATACCTCCACGCCGCGTTCGCGCGCCTGCTTGATCCGCTCGACGAGCGCCATCGACAGGCCCCAGCTCGCGGGCCCGAGCGCCTTCATGTGCGCGACGATGCCGGGGAGGTGGCCTTCCTCGGCGATGCGAATGACTTCCTGGACGGCGGCAACCACGCCGACACTGTAGTCGGCTTCGTCGCGGATGTGGCTCTCGTAGACCCCGCCCATCTCGCCGACGACTTTCGCGAGCGCGATCACTTCCTCGGTCTTCGCATAGCTGCCGGGCGCGTAGTACAGCCCGGACGACAGGCCGATGCCGCCCGCTTCCATCCCGTTGCGCGCAAGTGTGACCATGCGATCCAGTTCCGCGGGCGTCGCCTGGCGGTCTGCCATGCCCAGCACTTCGCGCCGAATCGACCCATGCGGCACATACAGCGCGACGTTCACACCGGCGCCGCGCTGCTCGATTCCCGCCCGCTGGGCCCGGAGATCCGGCGTCCCGCCACCGTCCGGGTTGATCGCCACCGTCGTGATGCCCTGAGCGATGAGCTGTCGCGCTTCCTTCAGGCTGCCGGCCAGCCCCGTCGATGCGTGCGAGTGGACGTCGATGAAGCCAGGGGTGATCGTCAGCCCGCCGGCATCGATCACGCGCGTCGCCGCGGCATTGCCGAGCCGACCCATGTCGGCGATGCGTCCCCCGCGGATGCCGATGTCGGTGGCAAGCCACGGGTTGCCGCTGCCGTCCAGCACCCGGCCGTGACGGATCAGCACGTCGTACCGCGCCGGAGTCTGTGTGAAGGGCGCCGCCGTCAGCGCGAGGAGGATGGTGCAGCAAAGGATGAGTCGTGTGCGCACGGCGACATTCTTGCTCATTAGAAGGCGACCCTGAAAGCGTCGCCCTACAACAGGCGGCGAGCGTGAAAGGGTCGCCCCCACAAGACGGCGTAAGCGACAACGCTGAAAAGGGGTACGGCCCCCTTTCGTACATAATGGCGCGAAATGCCTCGCGCCGCGAAAGCGGTCGGCCGCAACGTCCTTCGCAAAGAGGGCGTCGAGAAGGTGACCGGTGCCGCCCGCTACATCGACGACCTCGCGTTCCCCGGCATGCTGTACGGGCGGACGATCCGCTCGACGATTCCCGCCGGCGACATCGTCGACGTCCGGCCGGACTTCAGCACCCCCGGTTACACGATCGTGAGCCACCGGGACATCCCCGGCCGGAACATCGTCGCGCTCATCGACGACGATCAGCCGTGTCTCGCCGAGCGGACCATCCGCCACTTCGCCGAGCCGATCGTCCTGATCGCGCATCACGACAGGGACGCGCTGCACGCGGCGGAGGTCCGCGTCGACTACCGGGAGACGACGCCCAACTACGATCCGGAGGCGTCGGCGACCACGTTCAAGACCGTCACCATTGCGAAAGGCGATCTCGGCCAGGGGTTCGCGGCTGCGGACGTCGTCGTCGAGGGCGAGTACCGCGCCGGGCACCAGGAGCAGCTCTACATCGAGACCAACGGCGTCATCGCGGTGCCGGGGCCGGACGGCGAGATGACGGTGTACGGGTCGATGCAGTGTCCCTACTACGTGCATCGGGCGCTCAAGGTGTTGCTCGATCTGCCCGACGACAAGCTTCGCGTCGTCCAGACCGAAACCGGCGGCGGCTTCGGCGGCAAGGAAGAGTATCCGTCGATGATCGCGGGCCATGCGGCGCTGCTCGCGCGCAAGTCGGGCCGCCCCGTGAAGCTGATTTACGACCGTGTCGAGGACATGCTGGCGACGACGAAGCGGCATCCGGCCGTCATCCGGCACCGCACGGGCGTCACGCGCACCGGGCGTCTCACCGCGATGGAGATTGACGCGGTGTTCGACGCCGGCGCGTATGCGACGCTCAGCGCCGTGGTGCTGTCGCGCGGCGTCATCCACGCGAGCGGACCCTACCGGTGCGATCACGTCCGCATCCACGGACGCGCGACGATGACCAACACACCGCCGAACGGGGCGTTTCGCGGCTTCGGCGCGCCGCAGACGCAGTTCGCGGTCGAAGTCCATATGGACCGCATCGCTGCGGAGCTCGGCGTCGACCCGGTCCGCGTGCGGGAGATCAACGCCCTGCGGCCCGGCGACACGACGGCCACCGGCCAGCGGCTCGGGCGCGACTGCAGCGCCCGCCAGGTGCTGCGCGAGGCGGTGAAACGCACGGACTTCACCGAACGCCGTCGAGCGCTCGCCGGCACCAATCGCGGCATCGGCCTCTCGCTCTTCTTTCACGGTTCGGGCTTCACCGGCGGGGGTGAAGTGAAGCTCGCGTCGAAGGCGTCACTGGCGCTCACGGATCGCGGCGCCAGGATCCTGGTCGCGAGCACCGAGATCGGTCAGGGCACCCGGACGATGCATGCGCAGATCGTGGCAGATACGCTGGGCCTGCCGTACGACTGCATCGAGGTGAACGCCGCCGACACCGGCGTCGTGCCCGACAGCGGGCCGACCGTCGCCTCGCGCACCTGCATGGTGGTCGGCCGTATCCTGCAGCGGTGCGCGGAGGAGATGCGCGCGCGCCTGGGCAGGCTCACCCCGAGGGAGTATCTGCGCAAGAACGGGCCGCTGGTCGTCACGAAGGAGTACGAGCGGCCAGCCGGCATGTCGTGGGACGACACCAGCTACCGGGGCGATGCCTATGGCACCTACGGCTGGGCCTGCGACGTCGTGGAGCTGGAGGTCGATCGCGACACGTGGGAAGTGAAGCCGATCACGTTCACGAGCGTGCACGAGTTTGGCAGGGCGATTCATCCGCTGCTCGCCGCCGGGCAGATCGAGGGCGGCAGCGCGCAGGGACTGGGCTACGCGCTGCTCGAAGAGGTCGTCATGCGCGACGGCCGGATGGCGAACGCCTCGCTCACGAACTACATCATTCCGACGACGCTCGATGCGCCGGCGATGGACATCGTGATGCGCGGCAACCCGTACAAGCATGGACCGTTCGGCGCGAAGGGCGTTGGCGAGATGCCGATCGACGGTCCGGCCCCGGCGG
>QHWJ01000142.1 GCA_003222535.1 Acidobacteriota bacterium | reverse complement strand
TTCTAAAGCCGCGTTCTGACGAAATGAGGCATGTTTTTGCGGGTGAGGCTTTAGAAGCTGTCTTAGCGGGCGCACGGCGGCTGTCCAGTAAGAAAAGAGCACCACCGGCGCGCCCAGTTCAAACGGGACCCCGTCACGGTGGCGGTGCCGCCATCATCGCGCCCGCCCGGTTGAGGTAGTACAGCTCTTTGCCGCCGGGTCGCCAAACACCGGCATGATGCCGCCTACCGCGGAGACCCGCCAAAGGGGGTCTATCTATCTCTCGCGCGATTCCCCAGCTCCAAGTCCCCACTGCGCTGGAGGATCACCACGACCCCGGTCTTTTCGAGAGTGCTGGCGCCCAATTTGAGCAGAAGCTGGGCTGTTTCCTGCCGGTATCTGCGCGGGATCTGAAGGCGGCGAGCCCCAATATCCTTGGTGAGGACGGACAGGGAAATGCTCAAGGGCGTCTGCCCGAACTCGTCCTTCTGATCGATCTTCGCGCCCTTGCTGACCAGGTATTCGATGACGTCATTCATTCCCTGGTAGGCGGCCGCGTGCAGTGCGGTCCAGCCGTACTGCCCGGCGGTATTCACGTCGGCGCCGTGTTCCACCAGGAACTTTGCCGTCTCGATCGCCACGGCCCGTTCCTCGGGCGCTCTTTCCCTTTGCACGTCCGTGCCGGCCCCGGCCGCCATCATCAGCGGCGTCGTGCCCTGCTCGGTGGCAATGAGCGGATCCGCCCCGGCTTCCACCAAGGTCTTGATCACGTCAAGATTGTTGACTTCCGCAGCCAAGAGGAGCGGCGTGGCGCCTTGGAGAATGATTTCAGTAATGGTGACGGCGGTGCGCTTCCCGTAGGTTTGGACGTTGCCGTTTCTGATTTCCTCGGCAGCCTTTTCCTTGTCCTGGTTGAGACGGACATTCGGATTCGCGCCGTGCTTGAGAAGCGACTTAACAATGGTCAAGACGGCGTCTTTCGAGTCCAGGTCGATTCCGTAATCGGAATCCCGCACGACGCGGTGCAACGAGGTGTAACCGTTCGCATCGACGAGGTTGGGATTGGCGCCATTGTCGAGCAACAGGTCGACGGCCTTCGCGTGACCCATGGCGCTGGCGATCATCAACGGCGTCAACCCCGTTTTCGGCTGGGCGTCATTCGGTTTCGCGCCGGTGCGGAGCAGAATGCTGGCGCTGTCCACATCGCCTTTCTGGGCGGCGAACATCAGCGGCGTGAAGCCGGTTTTTGAACCGGCGTGGACGTCGGCGCCGTGCTTGAGCAGTTCCTCGACAACCGCGGACTGACGTTGCGAGAGCGCCCACATCAAGGCGGTTTGTCCGCCGTTGAATTCCCGCGCGTTGGGGTTTGCTTTGTTCGATAGCAACGCACGCACCGTCGCGAGGTTGCCCCGGCCGGCCGCTTCCATGAGCGGCGTCTCGCCCGACATCAGGGGCGTATTGGCATCAGCGCCTGCCGCCAGCAGCTTTTCGGTCATGGCCGGATCCTCGTGCGCCGCGGCCGCATACAGCGCCGTTGCGCCGAGTTCGTTGGCAGCCTTCGCGTCCGCGCCTGCGCGCAAGAGAAGATCGGCCATCGCCAGGTCATTGCGCGTGGCCGCCCAGACCAACGCGGCCGTGCCTTCGGCCCCGGCGACATCTTGCTTCGCGCGGCCGCTCAACAGGGACTGCACGGCTGCGCGGTCCCCTTGCTTCGCGGCGGTCACCAGCGACATGTCGCCCGCGCCGGCGGCAAGCGCGGCGCCCGCACAAATCGTCGAGCCCATGAGTGCCGCCAGAATCGTTGCTCTCGTGTTCATCGCCATTCTCCCGCTTGGACCGACAAGGTCCCGCTTTCGCGGGAACCTTTGCCGAATGCCGCGCTAGGTGGTCGGCAATTCCAACCTTCCCGTGCTGTCGCCCAGCTTGTCCACGTGCGGGACATTTGCCTTGTCCAGCATGGTGAGGAGCAGATTAGCCATCGGCGTGCGGTTGGGATAGCGGACATGCTGTCCGCCCTTGATCCCGCCAACACCACCGGCGACCAGCAGAAGCGACAGATCGGTATAGAGATGCAGATTGGCGTCGCTCAGGCCAGCGCCGTAGAGGATCATCGAGTGATCGAGCAGCGAGCCGTCGCCGTCCGAGGTGGCGCGCAGCTGGCTGAGGTAATAAGACAGCATCTTCGTGTGGAGGCCGTTGATCTTCGTCGTCTTCTCCTGCTTCACGGGATCGCCCTGGTGATGCGTGCAGGGGTGATGGGCATCGCCAAATCCCAACTCGGGATAGGCGCGGCCGCTCATTTCATGGCCCATCTGGAACGTGATGACGCGCGTCATGTCGGTCTGCCAGGCCAGAACCATCAGATCGGCCATCAACTTGAAGTAGTCCGAGAAGACCTCCGGGGCGCCGACGGGGCTTCCGACGATGGGCAACTCATGGTCGCCCTGCTTCTCCGCCAGTTCGATGCGCCGCTCGACATCGCGGATAGCCTCCAGATACTGGTCGATCTTGCCGCGATCCGTTCCGCCGACCTTCAGGCGCAGCCCCTTGACGTCCGAGTTGATGGCATCAAGGATACTGCGGTCTTCCCGTCTGAGGGCCAGACGCGCCTTCGGATCGGTGCCCGCTTCGCCAAAAAGGCGCTCGAAGATGGCGCGTGGGCGGTTCTCCATCGGAAGCGGCGTGGTCTCGTTGCGCCATGAGATCGTATTGTAATAGGCGCAGCCATAGGCGGACTCGCAGGCGCCCACCACTTCGGACGCCTCCAGACCAATCTCAAGCGAGGCGAGCTGAGTGTGCTTGCCGAACTCCTTCGCGGCGATCTGGTCGACGGATATGCCGGCGCGGAGGTCTGCGCCGGAGGTCATCTTCGCGTGCGTTCCCGTCAGCCAGGCGGTGCAGGCGCGTGGATGGTCGCCGCCCACTTCGCCATTGAGGCCCGCGGCTTGCTGATTATCGAGCCCCGATATCACCACCATGCGGTCTTTGAAGGCCGCGAGGGGCTCGAGCGTCCGGGTCAGCTCCCAGTCGCCACCCACGCTCTTGGGCGTCCACTCGTTCCTCAAGTTAAAGATCCCGTTCGGGGTTTGCATGAACGCCAAGCGGATCGGCCGTGTCGTGGCGGCGCCAAACGCGGGCGTCATGGCGTCGAGCACGGGCAAGGCAAGCGTAGCACCCATTCCGCGCAGGACAGTGCGCCGGGGAATAGATTTCTTAAAGAGCACCATCGCTAACCCTCCTCATTTGAAATGGTGTGCTTTTGACGATGCCAAGAATGATTGATGACCACTTCTGATCATCCGCGGCTGCATCGCGCGTGATCTTGCGAATAACAGGCTGGTCGTACTCTTCCAGGCCACGACCCAGCGCATAGGTCAGCAGCCGCTCGGTGAAGGTTTCAACGAACAGGTCCCGTTTTTTCATCAGGACATCGCGCAAACCCGCCGGCCCGTTAAACGAAGTGCCGTCGGGCAGCGCACCGGACGAATCGATCGGTCCCGACCCGGGTGCCGTGGAGACGCGCCAGCCGCCAAGTCCATCGTAGTTCTCCAGCGCGAAGCCGACCGGATCCATCAGGCGGTGGCAAGCGGCGCAGGTGGGACTGGCCCTGTGCTGTTCCATGCGTTGGCGCATCGTCAGCTTCTGTGTGGTCGCATCGTCTTTCAACGATGGAACGTTGGGCGGCGGAGGTGGGGGAGGAGTCCCCAAGAGCTGCTCCAACACCCACTTTCCGCGGATGGTCGGCGCCGTCCGGTTGGGATAGGAGGTCACCGTCAATATGCTGGCCTGTCCGAGCAGTCCGTATCGGTTCGGGTCTTCAAGCTTGACGCGGCGGAACTCATTGCCGTAAACACCCTTGATCCCATAGTGCTCGGCCAGGCGCTGATTAAGGAACGTGTAGTCCGTACTCAGCAGGTCGGCGACGCTGCGATCCTCCCGCACCTGACTTTCGATCAGGAGCTCGGTCTCCTTCGCGAGGGCCTGACGCAAATTCTCGTCGAAATTCGGATAGGCCGTCGTATCCGGCGATATCCTTGCGATATTGCGCAAGAACAGCCATTGGCCGGAGAAGTTCTTCACCAGCGCCTGCGAGCGTGGATCGGCCAGCATGCGCTTGACCTGGCCCTGCAGGACCGACGGCTCGGGGAGGCGCCCGCTCTCGGCAACGGCGAGCAGCTCGTCATCGGGAATGCTGCTCCCCGCGCCCGGCGGATCGACTTCCGCACGGAAGAGGAACCCGGGCGACACCAGGATCTTCTGCAACGCCAGTCTCACGCCCGACTCGAAGCCGCCGTTCTGTGCGCCCGCATTGTAGAGCGCGAGCAGTTGCGTCATGTCGCCGTCACCTAACGGACGCCGATAGGCGCGGTGGGCGAGGGTGGACAGGATTTTTTTCGCGCAAGCCTGCTCCTCGGCGGCCCCGGACGGATGACAAACGAAGATCTTGTCGCGCGTGACTGTTTTACCCGGCCCTTGCACATTGAACGGACCGGCAACCGTAATGCTGCCCACACCTTCGAAGTACGTGGGCACCGCGTCGTCCCGGACCCTTTCAATAATGCCTTCCTTAAGCAGCGTATCTTTCAGGAATGTCGCAGCAAGCTCTCTCGTGCCGGCCTTCACCGGCACGCGGATCTTGAGATGCGCATCGGGGGGAGTTCCGCCGCCGAGCACGACCTTTTTTGCGCTGCCCGCAATGGCGAACAGTTTGAGCCTTTGATCATCGAGCCTGAGATCGAGCTTGCGTTCACGCTCGAGGCCCAAATATTGGTCGTCTCTGCTCCTTTGCAGGGTCACCGAAATCTCATATTCGCCGTCCACCGGGAACAGGTGGCGCACGATGGTGCCGCCGCGCGAGCCGACCGGCGCGGCTTCGCTTGAACGATCGAGCTGAATGAGCCCATGAGGAATGGTATAGGTCTGATAGGACACGGGCATCGTGGTATCGCCCACGGCGGCCCGGCTGATCTTGCGTGCCGCCGAAAGGTACCGTTCCAGCAATACGGGCGATACCTGCAACACGTCTCCGATGTTGTCGAAGCCGTAGCCGATGTCGTCGGCCGGCAACAGTTCCGTGACGTCAATCTCCAGCGCCAGCAAATCACGAACGGTATTCCCGTACTCCGTTCGGTTGAGCCGATGGAGCGTGGGGCGTCCCGGATTGGGCTTAACCTCCGCCAGGCGATCGCGCCCGGTCTCGACATACTTGACGAGCGCATCGTAGGTGGCTGCATCGGGCCGCGGCACGCCGGGAGGTGGCATCTCGCGGTTGCGCAGCTTGCGCGCCAGCTTCTCCCAAGTGACGCCGTTGGTTTCGAAATTGGCGATGTCCAAGGTGTCCAGGTGCAGCCCTGCAGATGGCGCGGGACCCCTATGACAGCCGATGCAATATTTATCCAGTGTCGCGCGAGGGGCGGTCGCGGCCGCGGAGGGGGAATTTTGCGCCGGCAGTGTTGCCGCGGGAAAGAAAATCGCGCCCGCGAGTGCCATGCTTATTGACGTCAGGGGTCGGGTTCGAATCATGTGTCGCTCCCTCCCACGCGCAAACACGTCACATAACAGCGCAGGTTATACCAATGTATGCCTTGCGCCAACAGGTTTTTCGTGATTTCCTGGTACGGTCCAACGGCTCGGCCCCCGCCGTCTCGCGCTATCGGTGCCTCTCGCAAATCCTCGATACTCTTGAAAGCATCATTTTTCTGGCGGCTTTTCGCGTTTCGTCTCGGGAGGCGGCCTCACGCCGCAGGCGTTCGACGAAGGGCTCGGCGAGCACGTGACGGTTTTATACTGAGTGCCCGTTGGTCGGTAAGAGGCGCCTACTGACGAGGCGGATCGCGCGCTGGGCGGGCGAGATTAGATCGTCGATCACCGCCGCGCCACGACGTCCGCCAGATGACGTCGCAAACGCGTGGATGCATGTCCGCCCATTGCGGTTCGTGCGAATGCGCAGCTCGTGGTTTGGCCTGGAAGCGTTCGGGGCACGTTTACCTGTCCGCGATGCCTGAACGATTCTGCGGCCCTCGGCGATTTGGAGACTGCGACGTGGTCGTCCTATTCGCGCCGTGGGATCACGGAAGTTCGCGCCGTGGGATCACGGAAGACCACCAGGCGACGGGTCAGTGGTGGCTGAACTCTCACAGCCTCATTCAACTCTCAACACCATGTCCCACGTCGCGTTGGTGACGACCTTGTCCCGCGCGGCGATGTAGACGTACTTGAGGCCGAGGACCGCCTTCTCTGGGCCGGGATACCACTTCGCGATGCTGGGGTACCCGTTCGCATTCATCCAGGCGATCGCACTGTCGGGATCGAAGCCGCGATCCCATAAGTCGAAGTACCGGAGCATCTCGATGTCAGGACTTTGAAACGACACGTTGCCGGGCACGTAGTGCAAGGTCTGAACATTCCAGCCGACGCCCCTGGTGCGGTCGTTGCCCATCGTCGCGTGGCCCGGATTCCCGGATGGCTGCATGCCCGGCCAGAGCGGGACGCCAAGCTGCTCGGCGACGGTCTCGGCCTGCGTGAACGCCCTGGTCGCGAAACTCTGGACTGCGGTGGGCGTACTCGAAACGCCGGTGTTCGCATCCACGCCGCTCGCGCGCCAGTACAAGGTCGCGTTGATCGGCAGATCGCTGCTCGGGATGAATCCCGTTTCGTCAACGCCTTCGGTTTGCGTCGCTGTCACGATCACGTTCGTGAACGCGGATGAATTCGCGATTTCGAAAAGGTAGGTGAATGGGCCCGCAGGGCCTGTACGCGTCACATTCATTACCCGCAGCGCAGGGCGCGGAGTCGTGGTCGCGCCGGCGAGCGGGCCGATCGGCACCGGAGAATTGACGATGACCGCGGGCCCGATCGTGAATTTATACGTCGGACTGAAGGGGCTCGTCGCACCGCCGCCAGTCGCACGCGCGTGCCAGTAGTAGTCCTTTCCGCCAGCCAGCGGATCGAGCTGTACTGTTGTCTGACCGTTCGTGCCCTCGCTGACGTTGTCCTTGGTCTGCACCTTCGAGGCGAACGCCGAATCGGTCGCCACCTCGAACGTGTAGATGACGCCCGTTGCGCCCTTCATCGTGGCGTTCTGCACGGCGACCGCAATCGGCTGATCCGCGAAGCGCAGCGACGCGTCCGCCGATGGCCGCAGCGGCGACGGGGCGGCAATCGAAACGGCGGATTGGGTGGGCGACGACGGGCTATTCGAGCACGCGATTGCGGCAGCCGACGCGACGACCGCGACGGCGAACGTCAGACCAGGACGAAGCATCATGTTTCCCCAGGCGCGCGGACGCGTGAATTTGTGCGCAACAGTCACTGTCTCAGGCGCGATTGTCTTGTCGATCGATGGCTGTCAGGCCGGTGAACTGGTCAAGGTATCGGCGGTTATCGAGATGAACTGCAGCGACGCGTCAAATCCGTCGCAGCCGTCAACGATTCCTTTCAATCGGGTACAAACGGGGCGCGTGCGTTGCGACACGTGCTGCTTCCGCGCGTGTTGGTACGGTCGGCGCATCAGGCGGCATGTTCCTCGCAGCCTTGCCGCGCGACGTGTGCAATGGCACGTCGAAGTGTGCCGCGTGTGGGTGCAATCCGTTGACGCGGTTACAGGATTGTGCCGGCCGGCTTTTGCGCGAGGATCATTGGAGATGGCGAAGCGTACCCACGCAACGCTCGTTGGCGTCGGCCTGATCGTCTGGAGCGTGGGCGTCGCGACGCCGGTCTCCGGCAACACGCTCGTCGTCAGCAACACCTTCGATCGCGGACCCGGTTCGCTGCGCGACGCGATCGCGAGCGCGGCGCCCGGAGATACGATCCAGGCGATCGTGGGTGGTGCGATCACGCTGACCGGCGGCCCGCTCGTCGTGGGCAGGGATCTCTCGATCGTTGGCCCCGGCGCCGCCAGCCTGACGATTGCGGGCAGCGGCTCGACGCGCGTGTTCACGATCGACGCTGCGACGGCGACCGTGTCGATCTCCGGTGTCACGATCAGCAACGGCCGCGGTGACTACGGCGGCGGCATTCTCACCGGCGGTCGCGTGACGCTGACCGACTGCGTCCTGTCGTCAAATGCCGCGGCGATGTTCGGCGGCGCGATCTTCAACAGCGGCACACTGACGCTCGTTCGCAGCCTCGTCTCGAACAACGCCGCGGAGTACCGCGCCGGCGCGATCTACAGCGAAACAGGGTCGACGCTGACGCTCGATCACGCGAACCTGTTCGGCAACTCGTCGTCGGTCGGCGGCGCCATCGACAACCATGACGGTACGCTGTCGATCACCGCGAGCACGCTCTCGGGCAACGTCGCGACGGGCGTGCACGGCGGCGCAGGCGGCGCGATTCACAACGGCGGTTTGGCGGGGACGGTCACGATCGTCGGCAGCACGACCGCGTCCAATGTCGCGGCCTGGGAGGGCGGCGGCATCTACACCGGCAGCGGCACAGTGACCGTCGAGAACAGCACGATCGCGAACAACGCCTCGACCTGTGATTTCGGCGGCTGCTCGGGCGGCGGTGGTATCTACACCAACTCAGCCCCCGTCTCGATCAACAGCAGCACGCTGTCGAACAACACGTCGCGCACCGGCGGCAACATCATCAGCCTGTACACCATCACAACGGTGCGCAACTCGATCGTCGTGGCCGGTGCGTCCGGCCCGAATTGCTACACGTACTTCAACAATGAGATCGTGTCAGCTGGCAACAACGTGTCGGACGACAGGTCGTGCGCAGCATTCTTCACACAGGCCGGCGATCTGAACGGCGTGCCGGCCGGGCTGAGCCCGAATGGCTTGCAGGACAACGGCGGCCCGACGGCCACCATCGCGCTCCTCGCTACGAGTCCGGCGGTCGACGCCGTGTCGTTGCAGGCGTGCGCCGCGGAAGGCGCGCGCCTGACCACCGATCAGCGCGGGATGCCGCGACCGAGCGGCGGCGCCTGCGACAGCGGCGCTTTCGAGCTCACGCTGTATCCGACGACGCTCACGCTGAGCGCGGCGAATCCGGCGTCGCTGACCGCTGGCTCGCCAGGCCCGGTGACGTTCACGGCGATCCTCACGCAGCAGGACAGCGCGGCTCCGGTTACGGGCGCCCCGATCGCGTGGTCGGTGGACGGCGCCGCGATTGTGTCCACGCTGAGTGGTGCGGACGGCGTGGCCACGCTGTCCTACGATCCGTCGTCGCTTGCGGCCGGCGACCACGCCGTCCACGCAAGCTTTGCGCGGCAGACAATTGGCGGCGTTGCGTTCGACGCCAGCGCGAGCCTCGCCGGTTCGTTTCATCTCGAGCCGTCGCCGTATGCGGCGGTCGTGCAGCCGCCAATCCAGGCCGACGGCACCAGCGTCTTCAAAGGCAACCGCGGTGTCGTGCCGGTGAAGTTCACGTTGACCTACAACGGCGCGAAGACGTGCGATCTCGTTCCGGCGACGATCGCACTGTTTCAGACGACCGGCACCGTCGTCGGGCCGGTGACGCTCAGCACGTATACGTTGGCAGCGGACAGCGGCTCGGATTTCAAAGTGGACGCGACGGCGTGCCAGTACGTCTACAATCTTTCGACGGCGTCGCTCGGTTCAGGAACCTACTCGGTGAAGATTCTGATTGGGGGCACGATCGTCGGCGCGGCGACCTTCGGCATGCAGTAGGGCCGCGCGGTGCAGGCTGTTGTCGAGCGCCGACGGATTCGTCTGGACGACTTCCGCGAATGGCTCATCCAAACGGCGTGAATTCCTGTTCGGAACCGGGGCCGACCTGGACAATCGACGTGAGAAGGTGCGGCTTCGCGAAATACGGACGCGCTCCGGGTTGCGAGGTCGAGCTGGGGCGGTGGTGACGCAGGTCCGGGAGCGCGACAGCGAGGGCGCTCGCAGCTCCGGAGCGCGGCGCCGTCCGTCAGCGCGTCACCGTGACGGTGACCTGCTCGTCGGCGACCAGCGCCCCGTCGTCCGCGCGCGCACACAGGACATAGGTTCCGGGTTCGTTGAAGATCGCCGTCGCGGTCCATTTTCCGTCAGCGGGTAATTCAGGCGGCGTCCACAACGGCGCCCACGGCGAGTTCGCGCCGGTCCGCGTGTCTTCCCACACTTCGACCTGCGGCGGATCGATCTTGACGCTTCCCGCGCCGCGATACACGAACCATGACAGGTGCAAGCCGACCACTTTTCCGACGGTCGCGCGTGACGGAGGAATCATCGCGGGATTGCGCGTGCCGAACAGCGCCGCGAACTCGTCCGAGCCTCGCGCGCGTGTATTGGATCCGACGACGCCGCCTTGCCCTCGCCGCTTCGGCACGCCGTCGTCGGTGACCCACGCGACGAGCGGCAGCGGCTGACCGGCCTTCACCGTGCGATGGCGGTCGCCATCCAGCCTGATCACCGGCGGACGGTTCGCGCGAACTTCGGGACTGCTCGTTCCCGCGCCGAGCGCGCCGGTTTCCGACGCCTTGACGACGTCGTCGACCTTCGAGTCGAGCCGCAGCGTCGCGTACGCCTTTTCGGCCTTGCCGCGCATGGTCAGCGTCCAGACCAATTCCTTCTCGCCCCAGTCCTTCGGCACGCGAACCTTGAACACAAACCGGTTCCGTCGCGGCAGGAAATGTGTCGGCTGGCCGAAATCAGGTCCGCCCGGTTCGATGTTGTTGTCGGGGCCGACGGGGACGTCGATCTCTTCCTGCCAATTCCTGTTCATGTAGCCGAACAGGAAGTTGAACGAGGCGTCCGGATTCTCCTCCCAGCCCTCGTAGCCAGGCGACACCGTCTGGCCGCTGTTATAGGTAAGCGACTGGGCAGCCGGCCTCTCGTGCGACGCCAACACAGCGAGGCCCAACGCAGCCGCAACCAGATGTCGCACGTTGGTTAGTTCTGTCGCCCAGCCGGCCGCGACGTGTCTGTCGCGGCAGGAGTTTTCGGGATCACCAGGCACAGCGGACAACCGATCTGGACGTCGTTCCTCGTCAGCTTGAGTTTTTCCCGGCGCCTCGCCATCTCGTCCTGGAACTGCTCGTCGGTCATCGACACGCCCATCCCGAGATCAATGAACATGTTCGCGATCGATCGATTCCCGGAGCCCTGCCAATTCCGGGGATCCGGAATGTTCTTGTTCGACGGCGAATTGTCCATGAAGCCGATGATGTGCAGGATCGTGCCCTTTGGCAGCAGCGGCGCGTAGTCGTCCTCGTACGCGTATCCACGCACCCAATTGTGATCGTAGCCGGCGCAGGTCAGCGTTTGGATGTTGAAGCCCCAGATCGCTTCGAGACACATGCGCATGCCCGGTGCGTGAAGGTGCGGCTCGAATGTCGTGATCTTGGTGTTCTCCTGCAGCACGGTATACGCGTGCAGCTGCTGGTTGGCTTCCATCGACCGAATGTCGATGTCGACGCCGTTGCCGAGACCGCGCGTCAGCGACCGTTTGTAATCAGGCTTGTAATCTTTCGGCGCGAGCTTGAACCCGATCTCGAGGTGCGCTTTCGTATCTCGCCCGTTGGAATGGAGGTGCACCGAGTTGGAGACGACCCACGACTTCGCCCTCAGCAGCCGCGCGCCTTTCGGATCGAAGAAATCGGCATTGCGGCCGACTTCGTGCACCGGCCATGACGTGCTGTTGCTCTGATCGATCCCTATCTCCGGGCTCGTGTCGACTTGTCCGTCCGGACCCTGCTCGCGCGTGCTCCAAATCATGTGATGGAAGACGTAGTGTCCACCGACGGTCGCGCGACCGGTGCCCTGTTTCGGGAGGTCGTTGACCTCGCGGACCTGCAGCGCCAGCACGTAGCGATCCTCGTCGAGCCCGACCGGGACGCTCTCGATTTCGCCCCACCAATCCGGCGCGGTCGCCTTCACGACGATGTCTTTGGTCTTGACGATGAGATCGGGCGTGCCGATGTGCCACGTGTCCAGGTCGAGAAAGCTCTTCGCCGGCGGCATGTCGGCCGGATCGCCCTGCGGCGCACTCGTGTCCGCCCACCTGGCGATTTTCGCGATCTCGAGATCGCTCAGCGACGGATCGTCCTTGTAATGCTGGATGCCGATGTTTTTCTCGACGTACCACGGCGGCATGACGCCGGCGTGCGGTCCAATTCCCGTGCGCTGCTTGATCGCCCGGGCCCACGGTCGCACATCCGCGTACGTGACGAGCGACATCGGCGCCACGCCGTCGGGGCGATGGCAGCCCTGACAGCTGCGCTGCAGGATCGGCGCGATGTCCTTCGTGAAGGTGACGTCACCGGGTACCGCAGGGCCTGATGCCATCAGCCGCGATCGCCCGGTGAACCCAGCCGTCGCCGCGATCAGCACGCCCGCGATGACGACGATCTTCCAGCCGCGTTGTCCAGATAACATGGCGTGCTCCACCAGAACTCAATCCTTCCGCGTGCCCAGCGTCGACGGCGTACTGTCCACGACATTCCGATCGATCGAATACGCCACGGCGGCAAAGCCCGCCGCGGCGCCGATCGCGATCATGATTTTCGTGCGCTTCGATAATCCGCTCGCCGTCTCGAGTCCCGGCGCCTGCTGCTGCGTTTGCGTCGCGCGCACAGGTCTGGGCGCCGTCCGCGCGAGGTTCTGCGCCGCACGCATCAATGATTCGACGAGTGTTCCCTGCGCCCAGGTGGGCGCCGCGTCCGCCAACATCGCAACAGCAACGAACACTACCAACCGCTTCATCCGATCACCTCTCAGAACTCGATGCTGGCGGTCACACGCGCCAGACGTGGATCGAGGAACTGCGTCGGCTTCAGCCACGTGTTCGCCGTCAGGTTGTACGCGATGTTGACGCCCTGGACCGAGTTCGAATTGAACGCGTTGTACACGTCGAGCGCCGTGCGCAGCCGCGCCCACCCGAGCCTCCACGTCTTGTTCACGGCGACGTCGAGCTGGTTGAATCGCGGACCGTACACCGAATTCGGCGCGAAGAGCATGACCGTTGTCGCGGTGTTCAGAGCAGTACGAGCGGGGTTGACGAACGTGACCTGCGAGGATGACACGGTCAAGCTGCCGTTTTGCGCAAAGCCGGCGGTGTTGCGGAAGATGAAGCTGCCGCTCACGCCGTGCTTGAACGGAAACGTCCCGCGGAAACGCGCGTCGAGCGTGTCACCCCACGACGTCACGATGCGGCAGAACGGATTGAGGGCCGTGCCGCTCGCGCCGCCGTTTTGAGGCGCGTTGTTGATGTCGCTCGGCTGATTGGGCACGTTGACCGTGTAGCAGTGGTCGTCAACCTGACGGCCGAAGTCGATGCCGCCGCCAAGCTGCACACCGCGCGGCAGCCGGCCGTTGGCGGCGAACGTCAATCCGTCCCAATACCGTTTCTGGTTTCCGAACTCGCTGGCGTTCGTCACCCGCAAGGTGCCCTGGCCGAAGTACTGCGGCTTGACGTCGTAGTAGCCGCACTGTTTCTGTCCGGCGTTCGGCATTCGCGGATCGTTCGGCACGGCCAGGCAGAACTCGTCGTAGGCGTCAGGACCGAGCAACCCGCCGTTGTACAGCGTCTCGGTGACGATGAAGTTGCCGTCCCAGTTGTGATTATAGGCGGCACTCACCGAGAGGCCATGGAGCAATTCGTGATCCACCTCGAGATTGATGTCCCACAAGAAGTCGCGGTTGTGCTTGATGACCGAATCGTCGTACTGCGTCGCCTGCGGGAGGAACTTGCCGAAATTGACGTTTGAAATCGCCCCGCACTCGCCGTTCAAGGCGAAATTCGACAAGTCGCAGTCGGGGATGAAGTCGTTGTTGCGATCCGTCCAACTGCGGAATGCCGTAGAGATTGAGGAGCTGAACGGATGAAAGCGGCGCGTCATGTCGCTGCGGCTCAGCTGGTTGTAGCGGCCCGCTGAAGCCTTGAGGGCGGTCCGGCCGTTTCCGTGGACATCCCACGACACCCCGACGCGCGGATTGATGTCCTTCCAGTCCGGTGCGCCGCTCAAGGCGTCGACGTGACGCGCGGGCGTGAACGGTCCGGACGGGAGATCGGCCGCCGGGTAGCCCATGCTGATGTAGTCAAATCGCAAACCCAGGTTGAGGGTGACGCGTCGAATCATCCAGGCGTCCTGCGCGAACAGCCCCAGCTCGACGGTCTGGCGCTCCTGCTGGAAGTACGGCTGCGCGTAGTACTGGATGCGCGACGGCCTTCCGCCGGAGAAGTCGTAGCTCAGTGCGTCGCACGCCGGCGTCGTGCAGTCCGGGCCCGGTGCGTTGTTCCTGCTGCGCGATTCGTCGTTGAACGCCTGCTCGTCGGTGACGCCGAACTTGAAGTTGTGCGTGCCGGTCACGTATGCGAGCGAGAAACGCTCGGCGCTGCGGCCGGTCCGGGCGATCGGCGCCGTCAGGAGCGACGTCGCGCCGTAACGGAAGTTCGCGGGAATCGTCGGCGTGCCGGTCAGCTCGAGAATGGACCGATCGTCGCGGCGCACGCCCGGCTCGGCGAAGTTCACCCAGTTGGCCACCTGCCATGACGCGCCCGCCTCGAGCAGCAACCGGCTCGTAATCGGCGCCGTCCACGTGCCTTGCACGACGCCGGACGGCCACCAATCCCACCCGCGCTCGGACTCGATCGCGTTCGCGCCCGTGAAGGGACCCGTCGTGCAGCGGCAGGACTTCTGGATGTCGAAGTAGAAATTCACCCGCTGCCGCGGCGTCGCCTGGTACGTCGTCCGGAGCGAATGATTCCGGTACCAGTCGTAGCTCGCCGCCGGGCGGCTGGTGTCCGGCACGAACGTGATCGTCGGCACGCTCGGAATGCCGGATTGACCCTGCGCCGCATTGAAGTACGCGCCCGGCTCGTTGACCGTCGATCCCCATCGCCCGATCGCGGCGAAGAACCAGACCTTGTCCTTCTTCAACGGACCGCCGAGCTGCGCGCCCGCGCGATAGATGTGCTGCACCTGCGCGCTCGAATTGATCCCGTACGCGCGAAGCGCGTCGTCGATGTTCGAGCCCTGCATGCTGCTCGTCGAGACGAACCCGTCGATCGTGCCGCGCAGCGTGTTGCTGCCGCTCCTCGGAATCGCGTTCAGCGACGTGCTGCCCGAGCCGGACTCGGCGCCCATGCCGGTGGTCTCGAGCTGCATCTCCTGGATGTTGCCCTGGTCGGTGATGTAGCCGACTCCGGACGCCGCGCCGATGAAGTACTGATTTCGGAACCCATCGTAGGAAGCGCGCGTACCCG
>QHWJ01000141.1 GCA_003222535.1 Acidobacteriota bacterium | reverse complement strand
CCGCCATCGCGGCCCGCGAGCGGGCCGGTCGCACGCTCAGTCTTTTCGTGTCTTTCGAGTGTTTCGTGTCTTTCGTGGTTGCCTTGTGTCCGTGACATATCAGAGCGTTGACACGCCGCGGCGCGGAGCGAGTATACTCGCCGCCGGTGATTGATCTGTCCAGCCGCGGAATGGGCGCAATACCGGGCGGAATCCTCTGCGCTGCCCTGCTGACGACGGGCGTGCTGACGGCCCCGGCGTCCGCGCGGCCCACACCGCATCTTCAGGACCGGACGCCGTCGGGATCGCTCGTCGAGGTGACCGACGAAGCGATCAAGTCCACTGCGGTCGGCGTCGACTTCACCGGAGAATGGGCGCCACGCTTCCACGAAGACCAGCCCGAGCGCGTGCCGGGACCAGAGCTCGGCGATTACCTCGGGATTCCCATCAGCGCCGCCGCGCGCCTGCGCGCGACCACGTGGGAAGCGTCGATCCAGACGCTCTGGGAATGGCAATGCCGCCCGCACTCGGCGGATTACATCTGGCGCGGCCCCTCGCCCGTCCGGATCTCGAAGGAAGTCGACCCGGTCTCCCGGCTGGTCACCGCCTGGCACGCCGAGTGGCTGCGCTCGATCGATCGCCAGGTCTACATGGACGGCCGGCCGCACCCGTCGGAGTCCGCGCCGCACACGTGGGCCGGCTTCTCCACCGGCACGTGGGAAGGCGACATGCTGACGATCAGGACCACGCACCTGAAGGAAGGGTACGTGCGCCGCAACGGCCTGCCGCGCAGCGACAAGGCGACGCTGACCGAGCACTGGATGCGTCATGGCGATGTGCTGACGGTGGCCACGATCGTGTACGACCCGGTGTATCTGACCGAGCCGTTCATCCGCACCACGGACTACGAGCTCGATCTGCACCAGCAGGTGCCGCCGTATCCGTGTCAGGTCGTCGAAGAAGTCGATCGCCCGCGCGGCGTCGTTCCAAGTCGTCTGCCAGGAACGAACCCGTATCTTCACGAGTTCGCCGTCGGATACGGCCTCCCCTTCGAAGCCACGGAGGGCGGCGCGTCCACGATGTATCCGGACTACATCGACACGTTGCGGACGCTCATGGGCGGGTCGCTGCGCATCCTCAAAGCGCCCGATCCTTCGCGCCGGAGATGAACGATTGCCGGGCCGGATCGCGCCGCCTGTCGCATCGCTATTTGTCAGAGCGGTCGCGTGTGCCCTTCTCATCGCGATGGCGACCCTGAAAGGGTCGCCCTCCAACGATGTCCAGCGCGGGCGCGGAGGCCAGGCCGGTCCGCCAGCGGCGGCACAAGCCGCCGCGGCGATTGATCTCACGGGATACTGGGTGTCGGTCGTCACCGAAGATTGGCGCTATCGCATGGTCATTCCGGCGAAGGGCGATCATCCGAGCGTACCGCTGAACGCCGAGGGCGCCAGGGTCGCCGCGACGTGGGATCCCGACAAGGACACCGCGGCCGGCGAACAGTGCAAGGCGTACGGTGCGGCCGGCGTGATGCGCATGCCGGGACGGCTCCACATCGCGTGGAACGACCCGAACACGCTCCGGATCGACACCGAGGCGGGCATGCAAACGCGCCTGCTGCACTTCGGCGGCTCGCTGTCTGGAGAGCCAACGTGGCAGGGTTATTCCGCTGCCGAGTGGGAGCCGGCAGGCGGACGCGGCGGGCGTGGAGCTCGTGGACCCTATTCACAGTCTGGCGGACGCGGTCCAGCGCTCGGCGGCGGCGATCTGAAAGTCGTCACCACGCGCATGCGGCCGGGATACCTGCAACCGAACGGCGTGCCCTACAGCCAGGACACGGTCCTGACGGAATACTTCAACCGCTCGATTGAGCCGAACGGCGATTCCTGGCTGATCCTGACCTCCATCGTTCAGGATCCGCAGAACCTGAACGGGCGTTTCTTCAGGAGCACGCACTTCAAAAAGCTTCCCGACGGCGCGGCATGGAAGCCGACTCCGTGCCGGACTTCGTAAGGGCCCTAACGCGCGATAACCAAGCGAGCACGTGATGGACACGACCACGTTCTACGTCAGACCGGGAACGTCCGCGGAGCGCAAGGATTTGTATCGGCGGCTTCATGAGAAGAACACGGCGCCGTTGTGGGAAGTGCTCGCGAAGCTCGTGACGCCCGAGCCGGTGAGCGCCTGCGTGCCCGCGATGTGGCGCTACGACGAGATCCGTCCGCTGCTGATGGACGCCGGACGTCTCATCACGGCGAAGGAAGCGGAGCGTCGCGTCCTCGTGCTCGAGAACCCGGGCCTGCGCGGCGCCTCCCAGATCACGCAAAGCCTGTACGCCGGCGTGCAGCTCGTGATGCCGGGAGAGGTCGCGCCCAGCCACCGGCACGCCGCATCGGCGATGCGCTTCGTCCTCGAGGGAGACGGAGCGGCCTACACCGCCGTCGACGGCGAGCGGACGACGATGCGGCCTGGAGACTTCGTGCTGACGCCGTTCTGGACGTTTCACGACCACGGTAATCCGGGCGAGGCGCCGGTCGTCTGGCTCGACGGCCTCGACGTGCCGATCGTCAACATGTTCAGCGCGAGCTTCGCCGACCACCACGACGAAGAGATGCAGCCCGTGACGCGCAGCGAGGGCGACGCGCTCGCGCGATATGGCGGCGGCCTGCTGCCGCTCGAATACACGCCGCCCGGCATGTCCGCGCCGATGTTCAGCTATCCGTACTCGCGTACGCGCGGCGTCCTCGACACGCTGTCCCGCAACGGGCCGGTCGACCGGCGTCACGGCGTCAAGATGCAATACGTGAATCCGGCGACCGGCGGCTATCCGATGCCGACGATTTCTGCGTTCATTCAGTGGCTGCCGTCGGGGTTCACCGGAGAGCCCTACCGATCCACTGACGCGACGATCTACTGGGCGGTCGAAGGGCACGGGCGCAGCCAGGTCGGCAGTCTGTCGTTCGCGTGGGGTCCTCGCGACATCTTCGTCGTCCCGTCGTGGCTGCCGGTGTCGCACGAGGCCCGGCAGGACGCCGTGCTGTTCAGCTTCTCGGACCGCGCCGCGCAGAAGGCGCTCGGTCTGTGGCGCGAGGATGGTGTCCAGTAAGCCGTAGTCCTTGGTTCTTGGTACCTGGTTCTTGGTCCGTCCTTGGTCCGTCCTTGGTCCGTCCTTGGTCCGTCCTTGGTCCGTCCTTCGTCCTCGGTCCCTGGTCCGCCTTGGTCGATGGACGCGTCTCCCTTTCTATGACGGACCAAGGACCAGGGGACGGACCAAGGACCAGGGACCAGGGACGGACCAAGGACCAGGGACCAGGGACGGACTAAGGACCAAGGACGGACTAAGCACCAAGAACGAAGGACCAAGGACTGACGCGACATGGGCTTCTGACCCCGGAGCGTCCACATGCTGTTTCCGACGACCCTTGTAGGCAGTTACCCGCAACCGGAATGGCTGATCGATCGCGCCAGGCTCGCCGGCCGCTTGCCGCCACGCGTGCGCGCGAAGGAGCTGTGGCGCATACCGGAGGCGCATCTGCTCGATGCGCAGGACGACGCGACGCTGCTCGCAATCCGCGCGCAGGAAGATGCCGGCCTCGATATCGTCACCGACGGCGAGATCCGGCGTGAGAGCTATTCGAACCGGTTCGCGACCGCGCTCGACGGGATCGATCTCGACAACCCGGGTTCGGCGATCGACCGCTCGGGTCATCCGAACCCGGTCCCGCGGATCAGCGGCGCGATCCGGCGGCGGCACGCCGTCGAGGTCGAGGACATGAAGTTCCTTCGCCGGCACACGAAGAAGCTGACGAAGATCACCGTGCCGGGTCCGTTCACGATGACGCAGCAGGCGCAGAACGATTTCTACGAGACCGAGGAAGAGGCGGCGATGGACTACGCCGCCGCGGTGAACGAGGAAATCCGCGATCTGTTCGCCGCCGGCGCCGACTACGTGCAGATCGACGAGCCGTACATGCAGGCGCGGCCGGTCAAGGCGCGCCAATACGGCCTGAAGGCGCTCAACCGCGCGCTCGAGGGGATCACGGGCACCACGATCGTCCACATCTGCTTCGGGTACGCGGCCATCATCCACGAGCGGCCGTCCGGCTACTCGTTCCTGCCGGAGCTGGCGGACTGCACGTGCCGGCAGATCTCGATCGAGACCGCGCAGTCGAGCCTCGATTGCTCGGTGCTCACGAAGCTGCCCGGCAAGCAGATTCTCCTCGGGACCATCGACCTCTCGGACATGAACGTCGAAACGCCGGAAACCGTCGCCGCGCGGATCCGCCGCGCGCTCCCGTTCGTCACGCCGCAGGACATCCTGGTCGCCACCGACTGCGGGATGAAGTATCTGCCGCGCGAGGTGGCCAACGGCAAGATGCGATCGATGGTGGAAGGCGCCGCGATTGTTAGAAACGAGCTCGCTTCAGGGACGGTCTGAAGACAGTCCCCGACGATTGAAATGCAACCACGAAAGCACGAAACTCACGAGAACACGAAGAAGACAACATGGATCTTTTTCGTGTTCTTCGTGGATTTTCGAGTTTTCGTGGTGAAGAACTCGTTTCGCCGCTTCAGCTCGAGCACGTGCACCGAGCGCCCTGGCTCCTATCGAGCCGAACACGCGGTAGGATTCCAGCCTCTCGGATCCGCCTGCCGCTTGAACTGCACGGTTCTGATGTAAGGCTGCGCGAGGTATTGCGGATCCTCGAGGAAGTTCGTCACGACGAGGTAGTCGACGCCTTCGTCGGTCAACGTCGTGAAGTACTCGGTCAGCGTCGCGTTCGCGCCGTACGGGACGCCGTTCTTGCGGAAGTAGCCCGGTCGAAGGCGCCTCGTCTCCACCTTCAGGGAACCATGCCGTGGCTGCCCGCCTCCGCCGGCCATCCGGCCGCGACGTGTGGGGCCATCGAACTCCCACTGCGCGACGGAGTAACCCTGCCACGACGGCGCGTCGGGCGGGGCGGCCCTCTGATCCGCCCCTGTGGATCCGGCGCCGAAATGAAACACGCGCGTCTGTGTGCCGGCGTCGGTTTCGACGACGAGCGTGGTGTCGTTCTGCCACGAGATGTGGAGCCGTCCCGGCAAATGCATGACCGAGGGCGCCCCGTAGCCCTTGCACTGCTCACCCGCGGCTTCGTCTTTCGCCGGATCCCATGCATCGGCGACCCGGCGGCCTTCCGCATTCACCGGCAGATAGAGCACATCGCCCTTCGGCGGCGTCACCATGCGCCAGCGCCAGTCGTCGGTCACGAGCGCGACCCAGTACCCGCTCAGATCGACAGGAGCGGCGGCCTTCGGCGTCGGCGGCGGTCCCGCCGGCTGACCGCCGCGGCCCCGCTGCGCCGCCACCTGCGGGTCGAGCCACAGCGCCGCCGCGAGCGCGCACAACGGCGCGGCCGTCCGGACGTTGAACGCATGGTTCGACAAGCTCACCATGAGCGGTCGCCCTGAGCCTGTCGACGGATGCGTCGTCGCACGCTGTGTTCGGCTGGTAGAGAAGCGCTCTTTTTGCGGGCTTTGCGTTCCCTTGTTGTGGTCGCCCATGTCAGTGCTCCGCGCGCTTTGCGTTCGACTCGTCGAGAAGAGTTCTTTTTGCGGGCTTTGCGGGCATTGCGTTCCCCTTTTGTCGTGGCTCATCTCGGTCTCAGTGCTTTTTCTTCGTCGTCGCCGTCGCCTTCGCGGGCGGCGTCTTCGGCACGAGCGTCTTGTACGCGGCCTCGACGAACTTGTCCGTCGTCCAGAATCCGCTGTCCGCGCCCCACCGCGGGTCGTAGTCGGCCGTCGGTTTCGCGGCCTTCACCTGTTCCAGCGTCATCCCCTTCCTGACCATCGATTGAACGCGATCGCGGATGATCGTGACCATGTCGCGGTAGTACGCGAGGTCGCCGCCATCGGAGAGACGCCCGTGCCCCGGCACGACCATCGTGCCGCCTTCCATCCGGAACTCCGGGATGACGATGTCGAGCATGCGGTTCAACCCTTCGATGACGCCGTTGATCGTGCCGCCGCGCTCGAGATCGATCACCGGATACGTCGTCATGATGAACAGATCGCCCGCGGCGATCACATCGGAGCCACGGAAGTACACGATGCTGTCGCCGTCGGTGTGCGCATCCGGGATGTGGATGACCTGCACGCCGTCTCCGTTGAAGAAGTGGCTCAGCTTCATCGACTCCTGGTGGAACGTATCGGTGGGCCACGCGCCCTCGGGCGTCGACGCCCGGGTCCCCGTCGGCGCGCTCATGCGGTTGAGCACGTTCTCGTACGCGAAAATCGCGGCGCCCTGCCCCGCGTCCGCGATGTCACCGGCCACGTTGCCGCCGGTGAACGTCCGCCCGGATTTGGCCAACCGCTCGTTGCCACCCGTGTGGTCGGCGTGCGCGTGCGTGTTGATGATGTAGCGAATCGGCTTGGTCGGCGGCAGGGGGCTCAGCGAGCTCTGCAGCGTGCCGCGCGTCTCGGCCCCCCAGTGCAGGTCGACCGGCGGCTCCCTGAGCTGCAGTTGCCGCTGGAGCCGCTGGACCGCCGCGAGCACTTTCTCGCTCATCTCCGTCGTGCCGGTGTCGACGAGCAGCACGCCGTCCTTGCCGGCGGACACCGCGATGTTGCCGCCGGCGCCGGCGATCATGTAGATGCTGCCGTGGACCGGCAGGATCTCGAGCTCCTGGGCGTCGCGGGCCGGCGCTTGTTGTGCGATGAGCGATACCCCGATCATCGCCCCCGCCGCCGCACAGGCGATCAGGCTGTTTCTCATACGTTTGTCCATCTAACAACACCAGGGTCGCGCTGCGCCGTTACTGCTTGCCGCCCTCCGTCGTCCTCGCGCGGCCTGCTCTGATCTTTTCCTGGATCTCCGGATACATCGTCTCGGCGCCCGCGGTGATCACATTCCACGGGATGTTGTACCGGTTCGCGAAGTCTTTCACATCCTCAGTGTACTGAGCCGTGCCGGGCATGTTGTGCGGGACGATCCCTCGTGCCCTGTCCACTTCTTCGACCACGTTGCACGGGTACGGAGAAAGGTTCTGGTGGACGTCGAGCTGGTACTCGGTGCTCCGAATCAGCGGCTCGGTGAGATACGCCGGGTCGTGTTCGACGAGGATGTAGGTGAGGTAGTTGCCCCGTCGAATCAGGTACTGGTTCACCCTGATCCGATCGCTGTGGAACACGCCGTCGCGCTTCAAGTACTCCTCTTTGATGTGCGTCGTCGTGATCTTCAGCATGTCGCCGATCCACTGGCCGGTCGAGAAACCGCCCCAGGTGTGGGCTGCGTTCTCCGACGGATGCGGGCGGCCGTCCATGTAAACCGGCTTGTCGATCGACCGGAGCCATTCCATGTGCCACGCGGCGACCTGGCGCGAGACCGGATCGACTTCCTTGGAGATCCGCAGCTGGGACGGCCCACGCGAGATGTAGGAGACCGCATGCGGCCGGCACTGCCACTCGGGCAGCGTCTGCACCGAGGCGACCCATGCCATCGCGCGCAGCCGGGCCGCCTCATTCATCGGAATCCCGACCCAGTCGCCGAGCTCGGTGTTGCCGGTGTTGTCCTCTTCACGGACCGGCGTCCATTCGCCAGACAAATCGACGCCGCCCGCCTGCGCGTTGACTTCGTCTGCGGGGTACTGCTCCGCACGCGCCGGCACTCTGGCCAGTGCCGCCGCGAACGTCACGGCGAGGACGATCGCGAGACTGATGTGCCGCATCTTTCGGCTCCCACGGAACGGAGCGTTCCTCCGTCGCCTTCGTTCACCAGACGTTCACTACACGCTGCTAAAAGACGTACTTCAGCGCGAACTGCAGAATCCGTGGATCGCCCGCCGCCAGAATCTGCCCGAAGGTCGCGCTGGTCAAGGCCAGGTTCGGCGCCAGGTTCTGCTGCGCTTGCCCCGGCTGGAGCCAGAGGAGCCAGTTCAGCGCGTTGAACGCTTCACCCCGGAATTCGAGCATCCGTGACCCCCCGAGATGGAACGCGCGCGTCAGCGAGATATCGACGCTCTTGCTGCCAATGCCCTCGATGCTGTTGCGCCCCAGCGTGCCGAACGTGCCGAACGCCGGTTGAGCGAATCCGCTCGAGAGCAGGAACCTGCGGCCGCCGGTCACGGGATCGATGCTGTCGTCCGCGTACACGGTGTCGGACGCCTGGTTGACGCGCTGCGTAGCGGCCTGGCCGTTCAGCGCGCGGTCCGACCCCGGCGTGACGGTCAGGAACGGAGCCGACAATGCACGCAAGCTGCCGAACAGGCGCCAGCCGGACGCCACCGCGCGGGCGGCGCGTCTCTCGAACTGCGGCGTTTCCGCGCCGGCAGTGAGCGTGAACACATGCCGCCGATCGGAGACGCAGTTCCCGTCGTCGAAATGAGGGTTGTTCGGATCGTTGTAGCCCGTGCCCAGGTTCGCCGTGCCGCCGCCGCTCCCGTCCGGCGATCCGAAACAGTGAGACAGCGTGTAGTTGGCGTTCACCGTGAGCCCTCGGGCGGAGCGTCGTCCAATCGTCAGCAGCATGCCGTTGTAGCGCTGTGTCCCATCGGTCACGTACGCATCGAGCGCGCCGTAATACTGCCCCACGGCGGGATTCGCCAGATAGATCGGACGGCGCTGGTTCACGAATTGGGTCATACAGGTCTGGAACGCGGCCGCCGCGCCGGCGGGGTTGCAGGTGCCGTTCGGGAGGACGTTGCCGTTCACGTCTCTGGCAACGGTCACGGCGGGATTGGCGTTATTGAGCGGCGTCGACTCGAGGATATTCGCGGTGTGGCTGCCCACGTAGCCGGCCGAGACGACCCAGCTCGTTGAGAGCTGGCGCTCGACCGTGACGTTCCACAAGTCGACGTAGGGCGTTTTCATGTCGTAGTTCAGACTCAGATACGGCCCGAATGTCGTGAACACCACGTCCGGACTGGCTGTCGGCGTCGGGAAGATGTTCGGCTGCGTCGCACCCACGAACGGGTTGTCCAACCCGCCGGGCGGGTTGTTGACGCGGATCTCGTCGCCCCACGGCGGCGCATTCGAGGTGTTGAGGTGGAACTGCCCGTTCACGAAGTCGAACGATCGCCCATACGATGCGCGAACCGACGTCCTTCCGCCACCGGTCGGATCCCACGAGAGGCCCGCACGGGGACCGATGTTGGTCCACACGGGATTCTGGCCCGCCTCGGTCGGGAATCCCGAGTCGCCCGGATAATACAAGCCGGCCGGCGCGTTCTTGTACACCGTGCTCTTGACGCCTTGCTGGAAGCGGGCGAGGTCGAAGTTGTAGACCGCATTGTTGGTAATCTGCTGCGGGAGAAACGGCTCCCACCGTAAGCCGTAGTTGATCGTCACGCGCGGCGAGGCGCGCCACGTGTCCTGCGCGTACAGCGCGACGTAGGTCTGCTTCATCTCGAGGAAGTTCGGCGCCGATTGCTGCAGCCCGATGGCCCCCGACAATCTGCCTGTCAGAAAATCGCCCAGCGCCAGGCCGGTCACGGTATTCCCGACGGTCAACTGGCCCGGAGAACGCACATTGGCCGTCGAGAACGAGGTCCAGTGCGCCCAGTTGCCGCCGACGACGAACTGGTGCTGACCGCGGATCAGCGTCAGGTCGTCGCTGAGTTGATAGGTATTGGTCTTGAACCGGGCTTCGTTCTCGGTGCCTCCCCCGATCTGGAACCCGTTCGGGGTCACGTTCAGCAGCAGGTACTTCGGCATGTAGTCGTAGATGTTGATGCCCACGTCCTGGGCGCCGAAGAAATCCGAGTTCGTCCGGTGAATCGACGTCCGGTTGAACGCGAGGCGGGCGGCGTTCACGGCGGTCGAGCTCAGCACGTAGTTGTGGCCGGCCGTCACCGACTGCGCGAGGTTATCGCGCCCGCCTTGCCGCGTCGTCAGCAGATTGCCGCCCGATGTTTCGTAGGGCGGCTGCTGGAAGAATTTCGTCGCGATGTACCGTCCGAAGAGCGATTGGCTCGCGCCCAGCTGATAATCGACCTTGCCCACCATCTGCGACTCGTCGGTGTTCGTGGGCAACGTGTACTGCACGAGGCCGCAGGCGTCGTCGGCCTTCGGCAGCCTGGCGCTGATCGCCAGCGCGGCCGGGCTGAACAGCCGTGGGTCGATTTGATTGTTGCTGAACGGCGCGTTGAGCGTGACCTGGCGTCCGCCATTGCACGCCGGCGAGGCAAACGCGGTGAAGTCTCCCGCGAGCATCTGCGCGGTCGGCACGAACGAGCGGTTATCGCTGGGAAGCTGACGGCTGTTCGTGCCCTGATAGCCGCCGAAGAAGAACACTCTGTCGGTCCGAATGGGCCCGCCGATCGTGCCGCCGTACTGGTTACGCTTCAGCCCGTCGTCCTTCCGCGTGCCGTCGGCGTTCTTCGCGTTGAACGGGTTGGTCGCGTTGACGCTGTGATGGCGGAGAAATTCGAACAGATCGCCGTGCAGCTGGTTCGTGCCCGATTTGGTGACCGCATTCACCGCGGCGCCCGCGTGCATGCCGTTCTGCGCCGTCAGCGCGCTCGTCTCCACCCTGAACTCCTGCAGCGCGTCCGGGAACGGCATCGGCAGGTTCAGATTGTCGTAGGGGTTGTTGTGCGTGGCGCCGTCGAGCAAATAGGCGACGCCGTACGACTGCCCGCCCGCGATCGCGTACGCAAGCCCGCCCTGCGTGCCGCCGAAGCTGCGGCTCGTTGCGTTCAGTTGCGGCTGCGGGACCGCCGCCGGGAGGTACTGCAGCAGATCGGCCGGATTGCGGCCGTTCAGGGGCAACTCCTGGATGCGCTTGTTGTCCATCACCTGGCCGACGCCCATGTTGCGCGTCTCGATCAACGGCGATTCGGCCTGCACCAGGACGGTCTCTTCCACGGCGCCCAGCGAGAGCTCGATGGTGATGGTTGGGCTGCTGTTGACCTGCAGCACGATGCCGGTCCGCGAGTAGGCCTTGAAGCCCTGCAGGTTGACATCCAGCTTGTACGGGCCGATCGGCAGGTTCGTGAGCGTGTATCCGCCGGTGCCGTCGGTGATGACCGTGCGCTTGAAGCCGGTGTCGGTCTGCGTTGCGGTGACGTCGGCGCCGGGCAGGATGCCGCCGCTCGAATCTTTCACTGTGCCGCTGATCTGCGCCGTCGCACCGGCTTGCGCATTGACGCTCGCGCTTGTGAGAAAGAGGACGAACACGCAACCGAGCAGACCGCGCAGACCGCACTTCATCAGACCCTCCTGAGCGGGTGTCTCGCCTCTTACGACAACAACGTCGGCAATCGGCCGGGAGTATATATTGGCCCGGTTCCCACTCAATCAATCATTCCGAAATCGCACTTCGGGGTTCCGACGGCAGAACAATTCCTTGGAGGTATCGTTTCTTGTCGCTCCGGAAAAACGTTTCGCCGTCGGCTTTCCGCGTCTTGAAGTACGGCGTCAGCACCTCGAGCGTGTGCGCCATGCCCACCGCGATGTGAAGCCGCATCGCCTCGGCGGCCTCCTTCGGACGTCCGGCGGTCAACGCGTCGAGCAGATCCTGATGCCGGCGCGGCGGATCGTCGGGCAGCGGCTGGCGCAGCAGGCAGAACCAGATCGAGGCGAGCGCGTGCGTTTTCTCGATGGCGTCGCAAAGCATCGGACAGCGCGCGCATTCGGCGATGCGCCGGTGCAGCTTGTGGTGAAGCACGGTGTAGAGCCGGCGGTCGGGCTGCTTCGCCACGGCGTCGACGCGCGCCGCGAGCTTGCGGAGCTCACTCCGTTCGGCGGCGGTGGACGCGCGCGTGAACAGCATCGCCGCCTGCACTTCCAGCGCTTCGCGCACCGTGAAATGACCGACGACATCCTCGCGCGACGGGATGCGGACACGCGTGCCGGCGCGAGGGCGGCTCTCCAGCAGACCTTCGACCTCGAGCCGCAGCAGCGCTTCGGAGACCGGCAGGAAGCTCATGCCGAGCTCCGCCGCGAGCTTCCGCCGCGAGATCGCCTGTCCGAGCACGAGCTCGCCGCGAAGAATCCGCTGCCTGACGACACTGTACGCTTCGGCCGCTAGACTCGGCGTCTCCGCATAGTTCTTCATCCGCGTTCTCCTTCTGCCGTCTTGACCCGAGTCGCGCCCGCGCTTCAGGCCCGCGCGGCGACCCTGAAAGGGTCGGCCTACATCTGGAGGGGAAGGCCCCAGCCTCGAGCCGCTGGTCTCCGGTCCCCAGTCCCCCCGCCTCCGCTCGTCGCAATTGCATCGAGCTACGGCGGGCCCGTCCGAAGCGCCTCAGGCGCGAAGGCGGGCAGTCCCCAGTCCCAGTCCCCAGTCCCCCAGTCCCTACTGTGTCTGCCGAGCCGGTTGCGCGGCGGCGACCGCGAGGCGCTCCTCGCGGTACGGATCGGTCACCGCCCGGCACTCGTTGTTGAAGATCATCGTCGCGCGCCGGTCGGCGGTGAAGGGATCCCACTTCGGCAGACCTTTGTGATTCGGGTTGCCCGTGCGCGCGAAGGCGACCCATGCGCTGCTCATCTTGTCCGCCAGCGCGTACCGATCCTTGCCGTCGCCGACCACCGTCTTGCAGAGATCGACGTTCTCGAACACGAACGGGATGTCCATGCAATGCATCGCGCGAAGCCGTCCGCCGCCGACCGGCGAGTACCACTGGAAGCGGTACATGTAGACGGGGGCTTTTCCGAGCGCCGCCTTGCGCTCCGCCTGCGTGTCGGTGCCCGAGCGGAAGTTCGACGCGTCGGTCTCGATGATCAGCGCGAGATCGAGGTGGCTCGCCATCGGCCGGCCTTTCCTATACAGCGAGACCACGCTTCCCGCCTGCGCATCATCGGTGCGCAGTGTTCGCTTCACGCGCTCGCGCAGCGCCGCTTCGTCGGAGGGCGGCGTGTAGTCGGTGTTGACGTTCCACGTCACCTCGGTTTCGGTCGACCCGATGAGCAGCGGAATGTTCGCAGACAGCGTGCTCGCGGCCGGATTGAACACGTCGTGCGGAAGCGACTTGCCATCGACGACGGGCGATGCGGCGAATCCGCCGCCGCCTCCCCTTCCTCCCGCTCGCCCGGAGCCTGTCGAAGGGCCACCTCGCGCGCCTTCCGGCGCGCCCGTCGCCGCCGCCGCGCCACTATTTCGTGGCTGCAGCGCGCCGAGCAGCTGTTCCATCGGCAGCTTCTGCAGCTCGTCGACCTGATTCCCCTTGAGCCCCAGCCGCGACATGAACGCTTCTGCGCTTTGCGTTGCCGCGCCCGCGGGCATGCTGGTGACCGCCGAGCCGCTCTGCGCGACGGCGCGATGGAAAAGCCCCTGCGCCGCGGGCATGCCGAGCAGCGTGCTCACCTTTCCCGCGCCGCCGGACTGCCCGAAGATCGTGACGTTGCCGGGATCACCGCCGAAGTTCGCGATGTTGTCGCGAACCCACTCGAGGCCCGCGATGATGTCGCGCATGCCCGCGTTGCTCGCCTCAGCGAATCTCTCGCCGCCAAGCTCCGCCAGGTACATGAAGCCGAACGCATTCAACCGATGCGTGACGCCGACGACCACGACGTCGTGCGTGCGGGCCAGGTTGGCGCCGTCGTACGCCACCATTCCCGGCGACCCGGCCGCATACCCTCCGCCGTGCAGCCAGACCATCACCGGCCGCCTTGCGGCGGCGACGCCAGGCGTCCACACATTGAGGTTGAGGCAGTCTTCGCCCATCGGCTCGCGCCGGTTGAGTGGGACCCATTCCGGCACGAGGACCGAGTCGATGAGCGGCGAGCGGAAGCCGAGCTCGTATGCGTCGCGCACTCCGGTCCACGGTTCCGGTTTCGCCGGCGGCTGAAAGCGCCGCGCGCCCGCGGTGGACGCGCCGTACGGGATGCCCCTGAAGGCCTGTACCTTGTCGATCTGCAGGCCACGGACTTTGCCCGCGGCCGTCTGCGCCGTCGCGCCCGGCGAACCCTTCGGCGTCTCTGCCCGGACGCCACGCCAGTCCAGGAACAGCCCCGTTCCCATGATCACGCTGGTTCGGATGAACGTCCGCCGACCCACCATGGCATCCTCCAAAGCTTTGGCGGACTACTATATCAGTTGACGCACACGACGCCGCCGGCAGACGGAGTGTGCCGACAGATCCATCCAGCCGGAACCGGTGCAGGGCGACCAGAGCTTTGTGAACCTGAAGGGTGATGCCTGCCGGGAGAAACCGTCGGCGTCGCGCGGACACACACGTTCATCCCGACGGCCGCGGGCGGCCGGAATCAGCCTGATCCTCAGTTCTGAGGTGGAGCGGCAGGCGCAGCTCCGCGTTCGCCGCATAGAATCGCGAAGCTGCCCTGAAGGCGTAGGAGGAAGAAAGCGGCGCAGCCGCTTGGGTTCGTCTAGGCCAGTTTGACGTTCTCGCCGCGCGGTCCCTTGGGTCCCTGTCCCTTTTCGAACGTGACCGCCTGTCCTTCACGGAGCTCGTCGAAGGGGGTCTGACAGCTTGACTGATGGAAGAAGTACTCGCTTCCGTCGGTCGCTGCAATGAAACCAAAACCCTTGTCGTGTACCAACCGCTTGATCGTGCCGTTCGTCGAAGCCATGTCGTCTCCTGGTCAACTGAGCGCTGACATCAGCGCCCTTCACCATGATACCGGTTCACGGACCCAAACCTCCTTATATAATGCCGGGCACCCTGGGGAGACGCCTGCTCATCCGAAAGGCTGGATCTCATGAAGCGTGCCCCGCTCCTGCTGAGTTGCCTCGGATTTGGAGCTGTCACGTCGCCGGTGGCGTCAGCCGGCACCGCGCGAAAACGACGTTCACCAGGAACATAGTTGGAAAATTGGTGAATTGGTGAATTGGTGAATTGGTGAGTGAATCACCAACTCACCAACTCACGAATTCACCAACTCACGCCATTGCACATGTCTGCTGTTGTTTATACATCCCGGGTCCATATCGAGCGCGTCAAGGGGCCGCTGCGGATCGCGCGGCTTCCCGGCGAAGCACGACCGGTCGTCTTCAGCGTCCACGGCGCGATCGCCGAACACTACAAGGTCGATCCGGCCGCGCTGACCGAGGCGCACGCGGCGACGCTCGACTACGTCGTCGCGGCGACGGCCGGTTGAATGCTCGGGACCTTCGGGGGCGCGCTGGAGGCGCGCAGGATCGACGCGAGCGGCGGGAAGTTGAGCGCCGATGTCACCGGGGAGGTCGAGACCGAGGACGGCGTCCTGGTGATTCGCAGGATCCACGTCAACATGCGGCTCGCGGCGCCGGAAGACGTGCGCGAGACCGTCGACCGCGTGCACGACATGTACGCGATGCGATGTCCGCTGTATCGCACGCTGCACACAGCCATCGCGCTTTCCTCTTCGGTGACGCTCACGGAGCCGGGCGGCTAGGAGCCCGTCTCAGTAATGCCTCACGGGCTCTGGCTGAGTACGGCATTTCGTAATTACG
>QHWJ01000140.1 GCA_003222535.1 Acidobacteriota bacterium | reverse complement strand
CAGATGACGAGCGTGTCGTCCAGCATGCCGCGTTGCTTCAGGTCGGTAATCAGCGCCGCGGTGGGCCGGTCGACTTCTTCCGCTTTGAAGACGATGTTGTTCCTGACGTCGTTGTGGTGATCCCAGTCGCGGTGGTAGAGCTGAATGAAGCGGACGCCGCGCTCGGCCAGCCGCCGCGCGAGCAGACAGTTCGACGCGAAGGAGCCGTCGCCCGGCTTCGCGCCGTACATCTCCCACACGCGGGCGGGCTCGGTGCGCATGTCGAGCAATTCGGGGACGCTCGCCTGCATCTTGAACGCCATCTCGTACTGCGCGATGCGCGTCTGTATCTCCGGATCGTGCACGGATTGATCGTGAAGCGCGTTCAGCGCGTTGATCGCCTGGATCGAATCCCTCTGCATCGCCGGGCTCACGCCGCGGGGATTCGTGATGTACGAGACCGCGTCCCCCACCGAGTTGAAGCGCACACCCTGGAACTTGCTCGGCAGCACGCCGGCCGACCACTGGCGCGCGGCGATCGGCTGCATCTGCCCGCCCTTGCCCTGCGAGACGAGGACGACGAAGCCCGGCAGGTTCTCCGTCTCCGCGCCCAATCCGTAGAGCACCCACGATCCCGCACTCGGCCGTCCCGTCATGATCGATCCGCTGTTCATGAACGTGTGCGCGGGATCGTGATTGATCTGCTCGGTCCACATCGAGCGCACGATGCAGGTCTCGTCGATGATGCCGCCGATCTCGGGGAACAGCTCGCAGATCATCTGTCCCGATTGGCCGAAGCGCTTGAACGCGTGCGTCGGGCCGAAGCAGGTGAGCCGCTGCCCCTGGAGCTGGGCGATCTGCTGCCCTTTCGTGAACGACTCCGGCATCGGCATGCCGTCCATTTCCGCCAGCCTGGGCTTGTAGTCGAACGTCTCCAGGTGCGACGGCCCGCCCGCCTGATACAGATGGATGACGCGCCTGGCCTTCACCGGAAAGTGGAGCGGGTTGACGACGCCTCTCGACGGCGAGGCAACGGCTTGCCCGGCGGCGGAGAGCCGGGGGTTCAGCAACGAATTCAGCGCAACCAGGCCGAGTCCGGCCGCGCCCCGGCCAAGAAACGTCCGGCGGCTCATCTCGCGGACGAAGTCGCGATTCATGATGCTCCTCAATACCTCGTGATCAGCTCGTGCAGATTCAGCACCGCCCGGGTGACGGCTGCCGTCGCGGCAAGCGAGGCTGAGCGCCGGGCGTCCGGCGGCCGCGGCGCCTCGCCCGTGCCCACGAAGCCCCGCGCGCCGTCAGGGTCCGCGGCGAAACGTTTCAGGCTGCGTTGGTAGAGGCCACCGAGAACGGCACGCTCCTCCGCCGTGGGCGTGCGATTCAGCGCGCGATCGAAAATCCACTCGAGCCGCGACCTGAAGCTCCCGCCGCCGTTCGCGACGGCGTTCTGCGCGAACACGCGCGCGGCTTCGACGTAAATCGGATCGTTCAGCAGATCGAGCGCCTGCAGCGGCGTGTTCGACGTCCCGCGAACGACCGTGCACTCCTCACGCGTGGGCGCATCGAAGTTCATCAGGCTCGGATGCAGATACGTGCGCTGCCACGTCGTATACAAGCCGCGGCGGTACAGGTCCGCGCCGTGGCTCGCCGAGTATTCGCGCTTGGGAAAATTCAGCGCGCCAAGATACCCGGCCGGTTCGAGCGGGCTCACGCTCGGGCCCCCGAAGCGCTCGGCCAGCAGTCCGGAGACGTGCAGCGCGATGTCGCGCACGTTTTCCGCGTCCACGCGGAACCGGTTCTGATGGGCGAGCAACCGGTTTTCGGGATCGCCGTCGTGGTCGGCGGTTCCCGTGATCGACGATTGCCGGTAGGTGGAGCTCGTGACGATCACGCGAATGATGTGCCGCACATCCCAGTCATGCGTCGATGCCGCTTCGAACTCCGGGTGCATGAGCTCCGACGCCAGCCAGTCGAGCAGCTCCGGATGCGTGGGCCATTCGCCCTGCGAGCCGAGATCGTCGAGCGCTTTCGACAAGCCGGCCCCGAAGAACTCGCGCCAGGTGCGGTTGACGAACGCGCGCGCCGTGAGCGGATTGTCACGCGACGCCAGCCATCCGGCGAGGTCGAGCCTCGTCGCCCGCTCGCCCTTCGTATCGAGCGCGCCGAGAAAGCGTGGAATCGCGGGCTCGACGATCGGCGCCGAGTCGTCCATCCAGTTGCCGCGCGGCAGGATTCGCGTCACCGCCGGATCGACCGACGAGGTCGTGAGGACGCGCGGGATCGACGCCTCGAGCAGGCCCCGTTCGGTTTCCATCCTCAGCACGTCGGCAAAGTCCGGAGCGAGGTCGCGGCTCGACCAGATCCGGTAATCGCGAACCGCGTTCCGTTCCGTCTCGTCGCGGTCTTCCGCGGGCCGCCTGAGCGCCCTCATCACGTCTTCGGGCAGACCGCTCGCCCATGTCCTGGCGCCGCCCGGATCCCTGCTGCGCGCGCGCCTGCCGGCATCGGCGACCGGCGGCCACGCAAAGGCGTCGGCCGACAACGCAAGCCGGAAGCGGCCGATGCACGCGCTTCGCAGCTCCGACTCGTGCCGAAGCGTCACGATCAGGCGCGACCCGGCGGTGGTCTGCACCGGCTCGGCGAAACGCACCGCGAGGAACGGATCGCGCGCTTCACCAACCCGGATGCCCCCCGCGGTGCGCGCGTCGCCGTCGATGGCCGCAAGCGGCGGCATGCCCGGATCCGTGTTGCTCGACGGCACGGCCGGCGGCGCATCGTTGACGGTCGCCATCGACAGCGTCAGCGGGCGGGCGGGCACGCCCGGCTCGGCGAGCGCGACCTCGATCTCGCTCAGCAGAAACCGATCGGCGCCGCGCGCGTAGCGCGCGCCCGGGAGGCTTTCATCCTGCACGACGTCGAGGCCCAGCTGGTTCCATGTGCCGGCGCCCGGCGCCAGCGTGACGACGTAGGTCTCGTTGTCGGGATTTGCGCCGCCGGCGACCACGAGGCCGTCGCCGGGCATCGTGGCGGTCTGCAGGGTGCCGTCGACATAGTAGTTACTCTCGATCGGCTCCGTGTCGTAGATGGTGAGGGTGGCGCCGTGAAGCGCGCGCGCGTCGATCGGATGCTGCCAGGTCCACGCGAGCAGGCCGTTCTGCCACCGCGTCTTCAGATCGTTCTCCCACGCTTCGTCGCTGGCGGGAATCGCCGCGGCCTTTTCCTCGAGGCGTGCATGTGCCGGGGCGAGCCGCCTCTCGAGCGCGTCCCGCTGCCGCCGCTGCTCGTCGCTCGGGAGCTGAACCTGCGCGCCCCATGCTCTGGCGCCGCGATCCGGCACGAGGCCGGTCTCCTGGATGTCGGCGAAGAACGCCTTCATCGCATAGAAATCCTTGGTCAGGAACGGATCGAACTTGTGGTCGTGGCATTCCGCGCAGCCCATCGTGCTGCCCAGCCAGACGGCGCTGAGCGTGCGCACGCGGTCGGCGCCGTACTTGGCGAGATATTCCTTCGGCTGGAGACCGCCCTCCGACGAGGTGCGGTTCAGACGATTGTAGGCCGACGCGACGCGTTCTTCGAGTGTCGCGTTCGGCAGCAGGTCTCCGGCGATCTGCTCGCGTGTGAACTCGTCGAACGGTTTGTTGTTCGCGAACGCGCGGAGCACGTAATCGCGATAGGGCCAGGCGGGGATCGGGTTGTCTCCGTGGAAGCCGCTGGTATCGGCATACCGCACCGCGTCGAGCCAGTGCATCGTGCGCTGCTCGGCATAGCGCGGTGATGCGAGCAGGCGATCGACGGCTTTCTCGTACGCGTTGGTCGGGTCGTCCGCGAGAAACGCGCGCATCTCTTCCGGCGTGGGCGGCACACCGGTGAGATCGAGCGTGACGCGGCGGAGCAGCGTGCGCGGGTCGGCCGGAGTGGCCGGCGTCAAGCGTGCGCGGCGCAGGCGGTCCTGGATGAAATTGTCGATCGGGTTTTTCGTCCGGGACGGGTCGCCGGGGGGCACCGCCGGCCGAGCGACGGGCTGATACGCCCAGTGGCCTTCGTAGACGGCGCCTTCCGCCACCCACCGGCGGATCGTGTCCTTCTCTTTCCCGGTCAGCTCCTTGTGCGCGGACGCGGGCGGCATGACCCTCGCGCCGCTCGCGAAAATCCGCCCGATGATCTCGCTCTTGTCGGGATCGCCCGGCACGATCGGCGTGCGCCCGGAACGCGCGGGCCTGATCGCTTCCTCGCGGATATCGAGGCGCATGCCTGCCATCCGCGCGTTCTTATCGGGACCGTGACAGCGGAAACACGTGTCCGACATGATCGGCCGCACGTCGCGGTTGAAACTGATTCGCTCGGGTTCGGGGGGTGCTACACGACCGGCTGCCAGGGCGTCCACCGCGCAGAAGCAGCCCACCGCGAGGCGCAGGACCTGTCGCATTGAACAGCACATACGCGAGCCCTCCCCGGACGTCAGCGGGCGAAGACGGCCTCGAAAAGATAAATCAAAGCCGGGAGCTGTAAACCCGTGGGCCGCGGCTGGTCACCGAGGCTGTTTGCCGGCGGTTTGTTCGGCTGCTTTTTCCGCCGCACGAGCACCCGCGAGAATGCCCCTCATCGCGTAATTGCCCTCGTGGCACGCGTACTCGAACAATGGGCCGTCGGTCCTGGCCATCGGCGTTCGGACGGTCCATGGCCGGGTGAAGGTCGCCGGGGCGTCGACCGTGAACTGGTAGTCGAGATCGTCGGCGCCGGTTCGCGTCAGGCGTTCGATCAGCCGCACGCCGGCGCCAAAGCCGGTGGCCGCGCCGCGCTCGAACATCCTGTCGTTGAAGTTCGTGGTTTCCACGACGAGAGTATTGCCTTCCCAGTGCCCACGCGGGTCGCCCAGCCACTGGCCGATGGTCCCATTCAGGTGGGGCCGTCCGTCGAGCGGGATGACCCGCGTGTCGTGAATCATCTCAACGAGGATCGCCACATAGCCGGGCGCCTGCACGATCTCATAGTTATGGTTGTAGAAACCCGGGAGCATCGTCCCCGGCATGCCGCGCGAAATGCATCGATCGTACGCGCTCCGATCCAGCCACGAGTCGGCCGGGTGCTGTTTGCGCGCGTCGAGCTGTTCCTGCCATCGCGTCTCGGCGGCGGCAGTGAAGGGCGGTATCTTACCGTCCGGTGGATCGGTGATGAGCGACGTGCGGTTGGTCAGCGTGCCGCGCTCATACCAGAATTCGTTGTAGGGGACGACCGTTCCGGATCGCGCCGGCGGTTTGTCCTGGTCCAGCCTTTCAGCAACCTTCTGCGCCAGTGTCTGGCGCTCCTCTTCGGTGAGCACGTCCTTGGTGGACGCTTCCGGGAGCCGTTCGAGCGGCGTCGTGGTCGTGTTCGTCCAGATACCCTGGAGGTCCGGATCGCCCCAGGGCGTTCGGCGGGGAGCCGCGGCCCCGTTCGCCGCAGGCGTGTTCGAGCGCGGTCGATCCTGACCCACCACGTCCGCAGGAAGGAGCCACAGGACGGCAACGCCGGCCGCGAAGACAGCGTTCAGCGTGAGCGACCTTGATTTCATTTTGAAGTCCTTCCTCTCCCGCTGCTCTTGACGGGGGCGATTCCTCGCGACGATCAGGCCGCGAGACGATCGACTCGCCAGAGGTGGGCTGCCGATGGTTTCCGTCGACGCTTCATGGGGACGTGGCCATCATCTCAGCTTGACACTACGTTTGGGCGGAATTATAAGGCGGGCGACACAGCCGCGCAAAACAGACGCATCCAGGCGCCCCGGCTTATCCCCTTGATAATGGACCTCAGAAGTCCACCTGCACACCGAACTTGAACAAACGGGCACCGAGGATCTCCTGCGGGCGCAGCCATGCGGACCCGTACGTGGTGTTGATGGCGAGAATCGAGCTGCCGTTGAAAATGTTGTAGATATCGAGCAGGCCCTGCAGGCGCGCCCTGCCAACGCGGATGGCTTTCGCGACGCGGACGTCCAGCTGGGTGATCCGGTCCTCATAGAGCGAGTACGGCTCGATGAGCGGAACCGACACGTTCGAGCCGGCCCCAGCGGAGAGATTGCGGCCGAGCGACGGCGCGATTTCCGCGCTCGTTGCCGTGTAGCTCGCCGAGATCGGAACGCCCGGCAGGTTTTGCCAGACGGCGCTGGTCTGGATCGATCCGGGCCACGTGTACGATCCGTTGACCTTGATCTGGGTCTGGAACCTCTGCTGGATGTCGCAGAACTGCAGTTCCTGCGGCGAGTCGACAACGAAGCAGCGCTGCGTGCCGATGGCCGCGTTCGCGCTCCCGAGGGCGCCGGTCGTCCGGCCCGTGTTCCCGCCGACCTGCAGGAAGGCGCCTCGCGGCAGTCTGATTCTGGCCGCATAGTCGACGCCGTTGTAGACCTGATACATGCGGCCGTATTTGTCCGCGAAATCGATCAGGTTGTGTTCCAATCCGAATTTCGCCTGGTTGACGTCGTAGAGCCCGCAGACCCGGTTGCCGCCGCCGGCGGGCAGGCGCGGGTCGGCCGGCACCGTGATGCAGAACTCACTGAAATCCGCCGGGGTCACGTCGAGGTTGTCGGTGACGGTGAAGTTCCCGTACCACGTCCTGAAGTAGCCGCCGTTCAGCGCCACGTGTGAGCCGAGCTGATGTTCGACGGCGACCGACGTCTGCCACTGGTACCCGCGGTGGCCCCACCCGTTCAGGACGTCGGGTGCGCTCGTGGTCGTGATGTTCAGCTTGCCGAAGTTGAGATTGGACAGCGGGCCACACTCGAGGTTCGTCGCTGGATTCGAGAAATCGCAGTCGGGAACGAAGTCATTGTTACGGTCGGTCCAGGTGCGCGTTGCGCTGTTTACGGAGGTCTGGACAGGGTTGTTGTTGCGCGCCGTGCCGACGAACTCGCCGAGCACGTACCGGCCAATGCTCGCTTTCAGCGCGGTCTTGCTGTTGCCGAAAAGATCGTACGCGCCGCTGACGCGTGGATTGATGTCCTTCCAGTTCGGCACGTCAGGTACGGCATCGAAATCGCGGGCGGGCACGAACCGTCCCGCCGGGAGGTGCTGCTCCGGAACGGAGGAATTGATGGAGTCGAACCGCACTCCGTAATTGAGGGTGAGGCGCCCTAGCGTCCACTGATCCTGGGCGTAGATCCCGAGATTCAGGTTCAGCCGTTCCAGAAACGTGATCGGAGTCGCCCAGAGGGTCACCTGGTTCGGAACCCCTCTGTTGAACCGGTAACTCATGTCGCCGTTCACGCCGTTGTCGTGAAGACGCCGGCCTTCCTGCAGAAACACGCCGGTCTTGAACGCATGCGAGCCGGTGACGTAGGACACCGACGCACGCTGGTTCGCCTGCGGTGCGTGACGCCTGCCATAGCCCGACGCGGCGGCACCGTATCTGAAGTTCGTCGACTGCTCGAGAACGGAGATCGTGGTCTCGGTGACGCCAGGCTCACGGAGATTGGGCCAGTCGAAAAACAGGCTCGTGTTTCCCGCCTCCACCAGCATGCGGCCGCCGACCTGGTGCTGCCAGGCCGCCTGAGCCAGGTAGTTCGGGTAGAACTTCCAGTGAACCGCCGCTTCGGGCGCCAGGCTCGCGGTCAGTGTCTGATGATAGGTGTGGTTGTCCTGAACGTCGAGCGACGCGTTGATCTTGTGCGTCTCGGCCGCCTGCCACGTCAGGCGGATGCCGGCCGTGACGTTGTTTTCATCGAACACCGCCGGCCGGTCCGGAGCCGGGGTGTACAACCATGAGCCCTGGGTCGCGTTTTCGTAATCGCCGGCGATGGTGTTCGCGCCGCCCCACGAGCGGGATTGCGAAAAGAACCACAGCTTGTCCTTTCGAATGGGTCCGCCGAACGATCCCGAGAGGTCCCAGATCCGCCGGACGGCATTGACGCTGTTCAGGCCCCGGGCGCGGATCGCGTCGGTCAGGTTGTCGCTCTGCAGATCGTGATCGGTGTAGTTCGAGAACAGGTAGGTCCTGAAGACGTTGCCGCCGTTCTTGGGTATGAGGTTCAGCTGCACGCCACCCAGCTCGCTCTCGGCGCCGCCGCCACCCAGCTCGATGTTGATTTCATCGGCGTTGGCCGTATTGATGTAGAACCCGCGCCCGGTGCCCTCGGCGGAGTTGTAGCGCATGCCGTCCTGGAGGAGCCGCTGCTCGCTCTGGGTTCCACCGTGAATCACCATCCGGAACGACTGCTCCCCCTTGTTCCCGCCGACGTCCTGGAAGTTCGGTGGGATCACAATTCCCGGCGTCAGCGCACCATAGGAGGGAATTCCTTTGTTGGTGGGAAGCGCATCGAACACTTCACGCGTCAACACTCGATGCTGGACGACATTGTGGATGTCAACCGAGGGAGCGGCGCCGGAGACCGTGATCGTCTCTTCGACGGAGCCGACCTTCATTTCGGGATTCAGCGTCGCCACGAACGCCGTCACGAGCTCGATACCATCGCGACGGACCGAACTGAAGCCGGTCAAAGAAAACGTCACGGAGTACGTGCCCGGCAGCAGATCGACAATCTTGTATTGTCCCTGACCGTCGGTCGTCGCCGTTCGCACCCTCTCGATCAGGGCGGGGCTCGATGCCTCGACGGTGACGCCCGGGAGCACCGCACCCGTTGCATCTCTCACAACACCTGCGATCCCGCTGCCCGCCTGCTGCGCCGACACGCCGAGCGGACTGAACAGGAGGCCAACGGCGACGAGGGTTCGCGCGACGTTTCTGGATTCCATGGTTCCTCCTGACCTCTCGATCCCGATCGTCCAAGCTGAGGGGTCACGGCACTCAGAACAATGCTGTCGGATTGATCGGCGAGCCCGTTCCTTTCACGATCGGAAGAGGCGCCGCCGTCACCAGGAACTCCCAACGTTTGCGCGCCGCCGCCGCCTCGGCGACGGGGCCGAGCTCGCAGTCGTCTATCAGGTTCATGCCGAGGGCGACCAGCACGAAGTTGTGGACCGGCAGGTAGTCGTCCGGGTTGGTGATGTGGCTGCCCGCCGGGATCGGCGTGACGCTCAGCGCCGATTCGCTGCCGAGAAGCGCCACATCGCGTTTCTTGAGCCAGGGAAGCACCGAGGCATCGAGGCCCGCCGACTGCTGCCCCACGTTCCACGGCCCGAGCTTCGCCCGCCGCTCCCAGCGCCCGGTGCGAATGAAGACGGCGTCTCCCGGCGACACCCTGATACCGGCCTGCTTCTCCCAGGCTTCGAGATCCTCGACATAAACGGGCGTGCCAGGCTCGAGGTACGGCACGCCTTTCAGGCGCGGCATATCCATCAGGATTCCACGCGTGAAGATGCCGTTCTTCACGTTGATGATCGCCCCCTTCCCGGCACCGCCCTGCATCGTGACGTACTCGCTGGCCGCGAAGCCGTTGTACATCTTGCCGTTCAGGAAGTGGTGGCCGAGCGCGTCGAGGTGCGTATGCGCGTAGCCGTGAAAAGACACCGAGAGTCGATCGGCGGAAGCGGCGGCGCCTACCGAGTTCATGACCTGCTCGTAGGGTGAATTATTGTCGACCGCTTTCTCCGTGTCCGCATCACGCGCGAGTGATACGGCGAACCCCTCTCTCACCAGTGCCGCCGCCTGTTTCCGCTTCGCGGGCGTGATCAGGTTCAGTGTGCCCTTCTGATCGTCCTTGCCCCAGCGTCCCCAGTTGGAGAGCTCGCTCTTCCATCTGTCGAACTCGGCTTGCGTCACCTGATGATTTGGGGGGCTGCTCTGAGAGCGAACGACGGCGGTCGCCAGGACGGCTCCAACGATGACGCCGAGCACACTCGCTGCAATGGTCTTCACATATTTCTCCTTCCGCGCGGTGGAGCGTTGAACAGCGACTCTCGTTGCGCCAGATGAACCACCGTCGCGTCGGCGAATCCATCGGACGATCGAGGCACGCGATCAGCGCTCCCGTGTCGGCGAGCGCCCCTAACACCTAACGGCCATGACCGCGACGTTTGTTCAAGCGGGCCCGTACGAGATCCCGGACTCGCTCGCTTCGACGCGCGCGCGCTCCTGTGAGGCAACCGACAGAGCGACGCGCTCGATTATGCAGACGCAGCTACACCGAGTTTCAACAAACGGCCGGACAGAATCTGGGTTGGCGTGCGCCACTGCGGACCGTAGGTGGTGTTGACCGCGAGGATCGGACTTGCGTTGAGGACGTTATAGATGTCGAACTGCGGCTCAACGCGCTTTCCGGCGATTCTGAACGTCCGCGAGAACCGGAAATCGACCTGCTGTATCCGGTCCTCGTATACCGTGCTCGGCGCGATCAGGGGAATCTGGACAGTGCCGTTCGGTCCGGACGACAGGTTGCGAATGAGCGACGGCACGATCTGCGCGTTGGTAAACGTCGCGGTCGCGGAGTACACGATGCCGGGCAGGTTCTGGTACGTCGTTGCCACCTGGAAATCGTAGGGCAGCGGGAAGGCTCCGGAAAACTTGAGCTGCGTCGACGCCGACCAGGGCGGGACGACATCGCAGTACTCCGTCGTGCGCGGAGTGCTCGGAAGCGTGGTGCTGATCGCGAACTGCAGGTTGTCCTTCGCGAGACCGCAGTTGTTGGTCACCGTCCGCCCGGTGTTCACTCCGCCATTGATATTGATCCGGCGCGGAAGGCGAATGTTGAGAACGAAATCGAAGCCGTCGTAGACCTCCGTCTGATTGCCGTTTTCAGTCGGCGCCCTCGAGACGACGGTCGTCGACAACCCGAACTTCGACGGAATCACGTCATAGAGCCCGCAGATCTGATAACCGCCGCCGCCGGGGAGGCGGGAATCGACCGGCGCGGTGACGCAATAGGGAGTGAAATCCGCTGTCCCGGGGTTGAGCGAGGTGTTCTGGCTCGCCGAGAAGCCGCCCCACACAGTACGGAAGTAGCCCACACCAAGGGAGATGTTGTGCCGCAGCTGTTGATCGACCGTCACGGAGGTCTGCCAGTTGTTCGAGCGTGCCCCGAACCCGATGAGCGTATCGGGTGCGTAGGTCGTTGCGTTCGGATTGTTCAGGCCGAAGTTGACGTTGCTGAGCGCGCCGCAGACGTCGCCCCCGACGGCGCTGAGGTTTTGCGCCCCTGGATTGGGGAGGTCGCAGTCGGGCGAGAAGTTGCCGTTCGAATCGGTCCAGGTCCGGGTGGCGTTCAGGACCGCCCTTGTAACCGGGTTGTTGGCGCGCGCCTGCGTGTAGATGTCCGCCGCCACAAATCGACCGATGTTGGCCTTCACCGCCGTCTTCCCGTCGCCAAACACGTCGTAGGCCCCGGCCAGGCGTGGGCTGATGTCCTTCCAGCACGGCACACACTCGACCTTGTTGTAGCTGCGCGCCGGCACGAAGGGGCCGGCGTTCAGGTGTTGTTCGGGAACGTACGCGTTGAAGTAGTCGTATCGGATACCCACGTTGAGCGTCAATCTCTTCAGCGTCCATTGATCCTGGGCATAGAGTCCCAGGTTCACCTTCAGGCGCTCGTCGAACGTGACCGGCTCCGCATATTCGATCAGCGTCGACGGCTTCCCGTTCAGGAACGTGTAACTCACGAGGCCTGCCCCGATGCCCCTGCCCGGACCGCCGTCGTCATACCAGGCGTGGTGCCACGCTTCCTGCGTGGTGAAGCCTACCTTGAACGCATGTGAACCGGTGACGTAGTTCACCGAGCCACGCTGGTTGGATTCACTGGCGACTCGCTGGCCCAGACTCGACGCCAGCGGCGCGTTGTACCGGAAGCCCGTGTTGTTGTTCAGAATGGATATCCCCTGAGCCTCGGGTTTCCGATGGTTCGGCCAGTTGAAGATGAGCGACGAGTCGGCCACTTCGAAGAAGAGTTTGTTGCTGGCGAGGTGCGTCCACTTGGCTTGCAGCAGGTAGTTGGGATCGGCGTATTTCGTCGTGTAGGTCGCTTCCGGCGCAACCAGCGGACTGCAGCCCAGGCAGATGTTCGTGTGCTGGAAGTCCCAGGAGGCATTGACCCGGTTCTTCTTCGACAGCTGATAGGTGAGGCGGACTCCGTCGGAGATATTGTCCTCCTGGTGAACGGCGGGCCGGCTCAGGTCGGGCGTGTAAACAGGTGTGTTTTGTGTCGCGTTGGCCCAGTCCCCCGCAAGCAGATTCTGATAGCCGAACACGCGATGCGACGTGAAGAACCACAGCCTGTCCTGCTTGATGGGCCCACCCACCGCCGCATTGGCGTCGTAGGTGCGATTCGTCGTATTGACGAGCAGGAGCCCACGGTCTTTCAGCTCCTGGGTCAGATTGTTGCTGACCATGTTGTGGTTCGCGTAGTTGCCGCTGATCAGTCCCGAGAAGCGGTTGCCGCCGTCTTTCGGGATCATGTTCGCCTGGAAGCCGCCGTTCTCGAACTCGGCGGTCTGGCCGCCCAGCTGGACGCTCATTTCCTGCGCGGCGCTCGGGTTGAAGTAGAAGCCACGTCCCTGCCCCTCGCCGTTGAATTGCATGCCGTCGAGGAGGGCACGGTTGTCGCCGGTATGCCCGCCGTGAATCACGGGGTAGGCGTTCATGGGGTCAATGTTGCCGCCGACATCCTGCGCGGTGGGCGGAATCATCACGCCCACCGTCACCTTCGCAAGGCCGCCCATTTCCTTCGTGAGCGGCAGCGCGTAGAGCATCTCGCCCGACACGACTGTCGTCTTGGAGGTGCTCTGCACATCGACGACCGGGGTCACCCCCGAGACGGTCAGCGTTTCCTCGAGAGCGCCGACGCGCATTTCCGCATCGACCTTCGCGGTGAACGCCGCCGGCAGCTCGATCTTCTCGCGCCTGACCGTGCTGAAACCGGCGAGGGTGAACGTCACGGTATACGTTCCAGGCCGGAGGTCGACGATCTTGTATTGACCTTGCTCGTCGGACACGACGGTCCTGACTTTCTCGATCAGAGCGTCGCTGGCGGCCTCGATCGTGACGCCGGGGATCACGGCACCCGACGAATCTCTGACCACGCCGGCGATACCGGTCGGCAACGTCTGCGCGGGGGCGTGTGCCGACAGGATCAGCAGCGCACCGAGCGCAAACACGCTGACCTTCCCGATTCGATCCATAAGCTGCCTCCTCACGTCCCGAACGACTGCGGCCGCTATATTAGCCTTTCCATCCGCGCGAAGTGAATCTGATCCAGGGCATCGTCGTCGATGCCTTTGCCGGCTTTGATGAAGGCCCCGCGCCGGCAGGCGGCGATGCGGTCGACGGGTGAGATCAGACAAGCCGGATCAACCATCCGGCGCCATGCAGTTCCTTGCGGTCGGTAAGACTGGGCCGAATCGTGGTCCCGAAGCCGGCGGCGGCCAGCGCCAGACCCGCCGCACCGAACATCACCAGACGGAACGCAAAGACAAACTCCTCATCGATCGTCGCGCGGACCACTCGCCGTTCCGGCGGCGGGATCGAGGACACCTGCGTCACGTCGGCGCCTGCGATCTTGCGCAGCTGGCGATCGATCTCTGCCCGGGCATGCGATGACAGCGTGAGATGATCGAGACGCGGGCGCACCCGCTCGTCAAAGGTTCGCGCCAGCACGACGCCAAAGACGGCGATCGCCAGAAGGCCGGCCACTCTCGCAACCGCATTGTTGACGCCGGACGCCGCGCCGGCATGCCGCGGATCGACAGCGCTCATCACCGTCGTCGTCAGCGGCGCGACCGTGACCGCCATCCCGAAACCCAGCACGACGACGGCCGGAAAGAACGTCGTCCAATACGTACCGCCGATTCCCGGCCGCGTGTAGAGTGCGAGCCCCAGCGCGGCGATCCCCGGCCCAACGGTCAGCGGCAGACGGCTGCCGACGCGCGCGACCAGCCCGCCAGACCATCGCGAGAGCGCAAACATGATCAGCGGGAACGGCAGCAACGCCGCTCCCGCCGCGGTCGCGGTGTAGTGCTGGACCTGGATGAGATTGAGCGGCGCGAGGAAGAACGCGACGCTCAGCGCCGCGTACAGGAGCAGCGTCAGGACGTTGGCGAACGAAAACGGTCGCGATCGGAACAGGGCCAGCGGCAACATCGGACTCTCCGCGCGACGTTCCACGATGACGAGCAGGATGAGCGAGCAGACGCCGATCGCGAGCGCGCCGAGCACGAGCGGATGCCTCGCCCCGAGCGGCGGCCATTCGAGAAGTCCGAAGACGGTGCTGCCCAAGCCGAGGACGGCGAGTGCCGCGCCACTCCAGTCGATCTGAGTCGTCCTGGACGGGTCGCGCCTCTCGTTCATGAATCGCAGCGACAGCACGAGCACGATGATGGCGAGCGGGACGTTCAGGAAAAACACCGCGCGCCAACTGACGTGTTCGACCAGCCAGCCACCACTCACGGGGCCGATCGCCGTCGTCATCGCGCTGAATCCTGACCAGGTGCCGATCGCTCGGCCGCGTTCGGCGTCATCGAAGGTGGCGCTGATGATCGCGAGGCTCCCCGGGACGAGGAAGGCCGCACCGATGCCCTGCAGAGCGCGGCCCGCGATGAGCATCCCGGGCGACGTCGCGACACCACAGGCGACGGAGGCGACGGTGAAAAAGACGACGCCGAAGAGGAACACCCGCTTGCGGCCGAATTGATCGCCCATCGATCCGCCAACCAGGATCAGCGCGCCCAGAAACAGCGCATACGCCTCGATCACCCATTGCACGTCGGTGATCGTCGCCTGGAGGTCAGCCTGGAGCGCCGGCAGCGCGACGTTGACGACCGTGCCATCGATGAACGTCAGGCTTGACCCGAGGATAGTCGCCACGAGGGTCCACCGGCTGGCAGCCCGTGGTGAAAGTCCGGCTGCATTCGGTGCGACGCCGGGACTTTCACCACGGGCAGCAGGGGCGGACATTACAGGTGGGCTCCGGCCACGCTTTTCGGACTCACTTCCCAATTGTCCCTGACGGCCTGACGGTGCCACCACGGCGGAGTCGGCATCATGAGCCCACGCGCCAGCCCGCTGACGTAGGGCTCGTACGAACGACGCAGGTCCAGCAGCCGGCGGTCGGCCTCTGGCGAGCGCGCGGGTGTGAGGCCGGCACTCTCCATCTGGTGACGCAACTCCTCCAGATCAACGTCCGACAAACGATCGGCGGCGGGATCCGGATCCGCATGCAGCACCTGCGTCAGATCGACGGCCGCGTGTCTCGCCATCGCGAATGTCACATGCGCCTGCCATGTGGGCACGCCGTCAAGCCCAACCTCGACGAGCGACGACAAATCCAGGATCGTGGCTAACGCCGAGACCCACGACTGCCGTTGATGTTGCGACCGAAAGTACGCAACGGCCGGATACGAAATGTGACTCTCAAGGAGCTCCGAACACCAGTACTCCCAATCCTTCAGAAACGACTGCAGCGCGTCCAGCTCATTCCGGGCGGCGAGCCGTCGCAGCACTTCGACGGCGGCGGGCGGGGAACCGGCCCAGGCATCGAGCAGCGTCAACTGCGCCTCTCGGCGCGAGAAGGACTGATACAGCACGGGAAAGTACGCGATCACAATCGCGAGAAACGCAAACCCGGTCCCCGCTTCGGCGACCGTGATCAGCCGTGCGACGTGTCCGACCGGCTGCACATCCCCCAACCCCAGCGTGAAGAACGTCGTCCCGCTCATGTAGAGATCGTCGATGAAACGGCCGGTGGCGCTCAGGGGCCGGAGGTTCGAACCGGCGGACCACTGCAGACCGGCGAAGCCAAGCAGGAGACCCAACGCCCAGACGCCGGCAAGACCCAACAAGGATAACGGACCAAAGATGGCAAGAAACCGTTCGCGACGACGCTCGGTTCGAAACATCGCGGCCGCCCGACTCCATGGCTTCCACGTGAAGCCGAAGTACACGCGTGTCAACCGGAGCCGCCGGCTGACGGTGCGCGGAAGGACAACCGTCTCGAAGGCATCCCACAGAACGGCCGCCAGGACGAAGGCACTCAGGAGAAAGGCCGGCAACTTCATCACTCGATCACCACCTGACGGACGACCTGACGCTCGCCGCGGCGACGGCGCTCGCATCCGTGACCGTTCGTCGGCTCACGTTCCGTTACGTCTCGGGCGAAGGCATCGACAGCAGTGAACGCGGACGCACCGCATGGGCGCGCATCAAGGGGGGAAGACGGAGAACGCGCTGCCGCGCCTTCCGTTCAAGGCGGCGTTCATGTTCCGACCAGGCTACATCCGGCCGCTCAAAGGCATCAGGTCGAAGACGCGGTGGTACCAGGTTCTCTACGAGGTGATGGGATCGAAGGCTGGTCCAAACCTACCGCTCCGCCGCCCGGTTCAGCAGCGCGTCGATCTCGCGTTCGAGCACGGCCCGCGTCGCCGCATCGTGCACGTAGGGCCTGAACATGATCCGCCCATGCGGGTCGATGAGCGCTGTCTCCGGCGTGCCCTGCACGCCGTACTGCTGGTCGGCGTTTTTCGCGAGCAGCAAATGCGCCCGCGCAAACGCGGGATCGAGAGCGAGCGCCTTCTTGAAGAAGACATCGGCCGTGTCAGCCTCGGGAGAGAGGAACCCGAGCGCCCATTGGTACGCCGCCCGGTTCGGGTATTGGCGGGCCCACCGCTCGTACAGTTTCTGCAGACGCGGCACGGCCGGCGTCCGGCTGGCCGGCAGTTCCTGGCGCTGTGTGATCTCGATGAACCGCTGGTGCGCGTCCACGAAGTCGGGATCGGCGTCGATAGCTCGTCGAAAGGCGGCAGCCGCGTCGGCGAGTCTGCCGGCTTTGGCGGCGGCTTCACCCTGGGCGGAGAGCGCCTTCGCCGCGGGCGTGCCGTTGCTTTCGCGCGCGGCGAGCGACGCGGGTGACCACAGGCATCCGAACCCCAGCAGGAGCGCACAGACGGCCATCCGAGCGGGACTCATGGGTCTCCTCCAGGACATCAACGAGGTGCTCCCGTGCATGTTTGACGTTCGGTCATCGAGTCGGGTTGGCAAAGCGCGCCACGACGTCTCCGCCGACATGATGCCCGCCGATTGCCGCGCCGGAACGTTAAGTCCGCAAGCCATGAATGTCAATCGTGCGATTACTGAGGAGCCGTGAACCGGGCATTCAACCTTTCGAGGCATCACCCCGTCTAAGAGTCTACAAAGCAGACTCCATGCGGTCAGCATCCCTCGGCGAATTTGAACACCTCCTGCTCCTGACGGTGCTCCGGTTGGGCGCCGACGCCTTCGGCCTCGAAATCGCCAAGGAACTGGCCAGTCGGGCCGGCCGGCGGATCTCCCGAGGCGCCCTCTACTCGTCCCTCGATCGGCTGGAGCAGAAGGGGCTGCTGCGCTGGAAGGCCGCGGAGGGCACGCCTCTTCGTGACGGGCTGCCTCGACGGCTCTACACCGTGACCGCCTCCGGCGTGGCGGCGCTGCGCGAGTCGCGCCAGGTGCTGCGCCGTATGTGGCGCGGCATCGAACCGTTGCTGAAGGATCCGACGACGTGAGGCCGCACATGCCGCCGAAGCTGGCGCAATGGCTCCTGCGATGGACGCTGCCCGAAGGCGCAGCCGGCGACACGATCCTCGGCGACCTGCTCGAAGAATTTCGCGAGCGAACAATTGACGGGCGCAACGCCGCGCTCTGGTATTGGCTCGAGGCGGTATCGGTCTCACTACGTTACCGCGGCCGCGACCGGCGTCGCGCGCGCCGGCATGCGAGGTCCACGATGAGATTTTCAGGGGTTTGGCAAAGCATCCTGTCGGACATCCGCTACGCCGGCCGCACGCTGCGCACGTCGCCGGTGTTCGTTGCCGTCGCGGTCCTGTCGATTGCGCTGGGTGTCGGCGCCAACACCGCGATTTTCACGCTGGTCGACCAGGTGCTCCTGCGACAGCTTCCGGTGACGCGACCCCACGAGCTGGTCCTCGTCACAGTCCGCGGCACTCAATACGGCAGCGCCTGGGGCGACGGCAACGAGTTGTCGTATCCCATGTATGAAGATCTTCGCGGCCACAACGAGGTGTTCACCGGACTGTTCTGCCGGTTTGGCATTGCGCTGAGCCTCAACGCGGGCGATCGCATCGAACGCGTCGCCAGCGAGCTCGTGTCCGGCACCTACTTTCCCACCTTGGGCGTCACGGCGGCACGCGGCCGTGTGATCGAGCCTGGTGACGACACCGCCGCCAGTCCGGAACCGATCGTCGTGCTGAGCCACGCGTACTGGAGCAGCCGGTTTGCCGCCGATCCAGCAGTCGTCGGCAGAACGCTCCTCGTCAACAACAACCGTCTCACCGTCATCGGCGTCGCGCCGCCCGCCTTCCACGGCACGAATCTGGGCAACGCGACGCAGGTGTTCGTACCGCTTCGACTCGCGCCGTCTGTCGTCGGCGGGCCGTTGACGACCGCGCTCGAGAATCGCCGCATGCGATGGCTGAACGTGTTCGGACGGCTCCGGCCGGGCCTGACGCCCACACAGGCGCAGGCGGCACTGCAGCCGTTCTACTCGTCGCGGCTGGCTTTTGAAGAGCGCGAGCCGGCGTTCGCTCGCGCATCCGCGACCGTCCGATCGAAGTTCTTGCAAGGCACGCTCGCAGTACGGCCCGCGGGTGAAGGCAAATCGGATCTGCGGCGTCAGTTGTCCACCCCCCTGTGGGCGCTGATGGGCATCGTCGGCATGGTGCTGCTGATCGCGTGCGCGAATGTCGCCAGCCTCCTGCTGGCGCGGGCGACGTCGCGCCAGCGCGAAATGGCCATCCGTCTGGCGATTGGCGCGAGCCGGCGCCGCATCGTGCAGCAACTGCTGATCGAGAGCGTCCTCCTCGCGCTGATTGGCGGAGCAGCGGGACTCGCGTTTGCGGGCTGGGGTTCGCGACTGCTGCTTGGGTTTTTCGTCAGCGCCGACCGGATCCTCACCGTGTCGACGGCGCCGGACGGCCGCGTCCTCGCGTTCACGCTCGCGGTGTCTGCGATCACGGGTGTGCTGTTCGGCCTCGCGCCGGCGTGGCAGAGCGCCGCACCCGCGATCTCGCCGACCTTGCAGAGTGAAGCGCCGAGTGTCGGCGGCGGACGCAGCCGGCTGCGCCGCGTGCTGGTCGTCTCTCAGGTGGCGTTGTCGCTTGTGCTGTTGATTGGCGCGGGACTGTTCGTTCGCACGCTGCACAACCTGGTGACGGCGGACGCCGGTTTCGACACCGCGCACATCCTGTCATTCACCGTCGACCCGGGCGAGAACGGATACGACGGGATGCGCGCCAAGCAGTTCATGAAGAGCATGGTGGCTCGGCTGCAGGCGTCGCCCGGCGCAGTCGCGGCCGGCGTCGCCACCCAGGGTGTGCTCGAAGGCGGATCGTGGAACATGGCCATGACGATCGAGGGCCGTCCGGCGGATTCCGGGCAGCGCCGCCTCACGTTGAACAACATGATCAGCCCCGGCTACTTCAACGCCATGGGCATGCACCTCGCGAGCGGCCGTGCCTTCGACGATCGGGACCAGCGAATGACGACGGCGCGCCACGGGAATGACGCGTTCCGCGAGAATGACGCGTTCCGCGTGGCGATCGCGAACGAGGCGTTCGTGAAGCAGTACCTCGACGGCGAGCCGGCCGTCGGTCGTCGCGTCGGCTTCGGCCACGATCCAGGCACGCCGACACCGATCGAGATCGTGGGCGTCGTCAGCGATGCGAAGTACACGAGCGTCCGCGACGCGATCCGGCCGCAACTGTTTTTCCCCATCCTCGAATCGAGCGACGCGCGAAACCTCGTCGTGTACCTGCGCACGAGCGCTGATCCGGCGGCGATGGTGGGTACCGCGCGCGCGGTCATCCACGACATCGATCCCATCCTGCCGCTGCACGACGTCCACACGCTCGAGCAAAAGCTCGATCAGTCGCTGGCCAATGAGCGGCTCCTCGCCAGCCTGTCGGCGATCTTCGGCCTGCTGGCGACGCTGCTCGCAATGGTTGGCCTCTACGGTGTCGTGGCGTACATGGTGACGAAGCGGACGCGCGAGATTGGCATCCGCATGGCGATCGGCGCGCGCGCGCGCGACGTCTTGTGGCTGATCCTGCGTGATGTCGTGTGGATCGTCGCCGCGGGCATCGCGCTCGCCCTCCCCCTCGCGTGGGTGTCAACACGGCTCGTGCAGGGGCAGCTGTACGGCGTCACGCCGATCGATCCGGCAGCGATCGCGGCAGCCGTTGGCGTGCTGCTGATCGTGGCAGCGATCGCCGGCCTGATTCCTGCGCGGCGCGCCGCGCGGATGAATCCGACCGCGGCCCTTCGCCATGACTAGGATTGCGACGCTGTCGCCTGTTCCAGTTCCAGCTCGACCTGGAGATTTTCCCGATCGCGCGACACCGTCGCCACGGCGAGTTTCCTGCCGCCGCGCATGAAACTGACGGAAGCGTCACGCGCGTCAAGTGAACCGCTGACCGTCACGGTGTCCCAGCGCTCGGCGTGACCCACGTATCTGATCGTCACGTCGTAGTGCTGGCTCCAGAAAAACGGCACGGCATCGAAACGCTCGCGACGTCCGAGCATATTGCGCGCGGCGACCTGGCCCTGACGCTCGGCCACGACCCAATGCTCCACGCGTATGCGCTACCCCGTGTGCGGATCGGGCCATCGGGCCACATCGCCGGCGGCGAAGATCCCGGGGCTGCTGGTTTCGAGGAATTCATTCACGGCGATGCCGCGATCGACCGCGAGGCCCGAGCGCTCGGCGATCGCGGTCGCCGGCCTGACGCCGACACCCATCACCACGAAATCGGCATCCACCGTGCCGCCGCCACTCAACGCCACCGTCCGCCCGGCAACCGAGGTCACCGTCTCGCCCAGGTGAAACACCACGCCGTGCGCCGCGTGAAGGGATTGAACGAAGCGGCCCACCTCGGTGCCCATGATTCGCTCGAGCGGCACGTGCTCGGGCGCAACCACATCCACGGCGACGCCGCGGGTCCGAAGCGCGGCCGAGACCTCCAGGCCGATGAAGCTGGCGCCCACGACCACGACATGTTTCGCCGTGCGTGCACGCTCCACGATCGCACGGCTGTCGGCGAACGACCGGAGATAAAACACCTGCATGCTGTCGGCGCCGGGAATCGGGAACCGCACCGGATCGGCGCCCGTCGCGATCAGCAGCGCGCCGAAGTCGCGGCGCGACCCGTTTTCGAGCAGCACCGTCCGGGCGCCGGGATCAATCGAGGACACGCGAGATCCCAGCAGCAGCTCGATGTGCCGTTGCGCGTACGCGTCCGACGGCCACATCGGGATCCAGTCGTCCTGCGCTTC
>QHWJ01000139.1 GCA_003222535.1 Acidobacteriota bacterium | reverse complement strand
CTGCTGCTGCTTGGCCTCCAGTATCACGCGATCGTGCGTTGGGAAGAGCGGCTGCTGGAATCGCGGCTTGGAGACGCTTACCGCGCCTACGCCACGCGTGTCCCGCGCTGGCTGCCGGCGTTCGGACACGGATCGTCGGCAGGCCTGCGACGTGCGCTCGCGGCGAGCCCGTCGAACCATGAGCCCCCAGCGGCGGATGCGGTCACACCGCACTCGTGGACGGAGACACTGTTCAGCGAACGCGGGACGCTGGTCGCCATAGCAGTCGGATACGCGCTGCTATGGCTCAAAGCTCAAGTCTGAAGTCTGAAGTCTGAAGTCTGATCACCTCAGACTCGAGACTTCCAACTTCAGACTTTGCCAGAGATACCAGGAAGCCACCGACCGGTACGGCCGCCATGCCTCGCCGATCTTCAGAATCCGCCTGGCGTCCGGCCGCTTCCGCAGGCGATACAGCCGCTGAATGGCGTTGACGATCCCGAGATCGCCGGCCGGCAGCACATCGGGCCGATGCAGGCGGAACATCAGGAACATCTCGGCGGTCCAGCGTCCGAATCCTTTCACCGCCGTGAGTCGTTCGATCACGTCCTCGTCGGGCAGCGCGTCGAGCTCGTCGAGTTGCAGCCGGCCATCGGCGATCCGTGCGCTGAGATCGCGAAGGTAGCCGACCTTCTGTCCGCTCAGCCCCACCGCTCGCAGGGCCGCGTCGCTCAGCCCGGCGATCGCCTCGGCGTCTCGAATGTGGCCGTCGGGAAACAGGGCGACGAACCGGCCGAAGATCGTCGCGGCTGCTTTCGTCGACAACTGCTGGCTGACGATGGCCCCGATGAGCGCGCTCAGATGATCCTTGCGCTGCCGGTCGGCCATCCTGCACGGGCCGATGCGCGTGATCGCGGCCGCGAGAATCGGGTCGCGCTTCATCAGAAGGCGGCGCGCTTTTTCGTACCCTTCGGGTGTCAGGGCTGCCGCCTCCTCGTCTTCGGTGCTTCGGCCGCCCTGGCGGCGCTGTCGCTTTGGCGAGCCCGGCCCTAGCTCGCCCGGTTCGGACGCCAGCGAAGGCCGGCGAGCCTCGCCGTCGCTCGTTGCCGTTTCCGACGAGCGGTGGCGGGAGCGCTCAGGGCTGAGGGCTGCGGGCCGAAGGCGGCGGGCTGACGGCTTCATCGTATCGATGCGATGAGCGTGACCTCACCGCGGCACTCGATGAGGCCCGGTTGCACCACAGTCGCGGCACCGGCGAAGCGCATCATCTGCGGGGGCCGCGCGATCGCGTTCGCGCCCCGCTCATCCCGCGGCCTCTTCGCGCGGTGAGAACGTGCTGCCATCACGCCCCGCATACGATCCTGAATCCGACACTGTAGGCGTACGTGTCGGGCGGTACCTTGTGCCGGTACGCGCACCGCAGCATCTCCACATCGTCATTCACCCACGAGCCGCCGCGCACGATGCGCATGCTGCCCGACTCCGGGCCTGACGGATCGCGCATCGCGCCAAGCCCGTAGTAGTCGCCGCCATACCAGTCGGCGGTCCATTCCCAGACGTTGCCGCACATGTCATAGAGGCCGTACGCGTTGGGCGGGTACGTGCCAGCCGGCCGTGTGCCGCGTTGATGTTTCACCGATTGGTCCGGCAGAAAATTGCAGCGCGACTCGTCGATGTCGTTGCCCCACGGGTAGCGCAGCCCGTCGGTGCCCGCCCGCGCCGCTTTCTCCCATTCGGCTTCCGTGGGCAGCCGCACGGAGCGTCCGATTGCCTCCGACAGCCAGCGGCAATAGGCCAGCGCATCGTCGTAGCGCACGAGCACGACCGGGTGGCCGCCGCAGCCCGGAGGCGGCCGATCGTTCTCCCAGAGGTACGGCGCGGCGATCTCGCGGAACAGCGCGTCGCGGCATCCGAGCGCGACGAGCGGAAGATCGCCGATGGCGGGGGCGGGATGGCCGGCCGCACGGATGAATCGCGCGTATTCCTCCTGGGTCACGGGGAACCGCCCCATGAAGAACTCGCTGACAAACACCCGATGCACGGGGCGCTCGTCGTCGTCCGCATCGGCCGAGCCCATGAGGAAGTCGCCGGCGGGGATCCGAGCCAGGCTCGGGGAGATCTCGGACGTCATCGCCGCCTGGGCGTGACGCTGACGTCCGCCCGGACTCTGTGCATGTATCACCCAAAAACAGGCCAGTATAGTCCAGGATCGCGGGCCGGCTTCCGCGCAACAATCGAAGTACAGTGACCGCCATGAGACTCGAGCCGTTCGCGATGGAACGCATGCAATCCACCTATGAAAACCAGGTGGACTTCAACTTGTCGGAGAGCGGCGTGCACCCGCTCCGGCTCGGCGAGCTGGTCGACGATACGGCATCGCGCGACGCGCTGCTCGCGGAAGGACTGCGCTACACGCAGTCGAACGGGACGGTGCCGCTCCGCGCCTCCATTGCGGCGCTGTACGCCGGGGCGACGCCGAATCACATTCAGGTCACCAACGGCGGGTCGGAAGCCAACTACATCACGACATGGAACCTGGTCGAGCCGGGCGACGAGGTCGTGATGATGGTGCCGAACTACATGCAGACGTGGGGCCTCACGCGCGCGTTCGGCGCGACGGTCAAGGAGTGGCCGCTCGTCAACAGCGGGTCGCGGTGGAGCGTCGACGCGGACGCGCTCGCGCACATCGTCTCTCCGCGGACCAGGCTGATCATCATCTGCAATCCGAACAACCCGACGGGAGTCCGGATCGAAGCGGACGATCTCGATCGGATTGCGGCGATCGCGGCGCGGCACGGGAGCTGGATTCTCTCGGACGAAATCTATCGCGGCGCGGAACGCGACGCACGTGAAACGCCGACGATCTGGGGACGCTCCGATCGCGCCATCGTCACGAGCGGGTTGTCGAAGGCGTACGGCCTGCCGGGACTGCGCATCGGCTGGGCCGTCGGGCCGCCGGCGCTCATTGCCTCGCTATGGTCGTACCACGATTACACGACCATCTCGCCCGGCGCGTTGAGCGACTGTCTGGCGCGGCGGGCGCTCGAGCCGGCGCGGCGCGCCCGCATCCTCGCGCGGACGCGGGGCATCCTGAATCAGAACTTTCCGGTCATCGCGGCATGGCTGGATGCGCACGGCGGCCTGTTCAGCTACGCGCCGCCGGATGCGGGCGCGATCGTGTACGCGCGCTACCACCATCCGATCAACTCGACGGAGCTGGTCACGCGGTTGCGGCAGGAGAAAAGCGTCCTCATCGTGCCGGGCGACCACTTCGGCATGGACGGCCATCTGCGGATCGGGTTCGGCGACGAGCCCACGTACCTCCGCGCGGGGCTCAGTCGCGTCGCCGAGCTCATTGCGGACCTCGGATTGCGAATCGCGGGTTGACGACATTCGATCTCCTCCTCATCGGGTACGGCAACGTCGCGAAGAGATTCGTGTCGCTGCTCGAGGAGCAGCGCGCGACGCTCGCGCGCCGGCACGGCCTTCGCGCGCGCGTCATCGGCATCGCGACCCGGCGCAGCGGTGGGCAGTACGTGGCGCCCGTCTTCAGACGGACGGGGCCGGCGCGCGGTCCGGCTGTAGCCGGCGCCGGCGTACGCACGACGCTCGACTTCGTCTCGGACGCGTGCGTGCGCGATGCCGCCGCGGCGCGAAAGCGACGCCTCGTCATGATTGAAACGACGACGCTGGATATCGCACGCGGCGAGCCGGCGATCAGTCACGTCCGCGCGGCGCTTTCGGGTGGTGCGCACGTCATCACCGCCAACAAGGGTCCGGTGGCGTTTGCCTATCGCGCGCTCGCGCGGGCGGCCCGCCGGGCCAACCGTCGATTCCTCTTCGAAGGGGCGGTCATGGACGGCGTTCCGGTGTTCAATCTCGTGCGCGAGACGCTGCCGGGCGTGCGGATCATCGCCTTCCGCGGCGTGGTGAACAGCACGACGAACTACATCCTCACGGCGATGGAACGGGGCCGGCCGTTCGCCGAGGCGCTGGCCGACATGCAGGCGCAAGGCGTGGCGGAGGCCGACGCGTCGCTCGACCTGGACGGATGGGATTCAGCCGCGAAGACCGCGGCGCTTGCAAACGTCCTGCTCGGCGCGGCGATCACCCCGCTCGACGTCGAACGGATGGGGATCACGCCGGAGACGGGCCGCCTCGCCCTCGACGCGCGTGCGGCGGGCCGGCGCCTGAAGCTCGTCGCGAGCGCGGTCCGCGTGGGGCGGCGCATCGTCGCGCGCGTCGCGCCGGAGGAACTGCCGGGGGACGACCTGCTGGCAGGGCTCGACGGCCAGCAGAACGCCATCATCCTTCGCACCGATCTGCTGGAGGAGATTGCGGTGGCGCAGCGGAGCGGGAGCCTGACGCAAACCGCCTACGCGCTGCTGTCGGATCTGATGACCATCGCGCGCGACGTGCTCAATCGGGACGCCCCGGCCCCCCCGAGAGGGACCGCGCGCGCCACTCGGCGATCGCCGCCGCCAGCGCGCCGGCGTCGAAGCCTTTGACGACGTGGTCGCCGATGACGGTGACCGGTATGCTCCGCCATCCGCGCGCGATCAGCTCGTCATACGCGCGGGCGTCCTCGTCGACGTTGTGCGCCGTGAATGGCACGCCTTCTCGTGAAAGAAACTCTTTCACCTGGTCGCAGCTGCGTCAGGCGCTGCCGGCGTAGACGATAATCATCCCGTCATTATGCCGCCACTCGACGGAATCACGGTTCTCGACCTGACGCGCGTGCTGTCGGGTCCGTATTGCACGATGCTGCTCGCGGACATGGGTGCGCGAGTCATCAAGATCGAGCAGCCGGGCAAGGGCGACGACACCCGCGCCTGGGGTCCGCCGTTTCAATACCCCAGCGCGGATAAACGGCGCGCCGGGGGGCCCGATGTAGACGGCGAGAGCGCGTACTTCCTCAGCATCAACCGGAACAAGGAGAGCGTGACGCTCGACTTCAAGCACCCGGAGGGGAGGCCGGTACTCGATCGCCTGATTGCGAAGAGCGATGTCCTGGTTGAGAATTTCCGTCCGTTCACGCTGACGAGGCTGGGGCTCGACTACCAGGCGCTGGCCCCCCGGCATTCCCGGCTCGTGTACTGCTCGATCTCGGGGTTCGGCCAGAGCGGTCACGGTCCGCCGTACCGTCTCGGCGTCGCGATTGTCGACATCGTCTCCGGCATGTTCGCCGCGTTCGGCATCGCGATGGCGCTCCTGGCGCGCGAGCGCACGGGGAAGGGGCAGCAGGTCGATCTCGCGATGCTGGATGCGACCGTGGCACTGCTCACGTATCAGGCGGGCGGCTTCTTCGCGACCGGCACGGTGCCGGCCCGGCTCGGCAACCGCCATCCGAGCATCGTGCCGTACGAGACGTTCGCCGCCTCGGACGGCGAGTTCGTGATCGCCGTCGGCAACGATGAGCAGTGGCGCCGGTTCTGCACGATCGCAGGCCTTCCGGAAGAGGAGCGCTTCGCGACGAACCGGCAGCGTGTGACCGCGTACGATGTGCTTCGGCCGTTGCTCGCCGATCGCCTTCGGACCGGGCCGCGGCAATTCTGGATCGATCGCCTGACGACTGCCGGAGTGCCGTGCGGATCGGTCCGGAACCTGCAGGAGCTCTTCGACGATCCGCAACTCGGCGCGCGTGAGATGATCGCGCGCGTGGAGCACGCGACGATCGGTCAGCTCCGGACCCTCGGTGTGCCGATCAAGCTCTCGGAGACGGCCGGGGCGGTCAGAACGGCGCCGCCGACGCTCGGCCAGCACACCGATGCCGTCCTGGCGGGAGATCTGGGACTGAGCGCCGGCGCGATCGCCGCATTGCGCCGGCAGCGGGTCGTCTAGCAGGATGCTGAAAAACGCATCCTGCAGGGCTAAGCGCTGAGGGCTAATGGCTAAAACAGGCGCATTTCAGCCATCAGCCCTTTGCCCTCAGGCTGGCTTTTTTCAGCAGCCTGTTAGTGTGACGCGCGCGATGTGCGTATGCTTGCTCGTGGTGAGCCTGTCGTTCGCTCGTGGTGAGCCTGTCGTTCGCTCGTGGTGAGCTTGTCGAACCACGAGCCATCTCCGCGGCTCGTCCTTCGACAAGCTCAGGACGAGCGGTGTTCAGAAGCGTCGAGCTCGTGAGGCCAGCCGCCATGGAAATCGCCGACGTCCGCAAACGGCTGCTGCACATGATCGAGCGCGCGAAACGGCAGGCGGGCGAACGCCGCGCACGCAACGATCAGGCTTCTCGCGCATTCGACACGTTTCTCGAGACCATCGCCGTCCCGCTCTTCCGGCAGGTCGCCAACTCGCTGCGTGCGGATGGCTATCTCTTCAACGTCTTCACGCCCACGGGCAGCGTGCGCCTGATGTCGGATCGCGGCGCCGAGGACTACATCGAGGTGTCGCTCGACACGAGCGACACGGCACCGCGCGTCGTCGGACACACCAGCCGCAGCCGCGGCCGGCGGGTGCTCGAATTCGAGCGCGCCATCGGCGATCCCGAGGCGCTGACCGAAGACGATGTGCTGGAGTTCCTGCTGAAGGAGCTGGAAGCGTTCGTCGAGCGCTGACGTTCAACCGCAGAGATCGCTGAGAGCGCAGAGAAGATCTTTCTCTGCGGTCTCTGCGTGCTCCGCGGTTTCGCGTGTCACGCGAGCCGTTCCACAAACGAGGTGTCGATGCCCTGGCGGTCCAGCGCCGCGAGGAAGCCGGGACGATCCGCCGACCGCCGGTACGCTTCGTGCGCCTCGACGGCAGCGCTCTGCACGAGACCGACGAGGGCGTCGTTGAGCGGCATCATCCCCGAGCGGCGCCCGCCCTCGATCGCCATCGGCAACTGCGAGGTCTTCCCCTCGGCGATCACGCTCGAGACGGCCGGCGTGTTGAGCAGCACCTCGCGCGCCGGAAGGCGTCCGCCGCCGATCTTGCGCAACAACACCTGCACGATGACCCCGCGCAGCGAGCCGGCCAGCGCGAGCTGCGCCTGCCGGCGGTATTCCGGGGCGTACGAATCGATGATGCGATCGATCGCGCCGGTGGCCGTGTGCGCGGAGAAGCCGCCGATCACGAGGCGGCCCGCGGCCGCCGCTTCGAGAGCGACGTTCATGAGCGCACCGGTCCGCAGGTCCTCGATCACCAGGACGTCGGGATCTTCCCGCAGCGCCGCGCGCGCGGCCGCCAGCATCTCCTCGTCGTCCCCGCGCATCTCCCGCTGGCTGATGAACGAGTCGCCGCGCCCGTGCACGATGTTGACCTCCCGCTCGATCGTGATCACGTGGTCGCGGCGCGTGCGGTTCATCAGGTCGACGAACGCCGAGATGAGCGTCCGCTTCCCGCTCGAGCGCGGACCGGCCACGAGGACGATCCCTTCCGGCTCGAGCGCCAGCGCCTGGACCTGACGCGGGAGCCCGAGCTGTTCGGTCGAGATCGAACGCGCCGGCATCAGCCGGAACACGCCTCCCGGCCCTCGATGATCGTGGAAGCTCATGCACCGGACGCGGCCGACGCCCTCGATGTCGCAAATCCACTCGGTGGCCCCACGCGCGCGGAGCGCCTCGTGGCTGCGCTCCGGGACGAGCGGCAGCAGGAGCGACTCGACCTCGCGTGCCGCGTGGACCGGCTCGTCGTCGAGCGTCTGCAACTCTCCGTCGACCCGCACCGACGGCCGCGACTCGGACGAGAGATATAGGGTCGACGCGCCGCGCGCGGCCGACACCCGCAGCAACCGTTCCAGGCCGGAGACCGTGGGATCAGAGGGTGGCGGTTCGCCCGATCGGATCGGGTGTTGGAAGATCGGCTCCACGACGGCCGGCGGCGACGTCACCACCGCGACCGGCTGCGAGGGCGGCGCGACGTCCGGCGGCGATGGCAGTACCGCGACCGGCTGAGACGGAGACGGCGGCACGACCTCGGGTTTCTTCTCGTCGAGCGCCGTCTGCGACCGTCGCGCTTCGAGCTGATTGAACATGTTCTCGGCGCGCGCGAGCTGATCTTCCGACGCCTGAATCCGGCTGGTCGCGTCGCGCTGGCGAGTCTGCACGCGGTCGAGCTCCATCAGCATCTCGTCCTTCATCTTCGACGACCGCGCGAGCTCCTCCGCCAACGTCTGCATCTGGCGCGAGTGCTCGGAGACCTTGGTCGCCAACGTGTTGCCGGCCTCGACAAGCGCCACGTACCGTTTCTCCTGCTCGATGATCGCGGCGTCGGTGATCGCGGCCTCGTTGAACTTCGCGCCCTCCAGCCGCTTCTCCGCCGCGCCGATGTCGGCCCGCAGCCTGGTGACCTCCGCGACCAGCGGCACGAGCGTGGTCTGGAGATCGCGCACACCGTCGAGCGTGGGCTGCGCGTCGACCATCTGCGCCTTGAGGCCGTCGCACGCCGCCTTGAGCGTTTCCAGCTCGACGCGACGCGCGAGCTGGTCCTCGAGCTTGCCATCCACGTCGCTGCTCAACACGTTCAAACTGTTCAGGCGGCCTTCGAGCTGCTCGACAAACGGTACGCGCGCGCTGACGCGCGAGATCCGAGCGTCGAGCTCGGCGACCGACTCATGCAGGCTCGCCGCCTTCCGGGTGCCGTCCTCGATGAGCTCCAGCTTGCCCGTGATCGCATCCACCTTCGCTTCGAGCTCGGGCGCCAGCGTTGCAAACGCCGTCATGCGCTCGCCGAACGCTTCGAGGCCGAGCCGATGGGCGCCGAGCTGATCCTCGAGCTTGCGATCGACGTCTCCGCTCAACACGTTCAAGTCGTTCAGGCGGCCTTCGAGCTGCTCGACAAACGGTACGCGCGCGCTGACGCGGGAGATCTGAGCGTCGAGCTCGGCGACCGACTCATGCAGGCTCGCCGCCTTCCGGGTGCCGTCCTCGATGAGCTCCAGCTTGCCCGTGATCGCATCCATCTTCGCTTCGAGCTCGGGCGCCAGCGTTGCAAACGCCGTCATGCGCTCGCCGAGCGCTTCGAGGCCGAGCCGATCGGCGCCGAGCTTCTCGACCAGCCTCGCCGCGTCGGCGTGCCTCTCCGAGAACTCCTGGATTTCCTTGCGGAGCGCGTCGAGGTCCTCGCGGCTCTGCCGGAGCGAATCGAGCTGCCGCGTCGCCTCCCCGGCGATGTCGTGGGCTTGTCCAAGGCGCTCGTGCAGCGGCTCGAGCGCGAGCTGCTTTTTCGTCAGGTCGTCGGCTTGCGTGAAGAGCGTCTCGAACCGTTTCGAGAGGCCGTCGACCTTCTGCATCAGATCGGTCAGGTGTGCATCCCCGGCGGTGAGCCCTTCCATGCGCGATTCGGCGTCGACGACGCCGGACTGCAGCGTGCGGAGGCGCTCGTCGAACGCCTCGAACTGCCTCTGCTTCATTTGAAGCGTGTCCGCCTGTGCGCGCACCGCCTCGAACAGCTCGCCGGCCTCTTTCGTCAGCCTGGCGACCTCGCGCTCGGTCTCCAGCCACAGCCCCGACGGCGGCCCAGCGGCCGGCGGCAACGGCATCACAGCGGCTGGCTGCGACGGCAGTACAACGTCCGGCTGCGACGGCGGATCGACGTCCGGCTGCGACGGGAGCGACGTGACCGGTTGTGCCGGAGGCGACGGCAGATGCACGTCAGCGGCGGCTGGCGGCAGCTCTGGCGACGGCGGACGCAGGTCGGCAACCGCTTGCGGCGGAGCCAACGGCGAACGCTGTTCATAGACCGCTTGCAGCGGCGCGTGCGACGGCGGACGCAGATCGGCGATCGGTTGCGGCGCGGCCGACGGCGGAAGTCTGTCAGCGACACCTTGCGGCGGAGGGGGCGGCTGCCAGTCCCGCCGCGGTGCCGGCGTTGGCGGCTCGAGCGCCACGTCCGCGTCAAGGTCGATATCGATATCGAACTCGCCTTCGCTCGGCTGAAAGTCTCCCGCCTCCGTCCGGCTGCGATCCGACCGGGCTTCGGCGACGCTCGTCGACCAGCCTCCGCCAAGGCTACGGCGGTCCGCCGAAGCTTCAGCGGAGGCGGAAGCGCCTTCGGCGCGAAGGCGGCGCGCTCCGCCTGTCCCGTGGAGGGTGAGCCTCTCAGACGACCCTTCACCGACCTCGACCAATCGCTCGCGATCCGGCCACAGCTCCGCGCCGCCAGGCAGGAGCAGGACGTCGTCCTCCTCCTGCGCCATCTGTACGGTCGCGCCGGCGAATCCAGGCGTCTCGGCGCAAAGATCGTCGGCGTCAGACCGGGCGAACGTCGACGCGGGCGCGGCGGCGGGGAGTGAAAGGACCTGCGGTGCGGCAACGGGCGCGGACAATGTTGGCCCGAACAGCTCGTCCGGCACGTGATCGTCCGGCACCCGGCGCCGCCGGATCTCGGTCCACACGTCGTCACCGCCGCGGGCGGCCACAACGGTGAAATGTTGGCCGGGGAACTCGTCGGCCGCCGGCAGCTCGTATTGCACCGCGCCGAATTCGTCCAGTGCCGCTTGCAGCTCGGCCGGCAGCAGCTGTCCGACGATGGTGTTGAGCGCCTCGAGTGTCAGGCCTCGACTGGCGACGTCGATTTGTCCCGTCGGCGACACGACGTACGGCTTGTCGCCGGCGTGCATGACCAGAGCCTCCCCATCGACGCGGAGGATCGCCTGGAGAAGTGATGGAACGAGGCTCATTGATTCACGCGATTGCACACCCTGGCGTGCGGGCAGAAGGATTGCCCTCAAACGTCAGTGTCGGCGCGAGCGCTGCCGGTCATTAGGAACCGCGAGGTCCAATGTGCACTGGAAGGCGCGGACGATCGAGCGGACGGGCCGGCAGGTCTTGTTGGTTAAGTCAAGTTAGCAGGCCGTGGTGAAAGCCGCCAGGGCCTGCTCCAGCCATAAGGAATATGGCCACAGAGAGACTCAGAGACGCCCTAAGAACCTGTCACTCCGCTGCTCTGGGACAATCCGAGCCGGTCGGCGAAAGTGCCCAGACAAGGCTGAAGAATTCCAGGAAGGCCGTCACGTCCCACTGGAGGAATGGTCATGAACGAGTCGACTGCCTTGGTGTTAAGGGTTGTGGGATCCGCCACCACCGTGTATTGGTTGAAGGGATGACCGTTGGGAACGAGCAGCTCCGGGTGATCAAAAGGCGCCTGTTCGCACTGCACGCGTGGGTCCGTCAGAGACTCCAGGAACGCCACCAGCGCCAACTGCTCCGCTCTCGTCAGGGCGAGCACGTTGATGTCAGGATGCACGTTGCTCGGAACTCCCGAGGTGTCTCCACCTGGAACATCGGTCCTGTCGCCTCCCCGATTGTAGAAGGCGACGACCTGCCCTAACGTCGCCTGCCCGCCGTTGTGGAAATACGGTCCGGTCAGCGCCGCATTTCTCAGCGAGGGTACCTTGAAGGTCCCTCTGACTGCCGTACGCAATCCATCGATATCTGCCGGGTTGAACGGCACGCCATGGCAGTCCGGGCTCGTCAGGGAAGACAATGGGAAGTCGACTGTGAATGGAGAGGCGAATTTGCAGGCATCGATCTGGAACCGATCGGGAACATCCCTGCCTCGCAACATGTCGAGGTACTGTTCCGTGAACGACAGCGGGTTCCCGAACGGGTCGCGCCCGCCCACACCGGGGTCATTCGCGCTCGGTCGCACGCCGAGGTTGTAGAACCCGTTGTCGTAAAGCGCGATGCCGCCGTCGCGCATCACCATGCGTTCCACGAGCCCTTCTTCCTGATTCTCGGCCTGGAGATGGGTCGCCGCGGAGCTGAACTCAGGGCCTTTGTGACAGGCGATGCAATTGCCCTTCGTCATGAACAGGTCCAGCCCGAGTTGCTGCTGGGCGGTCAGCGCAGCGGGATTCGGCGGAGTCACGAAGTCTCCGCGGAACTTGTCGAAGGGCGTTTCGTCGGAGACGAGCGTCGCTTCGTACAACATGATCGAGAGGCCCCAGAACATCGAGAAGTTCGCCTCCATCTGGGTGAACGTCCCATCGACCAGCTGGCTGGCCGACCAGTACCGGTCCTGAAACGCGTTCTGAACGAGTTGGCTATAGGTGTAGTTCAAGCCGGTGGGCAGCAGGAGAGGGCGATAAGGTCCCAACACGCTGTCCTGGGGATGGACGGCCTGGCTCGCCAGCGCCCGGCGCGGCAGCATCTTCCTGCCGAGATTGGAAAAGGTCCTGCCCGAGCACGACATCTCGAAGTCGCTGAGCGGCGGCCCGACAGCTTGCGATGCCAGGCTGGCATTCTCGAGCGCCACTTGCACCGGCGTGACCGAGCCATCGGCGTTCTCGAGCCAGACCCTCGCCTGCTGGTCCCTGAGACCGAATGGATTGACGCCGTTGAAAATGTTGTTCGCCCTGCCATCCCAGAAGTTCCGGAAGTTGAACGCCGCGTTGATCATCGTCGGCGTATTCCGGGGCTCGACCTTTCGCACGAAGACGTCGCCGACGAGGAAGCCGTTCACCCGAAACGGATCCGTCGCGGGATCGGCGGAGCCGCACGCGTCGATACCGAAGACGAACAGAGACGGATTCGAGACGAACGCGCCGGCGAAGGTTCCTTGCGAGGAGAACCGGTCGTCGCTGTCGTAGAGCACGAATGATTGACGGTCCTCAGGGTTGGACAGACGGTGCAGCGGGAAATCACCGGCAACGGCAGTGTAGTTCGGGCCCGCCTGGGCGCCCGAGCCCGTGCGCCCGAACGCGTCGCCGAAGCTCATGTCGGCCGTGATCGGGAAGCCCGGATTGAACTGGTTCTTCACCCGGTCATCAGCACCGGCGTGGAAATGACAGCTCGCGCAGGCCTGGCGATCGCTGCCGACATCCATGTCCCAAAAAAGCGCCTTGCCCAAGACAACTGCAAAGGCTCTGTTCTTGACGAACTCGTCCAGGTTGCTCGGAAGCGGTACGCTGATCGTCTTGAGCGATGGCGGAACGGGTGCGGGGGGATGCTGGGCAAATGCCACCGGCGAGAGCCGGTGCCAGACCACCGACGTCAGCAGAAGCACCAGGGCCGTGATGAGTATATTGCCGCGGCGCGCCGTCATGAGGTCCTCCCTTGAGCCTGCCGCCTCGAGAACGTTTGTTCGCGTGCGCGACAGGTGCCATGACCCGGACGTGTCGAGCTTTGAGCGTTCGGGCCCACCCGTTTTGAGCAAGCCGCGCGCCACGGTTGAGCGGAAATCTGCAACTGCCTGCACGGCGCGACGTTGTGCCGAATGACCTCCCGTGCACCTCTAACTGAAAGCCCTGTAGCGACTCCTGACAGATGACGGAATTTCGGACAGAATGCGCTGTCGACAACCTGGTGGTGCGCGCGCCGACGTATTGATTTGGACAAGCCACGGAAGACACTGAGACACAGAGGCGCTCGACGCGGTCGGCCTGCACCGCAAGGCCGAGCCGTGAGGCGCGCAAACGCTTCGCCCGCCGCTCGGCGGCGCCGCGTCGAGCGCGCTTACCTGAAGCGTGTTCTTCTCTGTGTCTTGGTGTCTCTCTGTGGCCAAGTATGTCGTCGTATTCCTGAAATGGGGTACCGATCGCCGTCACGAAATACGTCACCGTAATGTGAAATCGAGTACTTAGTAAGTCAGGAACGGCGTTGCGTGCCGGCTTCGTAGATGCGGACCAACTCCACCAGTTTGTAGCCCCGCGTTTGATACGGCGGAACGATCCGCTCCGATCGCAGGTACTGGAGCATCCCTTCGTCGCCGTAATCGGGCGCACCCACGTCGGCCATCGCCGTCAGGAGCACCTCGAGGCCGGCGAGGGTCATCGCTTTCTCCGTGAGCGTGCGCCGACCCGGCAGCCATCCGAACCGCTTGAACCGCTCCTGACGATCGGTGGTCGCAAAAGCGACGAAGAGCTCATTGCTGATGAAGTTGTAGTCGGCATCCGATCGTGTCGCCGGCGCGTCTTCGACCCGCACCAGGCGGACCCCGGCGATCCCGCTCAACCGATCGATCAGCAGCTGCGTGAAGGTCCCTTCGCCCGACCACGCCGACGTGTCAGGCTCGAATGGCATGATGAATCGCCATCAACCCGCCAAGGACCGGATGACTTCGCACGCCGCTGAACCCCCGCGCCTCGAACAGGCGCGTGACGGCGTCGGCGCCCGGATACAGACGAATCGACGCCGGGATGTACCGGTACGTGTCCGGATCGCGATGCAGGATCCATCCGAGCGCCGCGCCCACCACCGTGAGGTACGCGAGATAGGCGGATCGGACGACACGGTTCGACGGACGATTGAAGTCGAGGGACAGCACCTGCCCGCGCGGCGTCAGCACACGGGCGATTTCATCGATCGCCATGGTGAGGTCCGGCACGTTCCTCAGGCCGTATCCGGTCGTCACGATATCAAATGAGCCGGCCGGAAACGGGATCGCGTGCATGTCGCCGACCAGGAACCGTAGCGCGAGCTTTTCAGGCGCGCGACCACCGCCCGGCCGAAAGCCTCGCGCTCCGCCGGTTTGCCTGTTCCGCGCCAGTTCGATCATCCGGAACGTGATGTCGAGGCCGACGACGCGGGCGCCGCGGGCGGCAAGCGCGAACGCAATGTCTCCCGTGCCGGTCGCCAGATCGAGCGCACGGGCGCCGGGCCGCGGCGCCGCCAGATCGACCAGCCGCCGCTTCCAGCGCTGATCCTGGCCGTACGACAGCGCTCTCGTGATGAAGTCGTAGCGATCCGCGATCGTCGCGAACAGCACGCGCACGTATCGGCCCTTGCCATCGGGTGTGGCGATCCGGTCCCGCAACGACATTTCTCGGATAATATCGTCGGATGCTCCCGTCGAGCACCGTTGAGAACTACCTCAAGGCGATCTATCTGGGGCAATCGTCGCTGGCACGCGATCAACGGCTGCTGCCGATGGGACAGGTCGCGACCGCGCTCGGCGTGACGCCGGGCACGGCGACGACAATGGTGAAGGCGCTCGCGGAATCGGGATTGGCGGAGTACGAACCGTACAGCGGCGTCCGGTTGAGCGCGGCCGGAGAAAAGCTGGCGGGCCTCGTGCTGCGGCGCCACCGCCTCGTCGAATTGTTCCTCGTGCAGGTGATGGGCATGAGCTGGGCGGAAGTGCACGACGAAGCCGAGCACCTCGAGCACGTCGTCTCCGAGCGGCTGATCGATCGGATGGATCAGATGCTTGGACAGCCCACGCACGATCCCCATGGCGATCCGATTCCGAATCCGGACGGCGCCATCACGACCGAGCACCTCGACAACCTGCTCACCTGCCCGATCGGGACGCTGCTGAGGGTCACGCGCATCGCCGATCAGGATCCCGCGTTCCTGCGCTTCATCGAGAGCAACGATCTCAAGCCAGGGCAGCCGATCGAAGTCGAGAGCCGCGACGCGGCCGCCGATTCCGTGATGCTGCGGGGCAAGGACGAGCGCCGGATCACCATCGGAGCCCGTGCGGCGTCGAAGCTGCTCGTGGAGGTCGCTCCTTTCGTGACGGCGATCGGTACCCCATTTCAGAAATACGGCGACATATTTGGCCACAGAGACACAAAGACACAGAGAAGAACACGCTGCAGGTAGCGCGCTCGACGCGGCGCCGCCGAGCGGCGGGCGAGGCGTGCCAACCGCAAACGAACGACCACCGGACAGTGGCTCGGTCGTTCGTTTGCGGTTTGCGCGCCTCACGGCTCGGCCTGCTGTGCAGGCCGACCGCGTCGAGCGTCTCTGTGTCTCAGTGCTCTCCGTGGCTTGTCCAAATCAATACGTCGCCGTAATTGTCGAGCCACGGGTTGCGAGACATCAGAGCGATTTCAGAAAAGCCAGGAGCGCCGCGCGTCGATCGGCCGGGAGCGCAAGGAATCTTCCACGGGCAGAGGCGGCCTCACCGCCGTGAAGGCCGATGGCATCCTCGACCGTTGCCGCCGTGCCGTCGTGCAGCAGCGGCCGGCGCAGCCTGAGGCCCCACAGCGGCGGCGTCCTGAACTCCTGAGGCGAGGCGGCTTCCTGACTGATGCCGTCACCGGTCCCGATATCGTGCAGCAGCAAATCTGAAAACAGCGGCACCACCTTGCGATTGAACAGGGGGTTCGGGCTGGGACCCGTCTGCAGCGAGGGCACATGGCACGACGCACAGCCGGCCGCGCCGAACACCGCTTCGCCGGCGCGCCCCGCGTCGTCTATCGGGCCGCGCCCGGCGGGCGCCAGGAACTTCATGAATGACTCGAAGTTATCGATCGCCCGCCGCCGTGTTCGACGATCCGGCTTGTCTTCAGGGTCCGGGATCCGATCGCACAGCTTCATCTGCTCGGCCGTGATGCCGAACGCGACCTCGTCGGGGAACAGGTCGTTCGTAATCCCCATCTCATTTCTGTACGCGTCGGCGCTGAACGCCAGCAACGTCGCCTGCTGCGCCTTCCATCCGAAACGTCCGACACGGCGATGGCCCGTGGCGATGTCGGTGACGATCGCGGCACGGCCGCTGATGCCGTCGCCGTCGCGGTCGTCGGCGTCGTCGAGCGCCAGCAGCACTTCGTCGGGAATCGCTTCGACGAGGCCGGCGCCAAACAGCGGAATCGGCACGCGCCGCGCGATCACATTCGCCTCCGGTGGGATGACCGGCTGACAGGTGTGGGGCGGAATCGAGAAGGTCTGAAACAACGAGCCCGACTTCGGTACAAGCTCCACGAACTCGCCGCGTTCGTTTCTGCGCGCCGCCCTGACTTCCGCCACGACGCCCGCGCCCCCGATCGCCGGCACGCTGTGGCAGACCGCGCAGCTCGAGCCGTTGAACGCCGGACCGAGGCCGTCTTCGACCGTCTCGACCTCCGTGAAATCGCCGAGACCCAGGCGGAACTCCTCGAATTCTCCGCTGGTGATCCCAGGCAGCGGATCTCCCGGCAACGGACGGACGGTCTGCCCCGTGAGCTCGACCCAGATCAGCGCGAGGTACATGCCGATTGCCAGAGCGATCAGACGTTTCACCTTCGACGCTCCTGCTCCTCTACTCCTCGACGGTGATGAGACCCCGCATGAAGCCGTGTCCTGCGCCGCACATCTTCGAGCACTCGAATGTGTAGCGGCCGGGAGAGTCCGCGTGGAAAATCACGGTGGCCTCGCCCCGCCCTCGCTTCGGGATGATGACGTTGGCGTCGGAGCCGAGGATGCGAAACCCATGGTTGGTGTCGTCGCTCCGCAACCGGAGCTCGACGACGTCCCCCCGCTTCACCTTGATGTGTGACGGCGTGAACGTAAAGCGCTCGGCCGTCACCCGAACCACCTTGCGATCCTGTGAAGAGCCGGAAGGCGGCGCGAGGAGCACGAGCAACGCCGCACACGCAAGCGAGCGACCGCGAGCGAGTCCCTGGCTTGTCATCAGAACCACCAGCCGAGCCCGATGTTCAGGCTATCGGCGCTCGGAAACAGCGAGCTTCGGTTCCGGATCACCGTGTAATCGATCTTGAACGCGATATCGGGGTCCGGGAAATACGACGCGCCGACGACCCAGGCGGCCCGATCGAACTGCTTCAGGGGCAGCACGCCTTCCGGCATCCTGAACTGCGTGTCGAAGTTTTCGTAGCGCAGGAAGGCGGCGATGTCGTAGCGCAGCCGCGGCACCGGCCGCACGGAAGGCTCGACGTAGAAGCCGCGCATCTGCCGCGCGATATTCGGGCTCACACCCGCCGTCCGCTGCAGCAGGTCGTTCAGCTCGTTCGCGCCGTCGACGAAGACCTGCGCGAACTCGCCGCGGACGGCAAAGGGACCGGTGTGATAACGACCGTCGAATTCGATCACGCCCACGCGCGAGTCTTCGCGGCGGAAGTTGAACCCGGTCTTTCCGCGCCAGAAGCTCGCTCCGAGCGTCAGCCCCGGGAACCCGACATTCTCGAGCCGGGCCGTCTGCGCGATGTTGCGCACGTTCGACCTGAACCCTTTCTGGCGCGCCTCCGCCAGTCCCTCCCCGGCGGTAATTCGTGTGGCATCGAGCGGCGCCATGAGGTACGCGCGATACTGCCAGCCGGGGCCGAACGCGCCGTGGATGCCCACGCCCGCGTCGAACCACGTCGACGGGATGATGAATGTATCGACAAACGGCCGCTCGACGCCGTGATACGACGGAGGTTCGTGACGCTCGTTGATGATCCCCACCGGCGCAAGCAGCATCCCCGCCCGGAGGTTGAATTCCGGCTTCACCTTGAAATCCAGGTACGCCTGTTCCAGCTCCAACTCGCCTGATTCCTCGGCGCCTTCGACGAAGCCGTGCTCGAGCTCGAGCTCCCCGGTGAAGCGCAGCCGCTCGCTGAAGCCATGGGTGAAGAGCAGGACAAAACGGTGAAAATCGAGCTGAGGATCCTCCTGTTCGGGTCTGTTGAGGTGAAAATCCATGTAGCCTGAGATAGGACCGGTCTGCGAAGCAGGCGACGATTCGGCGGACTCCTGGACAGGCGCTTCGGCCCTGGGTGCCTGTCCGGCCGTGGCCTCGCCTTGCCGCGGCTCTTCAGCCCTTTTGTTGCCATCCGAGGTCTCCAGCTCCTGGACTCGCGCGGCAAGCTCGCGGAGACGCCGCTCGAGCTCCTCGACGCGCGTCTCGCCGGTTGTCTGGCCCGCTGTCGCGGACGGAGGAGCCGTGGGTTCGGGGGGCTGTGCCAACACGGGACTGGCGACCAGGAATACGATCGCCATCCCAGGCAGCGTGCGGCAGGTCATGGCTTTACCTTCGGCATGGTGGTCATGTATCGTCAAAATCTATGTTTTGATAATACGAAATGACACTTATATCACGACGCGCGACATCGTGACCGGTCCGTCGCAAATCCCTTCTGTGTATCCTTCTCGCGATGACCCCGACGGTGCGTGCGGCGATCGGCTGGATGTGCGTGCTGTGTGCTGCCGTGGACGGGTATGCGCAGCAAGACACGCCGGCTGCACAAGAAGCGATCGAGCCGGATCGTCCGGACGTCACCAACGGCACGCACATCGTCGACATCGGCCTGCTGCAGATCGAGATCGGCGGCGTGTATACGCATGTCGCCCTTGGTCAGCATGCGTTCGGGACGCCGGTCACGGCGCGTGTGGGATTGCTTGAATGGTTCGAAGCACGTGTGGGGACCGACGGGCTTCTGCTGCAGACCGACCAGAACGGACGGAACACGGGGCTCGGCAACATCCAGCTCGGTGCGAAACTGCGGCTGTGGGCCGACCCGGGCGGCGTGCCCGTGCTGTCGGTTCTGCCGGCGATCAACCTGCCGACCGCGAGCGCCGAGCACGGTCTAGGGTCTGGCGACGCCGATTACACGGTCGCGTTCCTCACGGGCACGGATATCGGCCGGCACTGGCACGTCGACGTCAACTACGGCATGGGCAGCATCGGCGCCGGCGGTGGACAGCCCCACTTCGTTCAACACCTCGTGTCCGCATCGGCGAGCGTGGCTGTGTCCGACAACTGGAATCCGTACATCGAAGCCTTCCGGTTCTCCCGCCAGGAGGCCGATGCCGGCGCCTTGACGGCAGTGGACGCGGGCGCAATTTACGAGCTCGGCGCGCGATTCGCGATTGACGGCGGCGTGCAGATCGGCGTCAACGGCGACGCGCCCGGGCTCACGGCGTTCGGCGGCCTTTCAATCGTGGTCGGCGACATCCTCGGCGGCCACGGGGTTCACGCGAGACAGCGGAAGGCTCAGGAGCGCGGCCGCAAGGCGAAACGCTCTTAGCACGACTCCGTCAACTTCTCCTGGCATATTTGCCGCTCCGGGGGACCTTCTTCGTTGACGATGACTGCGGACTGTCGAGAATCCTGCGAATCTCCCTGACGAGATCCTCGGGCAGGCATGGCTTCGTGACGAACGCGTCGCACCCGGCCCTCTTCGCCCCTTCCGAGATGTCGGCGAGCGCATGGCCGGTCAGCGCGACCACGGGAATCGCCGCGGTGCACTTGTCCGCCTTCAGGCGGCGCGTCGCCTCCCATCCGTCCATGACGGGGAGCGACAGGTCCATCAGAATGATGTCCGGCGTCGAATCCACGGCGCGCTGCAGCGCCTCCATGCCGTTTCCGGCTTCGACCACGTCGAAGCCGGAGAACTCGAGGTATTCCGTGTACATCTCACGCGCGTCCGGATAATCGTCGACCAGCAGCACTCGCGGCCGATCGGAATTTCTGCTCATTTCCGTCCCTTGGTTGGTAACGCCAGCGTGAACGTCGATCCCTTGCCAACCTGACTCTCTACTGAAATACGTCCGTCGAGCATCTGCGCCAGCCGCCGGCAGATGGACAGACCGAGGCCCGTCCCACCATAGGCGCGCGTCGGCGAATTATCGAGCTGCCGGAAGTCTTCGAAGATCTTGTGCTGATCGGCGTGGGCGATGCCGATGCCGGTGTCGGTCACCGACAGCGTCACGGTCCGCTCCTTCGAGTTGTGCCCCGCCGCGATCGTGACGCACCCGTCGTGCGTGAACTTCAGCGCGTTGCTGAGGAGGTTCAGCAGGATCTGTTTCACCTTCTGCCGGTCGCTCGAGATCGGCGTGAGATCCTTCGGGAGGTCGAGCGTCACGACGAGCTTCGACCGCATGATGATCGGCTCGAGCTCCGCCTTGACCTCGCTGACCAGGTCCGGGACGCTGAACGTGGACAGCTGCAGCGGCATCCGTCCCGCTTCGATGCGGGAGATGTCGAGAATCTCGTTGATGATCGTGAGCAGATGGCGGCCGTTGGATTCGATGCGGCCGAGCCGCCGTTTGACCGGCGGCTCCACGCCGCCGGCCACACCCTGCAGCAGCATCGACGTATAGCCGAGCATCGCGTTCAGCGGCGTCCGGAGCTCGTGCGACATGTTCGCGAGGAACTGGGACTTCAGGGCCGACGCCTGTTCGAGCTCGATGGCCTGGCGCCGCAGCAGCTCGTTCTGCTGCGCGATGTCGGCTGTCGCCGCCTGAACCTTGCGTTCGAGCTCGTCCGAGGCCTGCTTCAACTGCTCGTACAGCCGCGCCTTTTCGATCGCCTCGCGGCGGTCGTGGAGGATCGTCACCACGGCCGTCAACTCACCGTGCTCGGACAGCATCTTTCCCGCGATGGCCTCGACCGGCATCGGCTCGCCGGTTTTGGGATCGCTCAATCCGATCTCGCCGACGCGCCGCCGATCCGAGCTGACGAGCATGTCGGCGATGAACGACGAGAAGTGCGCGTCGTTGGCCTGCACCCAGCGCTGCTCGATCGCGCTCGCCTGCGCCGGGATCGCGAAGAGGCGCTCGGCGGGCTTATTCATCAGCGACGTCGCACCGACCGCGTCGGTCACGACAATGGGGTCCGCGACCGAGTCGATGATGAGGTTCAACCGATCGCTCTCGGCGCGCCCCTGGACCTCGGCGATGCGCATCTTGCGATAATGGACCTGATCGAGTTTCCGGCTGAAAATGGCCGTGAACCAGTGGAACTCCTCCGCGAGCGGCGCCGTGCCGCCGACGAGCAGCAGACCAATCGGGTTGTCAGAAAGTCCAGGGACGCCGAGCGGGACGACGTGAAAGACGCCGTCCTCGAACGGCGTGGCGGGGCGTCGCCTGCGATCGTCGGCCGAATGGGGGCCCGCCGGGAAAAAGAGCGCTTTTCGATTCGTGAACGCGGTGACCAGCGGGTTGCCCCATTCTTCGAGCGACACGGTGTAGCTCGCGACCGCAGACCCCGGCATTCCGGAGGCACCGACCACGATCAAGCATGGCTCGGCCTCGTGCCTGACAAGGCAGATCGATTGCGTGACGCCCAGGACTTCGCCAAGCCACTGCAGTGCGAACTGCGTGCAGTCCGCAATCTCGGCCCGGCCGACGAGGCCCTCCAACAGCCGGATTCGCGCCGCCAGCACCTCGCTGTCCCCGGCGGTGCCTTCGTCGGACGCCACACGGACCTGTGGAGTGACCGCGTAGGTCGCCGGCCCGTCTCGCTTGCCCGCGCGCCTGCGCGGCCCGGCGGCGGCCGTCTCGGCGACGGGCCGTGACGGCATCGAGCCAGGCGGCCCGAAGGGCGGTGTTTTCGGCAACGAGGTCCTCATACTCTTTGCCTTCGATCCCGGGCTTGGACACAGGCGAATCCGGCTGACCCCTCGGGGTTCGTTCCAGTACGTCGCGATCGACGCGACCACGTGCGGACCTCAACCCTGATGAAGTCGTTCACGACGAGCGAGCCACGGACCTACTGCGTCGATGACTATCCCCCCTTTGTCGAGTAATCGATCGAGGACCTAACAAGACTTGTGCCGCCTGCTGCCCGATCAACGGGCATCGAACACTCCTTGTGCCGTGCTCGCGCTCCGCGGGTTCGCCAGTCGACGCCGGCACGGACCACGGAGAATGGGCGGCGCGAATTGACGTTCGGGGTGCGCAGCTGTCGGTGCAGGCCTTAGCAGCCCGTGGTGAAAGTCTGGCTGCATTCGACGGGCGATGCATCCCCAAACCACCCCAACGCGGTTGCCGCGTTGGGGGCCCCGGCGCCGGCTCGTTGCTCCTCGCTCAAATACTCCCGGTATTCTCGGTCGTCACGCCTTGCCGGCGAGGCGCCTCGCCCGTCTCGGTGCGACGCCAGACTTTCACCACGGGCTGTTAGTTCCCGGCCGATATTGCCGGCTCGCCCAGTGACAAAGATATTCGAACGTCAACAGTCTAAACCGGTTGCTCCGCTTGCCGGTCGTGCAGATCAGCGGGCCGGATTGTCAGGAGCGTGACTTCGGCGAGCGATGACTTGATGTCTCAAGCCGCGACAAGCCAGTTGTCCAGGATTCCGTCGGGAACGTTGATCGATCCGTTGGATCCGATCCGGTGGATCGTAGGACTTGCCCGGCGGTCGCTGTTTCGGTATCGGGCCAGGAAGGGTCCGCCTCAGCCATGGCCGACGCCAAATCAGTCGCAGAATCTGTCACGGAACGGTCACACGCTGCATAAAAGAAAGACAGTCGCGCTTTTTTGCGTGCATAAGAATCCTACAGATCGAGGATGTCAGCCGGAGCGCCGATCGTCCGGTCCTCCGGGCCAAGCTCCTCAATTGGAAAACCGTCGAAGCCAAAACCATAGCGAGCCAGGCAGACCGTCATCGATGCGGCCCGCGCTGTGCGCCAGTCGGTCACCGAATCGCCGACGAACAGCGCGGATTCTAGGCTTACACACGCGGCGTCGGCCAGATATCGCAACCCGGCCGGATTCGGCTTGCGTGGAAAAGGACCATCACCACCAATGACCGCGTCTTCGTGAAAATGTCGCGCGAGGTCGAGTCCCGCGAGAATCCGCCGTGTGGACGCGATTGGCTTGTTCGTCAGGACGGCGAGCTTCGCGCGTAATCCGAGCCCGTCGAGAACAGCGGGGATGCCAGGGTACGGGCGGGTGTAATCCAGCAGGTGCCGGTCGTAGATGGCGAGAAACCGCTGCAGCGCGTCGGGTGGCCGCTCGATGCCGCGGGCCTCGAACGCGCGCGCCACGAGCGTGGCCGCTCCGTCACCCACCATCCTGCCGAGGCGGTCCTCCGGCAGTCGTTCGGCGCCGCACTCGACGAGCAGCGCATTCGCCGCATCGGCGATGTCGCGCCGTGAGTCGATCAGCGTCCCGTCGAGGTCAAAGACAATCAGACGAAAACGCTCAACGCTCAAGGTTCAAGGCTCAAAGTTCAAGGTTCAAGGTTCAAGAGGCTCGAGGCCGAGAGTTGAGACTTGAGAGTTGAGAGGTGTTCACGCCCGGTATTCCGCAAACGAAGTCGGCGTCTCCCAGACCGTCACGCGCACAACGGGCAGACCCTGCTCTTTGGCCTTGTCGAAGATCAGCTTCGCGATGCGCTCGACGGTCGGGTTGGTGTCGAGCAGATACACCGGCTCGCCGAGCTGCTGCAGGGGGGCGACGAGCGGATCGTCGTGCCGCAGCAGCATCTTGTGATCGAGCTCCCGGTCGATCCAGCCCTTGACGACGCGCTTGATGTCGCTGAAATCGCAGACCATGTTGCGGTTGTCCAGCGTGCCGGTTCGGACCTCGACTTCGGCGGTCGCGTTGTGCCCGTGCGGATGCTTGCAGATGCCGTCGTAGTCCAAAAGGCGGTGGCCGTAACAGAAATCGAGTCGTTTGGTGACAGAGTACATTTGGTGAATTGGAGAATTGGTGAGTTGGTGAATTATTCTAGGTTCCAATCAAATCACCAATTCACCAATTCACCAAGTCACCAAATGACGACTGCTGTCCTCCTCTCCGGCGGCCTCGACAGCGCGGTTCTCCTCGCCGAAGAGGCGGCTTCAGGAGAGGTCCAGCCTGTTTATGTCGTCGCCGGCCTCGCATGGGAGCGCGCGGAGCAGGCGATCGTCTCGCGATTCCTCGCGACATCACTGAATGGCGTGCGGCCGCTCGTCTCGCTGACCGTGGACATGCGCGACGTCTATCCCGCCGCGCATTGGGCCGTGGAGGGCCGTCCGCCGGCGTATCACACGCCCGACGAGGACGTGTATCTTCCAGGCCGGAACGTGATTCTGCTCGCGAAGGCGGCCGTCTACTGCGCGGCGGCGAAGGTCGAGCGGATCGTGCTCGGCACGCTGGCGCACAACCCGTTTCCCGACGCCACGCCCGAGTTCCGGACCGCCATGGCGCGCGCGCTCTCGCTCGGCCTCGCTCACGATCTGCAGATCGACGCCCCCTATGCGGGCACGAGCAAAGCCGACGTCGTTCGCCGTGGCGCCGCGCTCGGCGTCCCGTTCGAGCTGACGCTCTCGTGCATGAACCCGCCATCAGCCATCAGCCATCAGCCATCCGCCATTCATTGCGGCGTCTGCAGCAAATGCCGGGAGCGCCACGACGCGTTCGTCGAGGCCGGCGTCCCGGATCCGACCACGTATGCGAAAACGGTCAACGTGGGCCGACAGCTGTAAGGCGACGCTTCAGTCCTCGACGAGCTTGAGATGCCTGAGCTTGTCGAAGGGCGAGGTGATCTCGATCACCGCGACGGCGACGCTGAAATCGCAGAGTTCGCGGAGACGAAAAGCTTAACCACGAAACACACGAAAGAAGACACGAAGGACACGAAAAAGACTGAGCGCGCGACGACCCGCGGAGCGGGCCACGAAACGAAAAGCGCCTCGCAAACACAAACACGGTACGGCCAGGGTCTTTGCGTTTGCGAGACGCTTTACGTTTCGCTCGCGGCCGGCTGCGCCGGCCGCCGTCGCGCGCGCGTCTGGGCGGGCTTTGCGGTCTCTGCGTTCAAACCGTCGTCTTCTTCGTGTTCTTCGTGGGTTGCTGGGCTTTTGACCAACTTCGTGTTTTCGTGGTTGCCTTTCGTGATCTCAATCCGCGCTACTGCGCAGAGCTCGTGGCGCTGTGGTGATCGCATTGCAACGCGAGCCGACACGCTGAAACCGTCCCGCTTCAATTCTTCACGATCACGACAAATTTCAAGATCACGACAAAGCTGAAGGGGAGATTCATGTTGACTTTCCCCCGTTTCAGGCGCAGTCTCCGAGGAATTCCCGCGGCAGCGAAGCCAGACGATTCCACCGGCGCTCGCGGCGGCAACTCGCGCTGAGCCGTGGCGAAGGAGTCGGCGCTTGCGCTTCAGTTACTGGAGGAGGGGTTCATGAGACGCGCGTGTGCGGTTGTGCTGTTAGGGCTCGGATTGGCAACGCCAGTGGCCGCGCAGCGGACGACCGGCGAAATCATCGGCAAGATCGTCGACGAGTCCGGCAGCGTCCTGCCGGGTGTGACCGTGACGCTTCGCGGCGCCGGCGTCGCCGGCGCGCCGACCGTCGTGACATCTGAAACAGGCACGTACCGGTTTCCAGTCCTGCCGCCGGGGACTTACGACCTCGAGTACACCCTCGCCGGCTTCACGACGCTCAAACGCGACGCCATTCCGATCACCGTCGGTTCGATCGTCGAATTGGACGTGGCGATGAAGGTCGGCGCGCTGGAGGAGTCCATCACCGTCTCGGGCCAGTCGCCTGTCGTCAACCTCGCGTCCTCTCAGGTGAGCACCGCCTACAACAGCGACTGGGTGCGGAACGCGCCGGTCAGGCGATTCTCGTACTTCGACCTGATCAACTCCGCGCCCGGCGTCAGCGCCACGTCCAATGTCGGACAGTCCACCGCGGCGCAGTCGCTGGGCAACAGCACGAACGAGAACTCGTACCAGATCGACGGCACCGACATCAGCGCGACACCCTGGCCGAACACCGACGCGGTGGAGGAAGTCGAAGTGCTCCAGCTCGGGGCGTCGGCCGAGTACGGCAACATGCAGGGCGCGGTCTTCAACATCGTCACGCGGATGGGCAGCAACCAGTTCCACGGCGACGGCAATTTCTACCTGCAGACCGACTCGATGACCGGACGCAACACGCCTCAATCCGTCGACAACGGTCTCCCCTATCATCGCGACCGGTGGCGGGACGGGACCGTCCAGGCGCAGGGACCGTTCATGCGGGACAAGTTCTGGTTCTTCGGCTCGCTGGAGTACCAGAGAGACTGGGATTCTCAACCCGGCGTGGATCCGAAGTTCCCGGCGTTGAACGACTCGCGGCGCGTGTTCTGGAAGTTCAACTACAACATCACGCCGAATCACCGGCTCCTCCACGGGTATCACAAC
>QHWJ01000138.1 GCA_003222535.1 Acidobacteriota bacterium | reverse complement strand
CAACTCGTCCATCTCGAGTGGTGGCGGCTCGGAAGCCATCAGGTATTCGAACTCCCGGCGGAACTCTTCCGGCGAGATGTGCGCCGTCGCTGCGAGCTTCGCCAACTCGTGGGGATCCTCGAAGTCGTCGCGTCGCAGGCGGATCATGTATCGGCGCGCGATCGCATACCGTGTGGAACCGACATCGACCAGTCGAATGCGCGTCCGTCCGGTCTTACCGTCGATCATCTGTCCGAACGGCACCGGCACGAAATGGCCCCCCTGGATCGAGATCATCGCTGCGTTGCCGCCGGCCAGCAGATACTTCGCCGCGCAATAGCCAAGGTCGCGCGTGTACTCCATGTCGAATGGAATCGGATCCGCGCAGCGCAGCTCGTAGCCGATGTTCTTCGCGGCCGTGGTCGCCTTGATCCCGAATTCTGCCAGGCGCGCCGCGACCTGCGCTTTGAGGATCTCGCCGATGTTGACTTCGGCGATGCGGAGGTGGCCGTGAGCATCGCGTTCAACCTCGTGAAGCCCGCCGAGGTCCTCTGGAGAGACATCGAGGACGACGCCTTCGGCGATGACCGCGACGCCGTTGGGGCGGCCGTAGCTCAGGCGCTTGATGATGGCGCCCGCCAGCGAATCGACGATGGCCTGGATCCGAATCGGCTTTGGGAATTCTTCCGGAAGGAGCGTCAACGTCGCCCCTGCCGCCTTGCCGATACCGAGCGCCAGGTGTCCAGCCTTGCGCCCCATCGCGATCACGAAGTACCACCGTGACGTCGTCTTCGCGTCGACCATGAGGTTCTTCACGATCTCGACGCCGAAATGACGCGCCGTCTGGTACCCGAAGGTGTCGACGTAGGGCGGCAGATCCAGGTCGTTGTCGATGGTCTTCGGCACGTGGACAACGCGGAGGCGGCCCGCCGCGCTCTCTTCGACCTTCATCGCCGAGAACGCCGTGTCGTCGCCCCCGATGGTGATGAGCTGTGTGACGTTCATCCGCAGGAGCGAAATGACGGTGTTCTGCAGGTGCTGCGGACTGGACGTCGGGTTTGCCCGCGAGATGCCGATGTGCGATCCGCCCCGGAAATGGATCCGGCTGACCGCGTCGATGGTCAGTGGGATCACATGGTCGATATCGCCGCGCATGATCCATTCGAAGCCGTCCCGCAGGCCGACGACGTGTATCTGTTCGAGCCGGGCGCGGATGGTCGCCGCCCCGATGACGCTGTTGATGCCGGGGGCGGGCCCGCCGCCGACGAGGATTGCAAGATTGTTATGGTGCTCCACAAGTCGATGATAGCTTCATCGCCAACGTGTCGGCCCGCCGGAGCCGCATGCCGCCCATCGGTGTCCCATAATGAGAAAACGGGCTCCGGAATGACACAGCCCGGCTCAAAAACTAACGTTTTACGTGGAGAATTGGAGTGAACGTCCTCATCAACGGAGCACTAATTGCGTCATCAAGCGACGTAATGGTACACCGTATACTTTCGTTACCGCTCCTGACCGCGGAAATCCGCGATTTCCGGCCGTTTAATGCCTCCTCACTTTCGACCGCGTTGGGCACCGATGTTGCTCCATCGCTGTTGCTCCCGGAACGCTGTCGCCTCGCGTCCGGAGCGACTCGCACCCCCAGTGCAACTTGAAACGCAGTTCCGGGCGCGTCGACGCGTCGCCGGCGGTGCTGCCTTCAAGGGTGTGGCGACACGATCGCGCCGCGGCGTGTCTGTGATTCATGTCGAGCCGGCGGCCGGTGCGCGAGCTCGGCGCACGTAAAAGAGGCAACGATGAAGCGAAGTCTTCGCGCGACGGAAATGGTCCTTGACGTACTTGCGGCGGCCGTGTAGCCCATGTTGACACCCCTCTTGCGATCGAGCGTCGTGAAGCCGCACCACCAATCGCTCATCGGCACCAGCGATGCGATGCAACCCGTGCTCGCCGACATCGAATCGTCGGCGCGATCCGGCGCGAAGGTGCTGATCACGGGCGAGACCGGCGTCGGCAAGGAAGTCGTCGCCCGAACCGTCCATCAACGGAGCGCCCGGCAGGCGGCGCCGTTCGTCACGATCAACTGCGCCGGTGTGCCGGATTCGCTGCTGGAGTCGGAGCTCTTCGGCCACACGCGCGGGAGCTTCACCGGGGCGGTCCGCGACAATCCCGGCCTCCTGCGGCAGGCCGACGGCGGGACGGTGTTCCTCGACGAAGTCGGCGAGATGAGCCTGCGCATGCAGGCGCTGCTGCTCCGCTTTCTCGAAACCGGTGAGATTCAGACGATCGGCGCGGTCACCGCCTCCTCGAAGATCGACGTCCGCGTGATCACCGCCACGAACCGCAACCTGCTCGAGGCGGCGACCGCGCGCGAGTTCCGCGAAGATTTGTACTATCGGCTGAACGTGTTCGAGATCCGGGTCCCTCCGCTGCGGGGGCGGCCATCGGACATTCCGATGCTGCTCGAGTACTACCTGCGGTGGTTCGGCGAACAGCATCGCCAGGGGCCGCTCGCGGTGTCGGAGGCCGCGATGGATCGGCTGACCTCGTATGCGTGGCCTGGCAACGTCCGCGAGCTCCGCAACGTCGTCGAGCGGCTGGTGCTCCGCGTACAGGGCCCGACGATTGAGCCGGACGCGCTGCCGATCGAAATCGCGTCCTACGTCCCGGCGGCGCAGGAGGGCCCGATCCACGCCCGCGAGGCCGTGTCCCACAAGGCCCGCGTGGACGGCCTCATCGAGCGCCTGGGACAGAAGGAATCGTTCTGGACGAGCGCCTACCCGGCGTTCATGGCGCGCGACATCACCAGGGACGACATGCGGCTGATCGTTCGCTCCGGCCTCGAGCAGACGCACGGCAGCTACCGCCTGCTGGTCGGGTTGTTCAACATGCCGGCTGACGATTACAAGCGCTTCCTCAGCTTCCTCAAGCAGCACGACTGCAATCTGCCGTTCCAGCGATTCCGCAGCGGCGCGAAGATATCCCAACCCGTTCGGCCCGGGATGGCAAAGATCGCGTAACCTGTCTCAGAGATTCGGGACCATCCACGGCACCACGTAGGCCTGGAGCAGCGCGAGCAGGCCCATCAACGTGGTCAGGATGAGGCTGTGGACGATCACCCGGGCCAGAATCTCGCCTTCGCGGCCCACCGCGCCCACGCCCGCCGCGCCCACCGACAGGTTCTGCGGGCTGATCATCTTCCCCATCACGCCCGCTGAACTGTTCGTGGCGGCCATCAGCACGGGATCCAGCCCCGACAGCTTGGCGGTGGTGGCCTGCAGCGGTCCAAAGAGCGTGTTGGACGAGGTGTCGCTGCCCGTGAGGAAGACGCCGATCATGCCGAGCCACGCCGCGAAAAACGGAAAGAGCACGCCGGTCCTTGCAAGCGCAAGCGCCATGGACGAAGTCATGCCCGAGTAATTCATCACCGTCGCGATGGAGAGAATGAACGCGATGGTGATCACGGGCAGCCGGAGTTGTCGAACGGTCTTCGTGAACGTCGTCGCGAGAGCGCCGGGAGCGGCCCCGAAGATCACCATCGGCACGAATGCGATCAGCGACGCGAGCAGCACGAGGGTGCCGGCGGCTGCCAGAAAATCGAGCCGGTACGTGAGCGGATACGGGCTCGACGCGGCGACCACCGGCGCCTCGCGCTGGACCAGCGCCGCGGGTCTGCCGTCCTGCACCCGGTACGCGCCCGGCCAGCTGAACTCCCACACGGGAAAGCGGAACCCCTGCGGGTCAACGGCGGCGCTCGCGCCCACCCAGGCGTCCGGACACAAACGATTGCCCGCCTGTCCGCACTTGAGCAACGCCGTGACGTTGGCCGGCGGCTGCAGATTCGAAAGGCCGGCAAAGTTCCCGATCTGGCCGATGAGCACCGTGACGATCAAAACGCCATAGGTGGCATACGCGCGGGCCACCCGGCCCGGCGAGTCGCGCGCCGCCGCAGGGACGACGGCCAGCCGTGCGCCCTCGGTAAATTCCGCCGCCGGCTGCCACACGCGCAGGAGCAGCGAGACAGCCGTCAGTGAAAGCAGCGCGGACAACGCATCGGTCAGCTCGGGCCCGACGAAATTCGAAACGGTGAACTGGCCGATCGCAAAGGTGCCGCCGGCGACCAGCACCGCCGGCCACACTTCGACCATGCGCCGCCACCCGGCGTACAGGATCACCAGATACGCGGGAATGGCCAGTGAGAAGACGGGCAGCTGGCGACCGACCATCGCCGACAGTGCGCGCGTCGTCGTCTGCGCATCGTGACCCAGCATCGGCGCCAGCAGCCCGCCCAGCGTTGTGACCGGAATGCCGAGCGATCCAAAGGCGACCGGCGCCGTGTTGGCGATGAGCGCCAGCGAGGCGGCCATGATCGGCTCGAAGCCGAGGCCCGCCAGCATCGAGGCGGTGATGGCGACCGGCGCCCCGAAGCCCGCAATGCCTTCAATGAGCGCGCCGAAGCAGAACGCGACGAGCAGCAGTTGAATGCGGCGGTCGCCGGTCAACCGCGACAGGGACCGGCGGATGACATCGAAGTCGCCGCTCTCCACGGAGAGGTTGTAGAAGAAGACGGCGCTCACCACGATCCAGCTGATGGGCCACAAGCCGAACGCCATCCCGTGCGTCGCGGCGGCGATCGTCAGCGACAGCGGCATGCCCCAGACGAGCCACGCCAGCACAGAGGCGGTGGCCGCTGCCGCGATCGCCGCGCGCCACGGCGCGACGCGGATGCCGGCCAGCAGCACGGCGAGCAGGAGCGGGGGCAGCGACGCGATAAGCGCCGAGAGGAGGATGCTGCCACTGACGGGGCTATAAACCTGATGGAAGACGTCGGCCATGGGCGTGCATTATGTGCCGAAGCTGATGGCAGTGACCAGACGAAGAACGCAAAGCCCGCCAAGCCCGCATGGTTCGACACGCTCACCATGAGCGCTCATCCACAAGCTCGCCATGAGCGCTCATCCTGAGCACTGTCGAAGGATGCGAGCTCTCGGTTCAACGTGCCGTCATTTCCCGTTGATCCCGTAGATCTTCAGGTGCATCGACCCCGGAACCATCGTCGGGCGCGCGTTGACGGGCGAGCCCTCCGGTGGCGGCGTGTATTTCGCGGCGGCGAGGTAGATCCGGTGCGTCGCCGGATCGAGCGCCATGGTTCGCGCGCCCGTCGCAGTCTGCAGCGTCTGCACGACCGTCAGCTTGTCCGGTGCATCCTCGTGCGCGACGGTCACGGTCCCCGTGCTGCACGACGAGAACGCGTACCCCGTGCCCGGGTCGAACCAGGTCGCGTCCACGCCGCCGCCAATCGGCACGTCCGCGACGATCTTGCCGCTGGTCGAGTCCATCATCAGCATCTTGTTGTTGTGGGCGCCGATGAAAAGGCGGTGCGTCCTGAGATCGATCGCCAGCCCCGCCGCCGATTCGCCAGGCGCGATTGGCCACTTCGCGACGACTTCGTGCTTCGCGACATCGATGACGACGATCTCGTTGCCGGTCTCGTTGTTCACGTAGACGCGTCCCGCCGCCGGGTCGGAGACGCCCGCCTCCGGCTTGCCGCCGAGCGGAATCGTCGCGACGACTCTGCCGCTCGCGTCGATCACCGACGCCGATTTGCCGGTGCCGTTGAACGTGTAGACCTCCTTCATCTTCGGCTCGTACATGATGTAGTCGGGGTTGCCTCCGGTGTCGATCTTCTTGATCGTCTGCAGCGTCTTCGCATCGACCATGCTCGCCTTGTTCTCGCGGCCGTTGCTGCTGAAGATGTGGCCGTCGGAGGCGATGACTGCCCCGTGGACGCCGGGTGTGTCGGTGATCTCACCGGCCAGCGCGTCTTTCGTGAGATCGAAGACCACGACCTTTGTGCCGTGGCTGATCAACAGCCGCTTGCCGGCCGCATCGAGGTTCAGGTAGTCCCAGCCGCCCTCGCCGCCGATCTCGACGTCCTTGATGAACTGATACGGCCCGTCGGCCGCCTTCGGCGCGACCACCAGCGCACCGATGACTGCGGCCGCCAGGAGAGCTCCGATTCTCATGCGCATGTCTCGTCGCCTCCTTCCGCCCGCGAACTGTAGAATGACGCCGCGAAATGGTCAATCTCGGTGACGGCGGTGGCGTGCGGCTCGACGTCTGGCTCGACGTGGCCTGCCTGTTCAGGACGCGTTCGGAAGCGCAGAAGGCGTGCCGGGCGGGAAAGGTCACCGCCAACGGTCAGTCGGCAAAGCCCAATCGGCACGTACGGGTTGGGGATGAACTGGTGATCAGCCGGCCGCTCGGCAGGAAGCAGCGCCTGAAGGTCCTGGCCTTCGCCGAGCGCCACGTCGCAAGAGCCGAAGCGCGACGCCTGTACGAAGACCTCACGCCGCCGCCCACGGCCGAAGAGATCGAGGCACGGCGTCTCGAACGCGTCTTCCGGGCGGCGATGATGCCGCTGCGAGCGCCGGATAAACGCCAGCGTCGCGAGTTGCGCAGGCTGAAGGGCCGCGATTGAAGCTTGGTACTCCTCAGCGGCGAAAAACGCCGGCGATCCTGCTTCCGAGGCTCCGGAAAAACCCCTCGATGGCGCGCGTGGCGCGCTGCTTGAGGGTTCCCCGATGGACCGGACACAGCGCGGACGGCACCGTGTCGCCGTCCTTGAAGTACTCGAAGTAGGTCGGGCATCCTTCCACGGGACGCACATACGACACATTGCAGAGCTCTTCCGCGTGAACGCCGGCCGGCACCTTGAAGTCGCTGGCAGGCAATTCACCTGCGGTGCGCTTCATGAAGTCGGCCCAGATGGGCAGAGCCACGCGCGCGCCGTACGCGTCGCGTCCGATCGGTTCCGGCTGATCGAACCCGACCCAGACGCCTGCGACGAGGGACGCCGAGAATCCGACAAACCAGGCATCGTGATAGTCGTCGGTCGTGCCCGTCTTTCCCGCGACCGGTCCACGAACGCCCAACGCGCGCGCCGCCGTGCCGGTGCCCCGTTCGATGACATCGCGCAGCATGCTCGTCATCTGAAACGCGACCTGCGGCGTGATGAGCTGCTCGCGTTCGACCGGTTTATCGAACACCTGCGAGCCGCCCGCGTCGAACACGCTGACAATGCCTCGGGGGCGCGCCACCTGACCCTCGCCCGGAAACATCGTGTATGCCGCGGTCAGATCCAGGGGCGACACGAGGCCGGTCCCGAGCGCGAGCGACGGCACGTCCGGCAGACCACCCAGCCCGGCGTCGCTTGCCAGTCGCAGGACCGCGCCCGATCCGACCCGCTGCTGCAAGTCCGCAGCGGCCGGGTTGTTCGATTCGAGGAGCGCGGCCCGCAGCGTGAGCTGATCGGGCTGTGTCCCCTCGGCGCTGCGCGGCCGCCACTCCGGATCGCCCGGCGCCGAGACGTGACCCAGGTTCGACAGGACGGACACCGGCGAATACCCGTGCTGGAGTGCGGCGGCGTAGACGAACGGCTTGAACGCGGAGCCCGGCTGCCGCCGGCTGCGCACCGCGCGGTTGTACGTGCTGCGGCCGTAGTTCGAGCCGCCCACCATCGCGAGGATGTCCCCCGTCCCGGGGTCGATCGCGACGAGCGCCGCCTCGAGCCCGGGGCGGCGAAGCCGATCGATCCCGGCCGCGACCGCGCGTTCCGCCGCGTCCTGGACGGTGGGCCGGAATGCCGTGTGCACCTGCCAGTCCGGTGGATTGTCCCCTCCGAACTCGTTGCGGAACTGCTGGCGCAGAAACTCCTTCGCCCACCCGGCTTTCGTGTCGCTCGGCTGGCGGTACGGCTGTATGCGCGGGCGCACACGGCGCGCGGCGTCCTCCTGCGCGGGCGTGATGAGCCCCTGGCCGCGCATCTGCGAGAGCACGAGGTGGCTCCGATCCAGCGCGCCGTCGTAGTTCGTCCACGGCGACAGCGCCGACGGCGCGCGAATCAGGCCGGCGATGAACGCCGCTTCGGGAAGCGTGACGGCGCTCGCCGGCTTTCGAAACAGGTGCTCCGACATGGTCTCAACGCCGTACACGCCGGCGCTGAGATACACCCGGTTCAGATAGAACTCGAGAATCTGCTTTTTCGGGAGCTGCGCTTCGATCAGCAGCGCGATCCCGGCTTCTTTGATCTTGCGTCCGTACGTCCGCGCGTTCGACAGGAAGAGCGTTCGCGCGAGCTGCTGCGTCAGCGTGCTGCCGCCTTCCAGCCGCCCGCCCTGCCGCCGGAGGTCGCGGGCGATGGCGCGCCCAAGGCCGATGGGATCGATGCCGGGATGGCGGTAGAAGCGACGGTCTTCGACCGCCACGACGGCGTGCTGGAGGTCAGGGGCGATCTCGCTCAGCGAAACGTCGTGCCGCTGAGCGTCGAGGCGGAACCACGGCTGGCCGTCCGCCCCGTAAAACACCGTGTCGCCGATGCCGCGCGTCAGGCGGTGTACGGCGACGGCATACTGCGACAACCACACCGTCGATACCGCACCGCCGACGACGAGGGCGCATAGCAGCGCCAGCGCGATCCAGTCCGTGGGCCGGCGGGGCCGCATCAGGTTCAGTGGCTTCTCCCCTTCTTCCTTTCCATCATCAACGAGAACGCCAGCGCCGCCGCGAAAATAACGACGATGAGCCCCAGCGAGACCCACTTCGGGATGTCGAACCCGATGTATCCCCCGGCGTGCAGGTATTCGACCAGAAGTTTCAGAGCGACCCACGCGATGATGACGAACGCCCCGTCGACGAGCGGCGGATAGCGCTCGACCAGCGACAGCAACTGCCCGATGACGAGCCGCATCATGACGATGCCGAGAATGCCGCCCGTGAGGATCACCCACAACTTCGGCGACATCGCGACGGCGACCAGGATCGAATCGATCGCGAAGACGACGTCGGTGAGCTCGACTTTGACGACCGTTGCCCAGAACGCCGTCAACCCGAGCCATGGCTGCGGCTGGATCGGCGCGCGGCGATCGTCGGCGCCTTTTCCTCCACCGAAATGGCGATACACCAGATACAGCAGATAGCCGCCGCCGAGCAGCTTCACGAATCCCAGCTGAATCAGGTACTTGGCGAGCAGCGTCGCGATCGACCGGAACACGAACGCGCCGGCCATGCCGTAGCGGAGGGCTTTTCGCTGGCGTCCCTTGGGCAGGCCGAGCACGAGGACCGCAAGGACCATCGCGTTGTCAGCGCTGAGGAGCCCTTCGAGGGCTATCAGCATTGCGATGGTGACGAAATCTGAAGGTTCAATCACGAACGTCGGATCGGATCCAGAGCACTTCATTCAGCATACTACTGCCGAAGTTGACACGGGCTGTATCAAGGTCTATCTTTGATCGGCGCAGGGTGTCGCGCCCGGGTCATGGAGCTCGATCAGGATCTTTTTTTCATCAGCGTGGCCGCCCGCATGCTCGGAATGCACCCGCAGACGCTGCGCAAGTACGAGCGGCTCGGCCTGGTCCTGCCCTCGCGCACGGTTGGAAGCATGCGGTTGTACTCACGCGACGAGCTCGAACGCATTAAGCTCATCAAACGGCTCGTCGACGACACCGGCATCAACCTGGCGGGCGTCCAGCGGCTGCTGTCGATTGCCGAAGTCGTCCAGCGTCTGCGCCCGTTGATGCGCGACGATGCGCTCTCGGCGCGCGACACGCGCCGTCGGGTGACACAGGAGCTCGATGAGCTCAGCCGCATGTTGGGGTTTGATTGAGAGGGTTGCTGAACCCTGAACCCGGTTCTGTATGGACTTCAAGGACTACTATTCGACGCTGGGTGTGGCGAAGACCGCCACGTCAAAAGAGCTCAAGCAGGCGTACCGGAAGCTGGCGCGGAAGCATCACCCTGACGTCAACCTGGGCGACAAGTCCGCCGAGTCGCGCTTCAAGGAGATCAACGAAGCGTACGAGGTCCTGGGCGATCCGGCCAAGCGCAAGAAGTACGACGAGCTCGGCGCGAACTGGCGGATGTACGAGCAGGCCGGCGCGCCCGGTCAGGGCGGATTCGATCCGAGCCAGGCCGGTGGCGGCGGCTGGAACGTCAACTTCGGCGGCGGATCACCCGGCGGGACGCGCACGATGACCGAAGACGAGATGCGGGAGATGTTCGGGGACGCCAACCCGTTCTCCGATTTCTTCAAGACGTTCTTCGGCGGCGGCATGAACGCCGACGAGCCGCGGGGACGCGCCCGTGGTGCGCGCGGCGCCCGGGCGGCGCGCGCCGGACGCGACGTCGAGCAGGAGATCGAGCTCGGCCTCGAGGACGCCTACCACGGCACGATGCGCCGTTTCTCGATCAGGCATGACGGCGACTCGCGCACGGTCGACGTCCGCATTCCCGCCGGCGTCAGCGACGGGTCGCGCGTCCGCGTCTCGGGGGAAGGCGAAGAGGGCTCTGGCGGCGCGCAATCGGGCGACCTGTATCTGCGGATTCGGCTCGCCCCGCACCCGCGTTTCGAACGCAAGGGTCGCGATCTCCATGCGCGTGTCCCGATCCCGCTCACCACCGCCGTTCTCGGCGGCGAGACCGAGGTGCAGACGCTCGGCGGCAAATCGTTGCGGCTCAAGATCCCGCCGACGACCCAGAACGGGCAGGTGTTCCGGCTGAAAGGCCACGGGATGCCGGCGGCCGGGAAACCTGCGGAACACGGCGATCTCTACGCCACGGTCGACGTGCAGTTACCGCGCCAGTTGACGCCGGAGCAGCGCAAACATTTCGAAGCGCTGCAGAAGCTGGAGGCAGGAACGAAGAGCCCTGCCGCCTAGGAGCGTGTCCGACAACATGAACATCAACAAGTACACCGAGAAAGCGCGCGAGGCGGTGGCGTCAGCCATCGAGCTCGCGCGACGGGGCAACAATCCACAGCTCGAGCCGGAACATCTCCTCGTGGCGCTCGTCGAGCAGCGCGAGGGCATTGTCCCCGGCCTTCTGCGAAAGATGAATGCCGACCCGGCGCAGGTCGCCAACAGCGCGCGTGAGCTGCTGGCCAGGATCCCGTCGGCGTATGGCGGCTCCGAGCCCGGGCTCTCGCCGCGGCTGAACAAGGTGACCGCCGCCGCCGAATCGGAAGCCGGACGGATGACGGACGAGTATGTGAGCGCAGAGCATCTGTTCATCGCCATCGCCGACGAAGGCGGGCGCTCCCCGGCGGCGCAGCTCCTGAAGCAGCAGGGAGTGACCCGCGATGCGATCCTTCATGCGCTGACCGGCGTGCGCGGCTCGCAGCGCGTGACGAACGAGAACCCGGAAGGCACGTATCAGGCGCTCGAGCGGTACGGCCGCGACCTCACCGAGCTCGCGCGGAAGGGCAAGCTGGATCCGGTCATCGGCCGCGATGAAGAAATCCGCCGTGTCATCCAGGTGTTGTCGCGCCGCACCAAGAACAATCCGGTGCTCATCGGCGAGCCGGGCGTCGGCAAGACGGCCATCGTCGAAGGCCTCGCCGGCCGGATTTTCCGCGGCGACGTGCCTGAAGGCCTGAAGAACAAACGCATCGTCGCGCTCGACATGGGATCCCTCATCGCGGGAGCGAAATACCGCGGCGAGTTCGAAGAGCGTCTGAAGGCCGTCCTCAAGGAGATCACCGACGCACAGGGCCAGGTGATCCTCTTCATCGACGAGCTGCACACCGTGGTCGGCGCGGGCGCGTCGGAAGGGTCGATGGACGCGTCGAACATGCTGAAGCCGATGCTGGCCCGGGGCGAGCTTCACACCGTCGGCGCGACGACGCTCGACGAGTACCGGAAGTACGTCGAGAAGGACGCCGCGCTCGAGCGGCGGTTCCAGACCGTCATGGTCAGCGAGCCGACCGTCGAGGACACGATCAGCATCCTGCGCGGTCTGCGCGAGCGTTACGAGCTCCATCACGGGGTGAAGATCAAGGATGGCGCGCTGGTGGCCGCCGCCGTCCTGTCCCACCGCTACATCGCGGACCGGTTCCTGCCCGACAAAGCGATCGACCTCGTGGACGAGTCGGCGTCGAAACTGCGCATGGAAATCGACTCGATGCCGGCCGAGCTCGACGAGCTCGAACGACGGATCATGCAGCTCGAGATCGAGCGGGAGGCGCTGCGGCGGGAACGTGACAAGGCGTCGAAAGAGCGGCTCGGGAAACTGGAGAAGGAGCTGGCCGACCTCAAGGAAGAGCGCGGACGTCTCGCCACGCACTGGCAGCAGGAGAAGGACCTCATTCAGCAATCACGCAGGCTGAAAGAGGAGCAGGACGCCCTGCGGCAGGAGATCGAGCGCGCCCAGCGCGCCGGCGACTACACGAAGGCGTCGGAGCTGCAGTACGGCAAGGGTCCGGAGCTGGAACGGCGGATTCGCGATCAGGAAACGAAGCTGGCCGATCTGCAGAAGGGCCACCGGATGCTGAAAGAGGAAGTCGACGAGGAGGACATCGCGGAAGTGGTCAGCAGGTGGACGCACATCCCCGTCAGCCGGCTGATGGAAGGCGAAGTCCAGAAGCTGCTCCAGATGGAAGAGCGACTGCACAAGCGCGTGATCGGGCAGGACGAAGCCATCACGGCCGTCTCGCATGCGATCCGGCGCGCGCGCGCCGGACTGCAGGATCCCAACCGGCCGCTCGGCAGCTTCATGTTCCTCGGGCCGACGGGTGTCGGCAAGACGGAGCTGGCCCGCGCGCTGGCCGAGTTCCTGTTCGACGATGAGCAGGCCATGGTGCGCATCGACATGTCGGAGTACCAGGAAAAACACACGGTGTCGCGGATGATCGGCGCCCCTCCCGGCTACATCGGGTACGACGAGGCCGGACAACTGACCGAAGCGGTCCGGCGCCGGCCCTACAGCGTCGTGCTGTTCGACGAGATCGAAAAAGCGCACCCGGAGGTGCTGAACGTCATGCTGCAGCTGCTCGACGATGGCCGCCTGACGGACAGCAAAGGTCGCACGGTCGACTTCAAGAACACCGTCGTCATCATGACGTCGAACCTCGGCAGCGCCCTGATCGCCGAGCGCACGATGGCGGAAGGCGGCGCGATCGACGAACGGACCCGCCGCCACGTCATGGATGCCCTGCGCGAGCACTTCCGGCCCGAGTTCCTGAACCGGATCGACGAGATCATCTTCTTCCACGCCCTTGGGCGCGAGCACATGAAGCGGATCATCGACATCCAGATCGCCGGGCTGACCAGGCGCCTCGAGGAGCGCAAGATCCACGTCATGCTCACCGACGCCGCCAAGGATCAGCTTGTGCGCGAGGGGTATGATCCATCCTATGGCGCGCGGCCGCTCAAGCGAACGATCCAGCGTCGAGTGCTGGACCCGCTCGCGCTGCGTGTGCTCGAAGGCGACTTCCTCGAGGGCGACGCGATCACGGTGGACGCAGGCGCCGACGGCCTGACGCTCAAAAAACGGGAGACAGTGAGCGCGTGAGCAAGCAGCCAGGTCGCGTAGGTCAAGAGGTCGCGTAGGTCGGGTAGGTCAGGTAGGTCAGGTAGGTCACGTAGGTCGGGCAGGTCGGGTAGGTCGGGAGGTCAGGTAGGTCAGGTGCCTAATCAACGGTCCACGCCGCGCTTCAATCCGCGGGGCGGCGATCGCCGCCCGCAGCGGCCGCTCGGCGCCAGCGCGCGTCCTTCCTCGCCGCTTTGGTACGGCCTCGCGTTCCTGGCCGTGCTCGGCATCGCGCAGATGTACTTCCTCACGCCTGCCGGCCGCTCGATCCCCTACTCCGAGTTCAAGTCACTCCTCAAGAGCGGGCAGGTTGTCGAGGCGTCCATCGGCGACCAGCAGATTCGCGGCACGTTGAAACAGGACGCAGGAGCGGACGGCAAGCAGAGCCGCCAGTTCACGACGACCCGCGTCGAGGATCCGAAGCTCACCGAGGAGCTCGACGCGAAAGGCGTGAAGTACACCGGCGAAGTCGTCAATCGCTGGCTGCCGGACGTGCTCGGCTGGATCATCCCGCTGCTGTTCCTGGTCGGCATCTGGGGCTTCTTCTTCCGGCGGATGTCCGGCGCCGAAGGAGGCGTGATGTCCTTCGCGCGAAGCCGCGCGAAGATCTATGCCGACGATGAAGTGAAGGTGCGGTTCGCCGACGTCGCGGGCGTCGACGAGGCCAAGGACGAGCTCAAGGAGATCGTCGAGTTCCTCCAGAACCCGAAAAAATACACGAACCTCGGCGGCCGGATTCCGAAGGGCGTGCTGCTCGTCGGCCCGCCGGGGACCGGCAAGACGCTGCTCGCGCGTGCCGTCGCCGGCGAAGCGCACGTGCCGTTCTTCAGCCTGAGCGGCTCGGAGTTCGTCGAGATGTTCGTCGGCGTCGGCGCCGCGCGCATCCGCGATCTCTTCCAGCAGGCCGAAGCCAAGGCGCCGTGCATCGTCTTCATCGACGAGCTCGACGCGCTCGGCAAGGTGCGCGTGCAGAGCCCGCTCGGCAGCCACGAGGAGCGCGAGCAGACGCTGAATCAGCTGCTCGCGGAGATGGACGGCTTCGACTCACGGAAGGGCGTCATCATCATGGGCGCGACGAACCGGCCGGAGGTGCTCGACCCGGCGCTCCTGCGCCCGGGCCGATTCGATCGCCAGGTGCTCGTCGACAAGCCGGACGTGAAGGGGCGGGAAGAGATCCTGCGCATCCATGCCAGGGACGTGAAGATCGCTCCCGACGTGGACCTCAAGGTGGTGGCGGCGAGGACGGCCGGCTTCGCGGGCGCGGACCTGGCCAACCTCGTGAACGAGGCGGCGCTGCTGGCGGCGCGCAGCGACCAGACGTCGGTCGGGATGAAGGACTTCGAGTCGGCCATCGATCGGCTCATCGCGGGTCTCGAGAAGAAGCGCGTGATGAGCACGAAGGAGCGCAAGATCGTCGCCTACCATGAGTCGGGGCACGCGATCGTCGCGACAGTCCTGCCCGGGCTCGATCCGGTCCACAAGATCTCGATCGTGCAGCGCGGCTTCGGCGCGCTCGGGTACACGATGCAGCTGCCGCTCGAGGATCGCTATCTGATGACGCGCGGCGATCTGTACGGCCAGCTCGCCGTGCTGCTGGGCGGCCGGACGGCCGAAGAGATCGCGCTGGGCGAGATTTCGACCGGTGCGCAGAACGACCTGCAGCGCGCCACCGATATCGCCCGCGCCATGGTGACCGAGTTCGGGATGAGCGACGCTCTTGGGGCGATCAACTACGACGGCAACAAGCGCCCGCGGTTTCTCGACATCCCGATGCCTCAAGAGCGCGGCCTGTACGGCGAGGAGACCGCGCAGCTCATCGACGCCGAGATCAAGCGGATCCTGACCGACGCGCACGACAAGGCCAGGGACATCCTCACCACCAATCGCGACAAGCTGGAGATCGTCACGCGCCGCCTGCTCGAGATCGAGGTGATGGAGGGTGACGAGCTGCGGACGCTGCTCGGTGTCAGCAAGCCGTCAACTACGCCGGCCGAGGACAGAATCCCGCTCCCGCCAACAAGCCCGTAATCTGGAATTCAGAATTTGGAATTTGGAAACCGCGACGCGTTCTCCATTCCAAATTCCAAATTCCAAATTCCAAATTCCTAATTCCTAATCAGGGCGTCACCGCGAGCGGCTCTTCCGCCGACCGTCTCGCCACCGGCGACCACTGCGTGAAGGCGATCGTCACGCCGACGGCCTGCACGGCGACGATCAACCCGACGCACGCGGGCCAGCCGCCGCGATTCCACACGGCGGCCGGCAGCGCCGCGCCGACGCTTCCGCCCGCGTAGTATACCGTCGAGTACAGGCCGACCGCGAGCGCGCGATCCTGCGTCGTGACGGCGCCGATGTAGCTGCTCGACGTCGCCTGCGCGACGAACACGCCCGTCGCGCTGAGCGCCAGGCCGCAGACGATCGCCGGCAGCGACGGCATCAGCGTCAGCAGCGCTCCCGCCCCGCCCAGGCCCATCGCCGACGCGATCCCGGCGCGATGCCCGTGGGCATCGATCCATCGGCCCGACAACGGCGTCACTACCGCACCCACGAGGTACACGACGAAGAGCCAGCCGATGGCCGTCGTGCTCAGGTTGTATGGCGGCGCGGCAACGTGGAACGTCACGTAGGTGAACATGGCGACCTGCGTGAAGAGGACGCAGAAGCCGACGCCGCACGTGGCAATCAGGCGACGATTGCGGAGCAGGTGGGAAAACGAACGCGTCCGGTTCGCGCGGCCGACCCCTCGTGCGGACGGCTCGCGTGGCAGCCACAGCCACAGCGCCGCCGCGACGGCGCCGTTCAGGAGGCCCAGCGCCACGAACGCTCCCGGCCAGCTGACGTCGGCCGCCATGAGCCCGGCGACCGCGCGTCCGGTGAACCCGCCGAGGACCGTGCCGCTCATGTACGCCGCGGTGGCCCGACCCGAGTGCGAGGCCGGCCAGACCTCGTGGATGTAGGCCACCGTGCTGGCGAAGATGCCGGGCGTGGCGATCCCCTGCACGAACCGCCAGAAGATCAGCTGCTGCAGGCTGTTCGACGTCGCGGCAAGCACAGTGGCCACGGTGAGCGCGCACGCCGAGCCGACGATGACGCGCCGGAGACCGAGGCGGTCCGCCAGCCGGCCGATGAACGGCGCCGTGATCGCGACCGCGACCGTCGGCGCGGTGATGGTGAGGCCGACATGAAACGTCGACGCCTTGAAGGTCCGCGCGAGAAGCGGCAGCAGGGGCTGCGTCATGTACAGGTCGAGAAAGGCGGCGAATCCCGCCAGAATCACAGGAATCGTCGGCAGGCGTCGCATTGGTCTATATTGTTGCCATGAATCTATCTCGCTTTCTCGCGCTTTCTGCCGCAGCCCTCGTCGCGTCCCTCCTGACCGCGTCGGCTGTGCCGATCCTGCGCGCGCAAACGTCCGGCGCCGTCAAGGCGTTCACCGGCGCGCGCGTCATCGACGGCACCGATCGGACGCCGATCGAGAACGCGACCCTCCTTGTCCGCGACGGCCGGATCGCCGCCGTGGGCCCGGCCGCGCGCGTCACCGTGCCGGCGGGTGCCGAGCGCGTGTCGCTCGCGGGCAAGACCGTCATGCCGGGCCTGATCAACGCGCACGGCCACGTCGGCAACACCGTCGGCCTCGAGCAGGGCCACTACTCCGCCGACAACGTCGCACACGATCTGCGGACGTACGCGGCCTACGGGATCACGACGGTGTTCTCGCTCGGCGACGACCAGGCCGCCGGATTCGCCGCGCGCGACAGCCAGCGCACGCCGTCGCTCGATCGCGCGAGGCTCTTCGTCGCCGGGCCGGTGCTGGCGCCCAAGTCGCCCGACGAGGCGCGGAAGCTGGTCGACGAGGATGCCGCGATGAAGGTCGACATCGTGAAGATCCGCGTCGACGACAACCTCGGCGCGACCCAGAAGATGGCGCCCGAGATCTACAAAGCGGTCATCGATCAGGCGCACAAGAAAGGGCTTCGCGTCGCCGTGCACCTGTTCTACCTCGACGACGCAAAGTCGGTGCTCGACGCCGGCGCCGACTTCATCGCCCACAGCGTGCGCGACGTCGCCGTCGACGACGCGTTTGCGGCGATGCTCAAGCGTCGCGACGTGTGTTACTGCCCCACGCTGATGCGCGAAGTCTCGACGTTCGTGTACGAAGCGACGCCCGCGTGGTTTGCGGATCCGCTGTTTCTGAAGCACACCGACGCGAAGGTGCTCGACACGCTCAAGCAGCCGGCGCGCCAGGAGCAGATGCGCAACAGCAAGTCGGCGCAGCGGTACAAGGCGGCACTCGAGGTCGCCAACCGGAATCTGAAGAAGCTGTCGGACGCCGGCGTGAGGATCGCGATGGGCACCGACACGGGCCCGCCCGCGCGGTTCCAGGGATACTTCGAGCTGATGGAGCTCGAGATGATGGCGAAGGCCGGCCTGACCTCTCGCCAGGTGGTGGCATCAGCCACGCGCGACGCCGCGCGCTGCATGAAGCTCGACCAGGAAGTCGGCACGCTCGAGCCGAACAAGTGGGCCGACTTCGTCGCGCTGGAGGTCTGATAGGTCTGGTAGGTCTGATAGGTCTGGTAGGTCTGATAGGTCTGATAGGTCTGATAGGTCTGGTAGGTCTGATGGGTCCAGTAGGTCTAGTGGGTTGGTGGGTCGGGTGGCGCGTTCCCTACATGGTCCACCGCACCGACCTGACCAACCTACCTGACCTACGTGACGACCTACGCGACCTGCCTGACCTATGCGACCTACCTGCCCTTTATTGGGCGGGCCTGTCGTCGCTGGCGGGCACCGCCGCTTCCGCCGCGGCGAAGCCGACGCGCGAATGCGTGCCGTCGCAGAACGGCTTGTTGGTCGATCCTCCGCATCGGCAGAGCACGAACGGCCGCTTCGGTATCTGATACGCGTTCCCGTTCCAATCGACCAGCGTCACATCGTCGCCTTCGACGAGGTAGGGCCCGTTCTGCCGGACTTTGATCGTCGCCATTCCACCCCTCTGTGTCCTCTGTACCCTTTGTGTCCTTGATCTAACTCATCCTCTGCATGGATGCGAGGAAATCCGCGTTCGTCTTCGTCTTGGAAATCTTGTCGATGAGCAGCTCCATCGCCTCCACGGGCGACAAAGGGTTCAGGACCTTCCGGAGCACCCAGATGCGGTTGAGGTCCTCCTTCGGAATGAGGAGCTCCTCTTTGCGCGTGCCGCTCTTCTGCACCTCGATCGACGGGAAGACCCGCTTGTCGGTGAGCTTCCTGTCGAGGTGAATCTCCATGTTGCCGGTGCCCTTGAACTCCTCGAAGATGATGTCGTCCATGCGCGAGCCGGTGTCGACCAGCGCCGTCGCCATGATCGTGAGCGAGCCGCCTTCTTCGACGTTGCGCGCCGCGCCGAAAAACCGCTTCGGCTTCTGCAACGCGTTCGAGTCGAGGCCGCCCGAGAGCACTTTGCCGGACGGCGGAATCACCGTGTTGTAGGCGCGCGCGAGCCGCGTGATCGAGTCGAGCAGGATCAGCACGTCCTTCTTGTGCTCGACGAGCCGCTTCGCTTTTTCGATCACCATCTCGGCCACCTGCACGTGGCGCTGCGCGGGCTCGTCGAACGTGGACGAAATCACCTCGCCTTCGACCGAGCGCTGCATGTCGGTGACTTCCTCCGGCCGTTCGTCGATGAGCAGCACGATCAGATAGATCTCGGGGTGATTCTTCGCCACCGACTGCGCGATGCTTTGCAGGAGCATCGTCTTGCCCGTGCGCGGCGGCGCGACGATCAGTCCGCGCTGCCCCTTGCCAATGGGTGTCCACAGGTCCATCACGCGGGCCGACAGATTCTCCTGCCTCTCGAGCGTGATCCGCTCCTGCGGATACAGCGGCGTGAGGTTCTCGAAAAACAGCTTCTCGCGCGCCTGGTCGGGCGCTTCGAAGTTGACCGCCTCGACCTTGATCAGCGCGAAGTACCGCTCGCCTTCCTTGGGCGGACGGATCTGGCCGGATACCGTGTCGCCCGTCTGGAGATCGAACTTCCGGATCTGCGACGGCGAAACGTAGATGTCGTCGGGGCCCGGGAGGTAGTTGTAGTCGGGCGCCCGCAGGAAGCCGAAGCCGTCCGGCAGCACCTCGAGCACGCCTTCCGAAAAGATGAATCCGCTCTGCTCGGTCTGGGCTTTCAGGATCTGGAAGATCAGCTCCTGCTTCCGCATGCCGGTCGCGCCGCCGACCGTGAGGTCCTTCGCGATCTGCGTGAGCTTCTGAATGCTCATGTCCTTCAGATCGGTGATGTTGAGACCCTCGCCGGGGCGCCGCGGCGGCGGGGCCTGCTGCGGCTGTGGTCCGGCTTTCGATTGTTCGGGAGGAAGGCTGTCGGCGGGAGCGGCGAAGGCGTCGGGTGCGGTCGTTCCGTTCCCAGGCCGCGCCGGAGCATGGCGCTTATGAGTGCTTGGCATGAAGGCTCTCGAACATCGCTCTGGAGGTTGTCGTGTGGCGGGCTGGCCACCCGCAGGATTCAACGAGGTGTGATTGCTGCCCAGAGTATAGGCTTCGAAGTTTGAAGTTTCAAGTCCTCAGTCTGACCCGTCTGACTTCGGACTTCGGACTTCGGACTTCAGACTTACAGAGTATACGGGTTCCGTCCGATGGCCACGATGCTGCAGGCGACGATTGGCTGGATCTCCAGTGCCCGTGCGCGGGCAATCAACGCGTCGCTCTCCGCCCCGGGATTCACCCAGACCTCCGCGATCCCCTTGCGCGCGATTTCCTCGATCGACTTCCGCTTCGTGAGGGTTGATCGGCACGACCGTGTAGCCCTGCTGCTGAAACGCGCGCACGGCGCGGTTCCCGAACTTCCGGCGATCGCTCGATGCGCCGACGACGGCGACGACCTTGGGCATGCGCGGAGAGTCCGGCTTCAGCCGGACAACCTCCGTGCCCGTACAACGGTCCGGCTAAAGCCGGACACTACCGTCACCACGCATCTGCGGTGCCGGACTCACGCCGTGGTCCCCTGGGGCGAGTGCTTCGCCAGGAAATCGAGCAGCCGCCTGCTCCCCTCGCGCAGGTTCTCCATCGACGTCGCGTACGAAATGCGGATGAACCCGGGCGCGTCGAACGCTTCGCCCGGCGTGACCGCGACGCGCGACTCCTCGAGCAGCGCGTCGGCGAAATCGAGCGACGTCCGGAAGCCGCCCGGCTCGAGGCCCGACAGCACGTCGCCGACGTCGACGAACATGTAGAACGCGCCGGCCGGCTTCTGGCACCGCAGCCGCGGATCGGCGCTGAGCCACTGGTGCAGCTGATCGCGGCGCCCGCGATACTCGTCGAGCATCGCGCGCACCGGCGCCTGCGATCCGGTGAGCGCCGCGAGCGCCGCCTTCTGCGTGATCGACGTGACGTTGGACGTCGAATGACTCTGGATCGCGCCTGACGCGGCGATCACGGCGGGGGGACCGATCGCCCAGCCGCAGCGCCACCCGGTCATCGCGTAGGCCTTCGACGCGGAGCCGCACAGCACGGTCAGGTCGCGGCACTTCTCCGCCAGCACGCGCGGAAGGTTGTGCGGCACCTCGTCGTAAATCAGCTTTTCGTAACAGAGGTCGACCAGCACCCAGATGTTCTGGCGCGCGGCCACGTCGGCGATGGCGCCGAGAGCCGATTCGGCGATGAGCGCCCCGGTCGGGTTGCACGGCGAGTTGATGATGACGCCGCGGGTTCGCGGCGTGACGGCGTCCAGAATGGTCCGCGCCCGGATGGCGAAGCCGTCCTCCGGATATGTCCGCGCGAGCACCGGCGTCGCTTCGGCCAGCTTGATCTGCTCGGTGAGCGTCGGCCAGTACGGGGCGTGCGTGATCACCTCGTCGCCGGCGCCGAACAGCGAGAGCGCCGTGTTGTAGAGCGCCTGCTTCCCGCCCGCGGTGACGATGACCTCGGACTCGTTGTACTCGACGCCGTAATCCGCGCGATACCGGTCGCAGATCTCGCGCTTCAGGTCGGCGATGCCGGCGACCGGCGTGTAACGCGTGAAATTGCCGTCGATCGCGGCGCGGGCCGCCGCCTTGATC
>QHWJ01000137.1 GCA_003222535.1 Acidobacteriota bacterium | reverse complement strand
TCGTCCCCGAAACTCCGGGGCGCCCAGAATCCGGCCCCGAAATTCCCGAGTGTTCCTGACTCCGTATTTACAGCCGTATTCCGAGGTCGCTTCTGGTTATTCGCCCGGTAATTTGAGGGAGGCGTGGCGAGTGTCTTCCTCGTCGTGCTCCACGACACGCGCTGCGCCGTCCCGCTTCCAATCAAGACCGATACCGCCCGTTACGCCACGTCGCACGCAGTCATTTGGCGCCGCAATCTTCGGCGCTTGCCCCAATTCGCGCCACACGGTCCCCGTCCCGAAAGCAACCGTTGGTCCATCTCCCGGTATATGTTTGGCCGCTAGGAGACGTATACGTCCCGAGTCCATGCGGCTTACCGGCCCGGACCTCGCCCTCATAACGGTCGCCATCAGCGGACCTGAAGACGCCTTGGCCGTTGAAGTTGCCGTCTCGGAACTCGCCCTCGAAACTCTTACCACCTAAAATCACAGCACCTCGGCCGATAGGTTTATCGTCCTGGAACTCGCCCTCATAGCGGCCGCCGGTGGCGAAGCTCACGACGCCGCGGCCGTTCGCCATGCCGGTCCGGAATTCGCCCTCGTACCGGTGGCCGCTGGGTAAGCTGAGAACACCCCGACCTTCGAACTGGCCATCTCGAAACTCGCCATCGTAGCGGTCGCCGCTGGGAAAGCCGAGAACACCCTGACCCTCGAACTGGCGCTCCCGAAACTCACCCTCATAGCGCTTGCCGTCAGCAAAGGTGGCGACGCCGCGGCCGTGTTCCTTGCCGTCCCGGAACTCACCCTCGTAACGGTTGCCGTTGGCGTAGGTCAAGACACCGCGGCCGTGTCGCTTGTCGTCTTGGAACTCGCCCTCGTAGCGGCTGCCGTTGAGGTAGATGTGTGTGCCTTGGCCGTGTCGCTTGCCATCTCGGTACTCGCCCTCATAGTGCCCGCGCGATTGTCCGTTTTGGAGCCACTCCAGGGTGCCATGTCCTATGGCAAAGCCGTTGGCGCATGGCCCATTCCAAGTAATCGTCTCGTTTGGCTGTGGGCTCGGGTTCCAGACGCGGCAGCCCGTCTTCGGGTCTGCGATCCAGTCTGGGTTCCGTGGTACTGGCTGTGCGACCGCAGCGCCGGTGTCGAGCACGATCACACCAACACCTACACCAAGGGCCAGCCTCTTGATCGAGCGACCCTTAGACGGGTGAAATTGACGGGAGACTGTCATCTTGATGCTTGGCACGACACAATATCGAGTCGCGCGCGATCGCCTAGCACTGACATCTACCACAGCGCAGTGAGCTCATCAGATGAGAACGGCTCAGGACGATTACCGGACCGGATGTGAACCGCTTGAAAGACGACCCATTCCCCGAGCGGCCACCACGAAAAGGGCAGGCTTCCTCGCAAGATGACATCGTGACCACCCGCAGAATTCGCGTAACTGACACCGTCGATGAAGCCCGGACGATCGCCCATGTGAGCCACGAGCTCTTTAGGCCATGGTGTCTCGCCGCTGAGCAGGCGTAATCGCTGATCCGGAGGCAACTCAACGAGAAACGTCATCACCCGCGCGACCGTGCCCTCCAACGCGACGAACCCTTTGGGCCAGTCGATGAAGCCGGGACGGACGGCTAGACGCAGACCTCCGAAGGAGGGGCCAATGCGGACAAGAAAGACGCCGCGGAGAGACGTTGCCGAAGGCTGGCTGACATGGTTATCGGGTGGGCGGGCTCCGCCGCCGCCATTCGGCGACATGACTATGAAAACCGCGAGAGAAATCGGCAGCAGAATAACCGGTACTGCGAGATAGCGCGGAACACGCACGTCGGCCAATCGCTTAGGGGTTATCCGGCGTTCTACGAACCGCGCGAGGGAAACGACACCGAGAATCAGAAGCCCATACCAGATTCCGAAGAACGACCAACCCATCGCAGTAACGGCCATGACGATCACCATGCCGCCGAGCCGCCGTCTGTCCACGCGATCTCCTCCGCTGTGCATCTAACGCGCGGCCGCCGTCGTCCCGGCTTCAGGAAGGCCGTATCGATTCGGACCCGGCGTACCGGGCATGAACCCGAGCTCGAAGAGGACTATGAGATTCGCGATCGGGATGAACCCGAGGAGCATGAACAGCCATGAGTGGTCTCTATCGTGGCACCGCTTCACACTGGCGGCTATGGACGGGTACAACGCCGCCACAAAAAACACGACGGCGAACATGCCGCCCCCCTTGGTCATCCGCGTATCCAGGAGCCAATCGACGAATGCCAGCGCGGCGCCGATTGCCATATATGGCCCGAAGAACCGCCAGTACGTTGCCCGCCCTATACGGCCATCGAAGGAGAACAGCAACGCCCGCCAGCCCACCACGGGCGCTTTGGATTGCGGCCGGCTCAACAAGTCGTATCCGCAATCACATCGTATCGCTGTCGAGGGATTCAGCAGCCCGCACTGCGGACACTCTTGAGGCATCGGTGGCCTGACGGCGATCGTGGGCTCGCTCATCGAGTCCTCCGTTCGTCACTGGCCGGTCCGTCTGGACCGAACATCGCCTCTTGCAGCGTATCGAATCTCGGCCCTGCGCTCATAGAACGAAATCGCTCGTAGTCCGTCGGACTCAATGGCAGCGCGGAAGGCGTGGATCAGGATCCGGAAAGCGCTCGCACCCGTCCCGTTGGAGGCCCGCGATCTCGCTTTCGACATCCGCGAGCGTCAGAGAGGCGTCGGGATCACGATAGATCCAGTCCACCCACATCTTGTATTCGCGCAGGGCCCCCGCTGGCTCCTGGTGTAGGACGTCGAGCGAAGAAAGCCAGTGATTGATCATCAACAACATCTCGTCCGCCGGGAAGAACGGGTCATGATGCGTCGCCTGAGCTATCGGCCTACCCGTTGCGTCGTAGACGCTGTACCGCACCAGCCGCCGATTGCGGTCGACCTGAACAACGAGGTAATGCCAGCCGATCAATGACGCGCCGGCGCTCGACACCGTCCGGTCCGCGGTCGCCACGTTGGGTCGCCAACTGGTCATGAACAGACACGACACGCCGGTAACGCACAGGCCGGTGTCGGCACGATACGTTTGCGCGAGAGCGAGCGAGTCAGAATTGACGTTCGCGAGGTATTCGAAGGCAAGCTCCGAAGGATTCACCCTCGAGTCGGCACCATAGGACATGAGGAACGCCTGCGCGTTGACGTCTCGCAGGCCTCTCGGATTGTCGAACCAGAGCTTCGCGGCGAACGTGCCCTGAAGGGGCTGGCGTTCGAGCGTGGTCACGAGCGCGTTGACCGTGGTGTCCGCGGTTCCCGACGTGACGGTCTTGATCTGCAGGATTCCACGCGAGTCGTCGGGGACGATGGTCACGAGATCCGAGCTGTATCGGGCCGACCTCGTCGTCCCATCAGGTCCGGCTGGGCAGAAGGCGCTCCCGACGCCCGGCCCATCGCCGCAGCCGTCCACAACATGCCAGCGTTCCGTGAAACGCGTGTCGGTGGCCAGGACGCTCGAGTACTTGAAGTCGTCGAAGAAGATGCCGGCGCGGGACGACAGCGGGTACACGAGACTGGTGTACGTCGCGTGACCCACGTCGCTCGCGGCAAGGCCGGTCTTGTACGCGCGAGCGCTGATACGTGCCGTTCGCGAGACGAGGATAGGACCCCGGTAAATCGGCGATGCGGTCGTCGGATCTCCACCGTTCACCATGTAGCGAATGATCGCGCCGCGCGTCTCGGTCGTGATCTTCACGCTCAACGAGCCGCCGCTCAACCACATCGATCCCGGACTGAAGCTCGGTGCCGCGACCTGGGGGACGGTGTAGGTCGCCCGTGCAACATCGCTCGCGAACATTCCTGCCTTGAACGCGCGCGCTCGAAGATTCGTCGTCCTTCGGAACAGCGGATGACCGCAGATGGGCGACGATTCGATCGGGTCCGTGTTATCCGTGGTGCAGCGAACAACCGCCCCCGGAGTAGCCGTCACGACGTTGACATTGACCGACTCCCAGAATCTGCCCGGCGGCGGCGTGAAGGTCGGACTCGCTACCTTCTGGGAGATGGTATAGGTGCCGCCGGCGAGGTTGCTCGCGGCCAGGCCGCTCTTGAACGCGCGGGCCAGGAGATTCGTCGTCGCGGTCAGCGTCAGACGACTACACACGGGTGACGAATCCGTCGGCATCGAACCGTCGGTCGTGCAACGAATCGTCGCACCGCCGGTGGCTGTCGTCATGGTGACCGAGACCGCCGTCGTGAACCAGCCGGAACCGGGTGTCAAGGTTGGCGCGGGCAGCTGTTGCTGAACGTAGGGCGCTGACACGACTCTACTCGGATCCATCCCGCTCTTGAACGCCCGCGCTGACAGTGTCGTCGAGCTCGTGATGACCACCGGCCCGCTGTAAAGCGCCGAAGTCTCCGTGACAGACCAGCTGTCTAGTGCGTAGCGAATTTGTGCTCCGGGTGTCGCCGTCGTGATCGTCACGCTGACTGAACCCGTAAAGGTTGCGCCGCGTGCGGGTGCGGTCACCGGCGTCGCGACCGACGGTAGCGCTCGTTTCGCCGCCGGCTGCGAAGGACACTGCACGCCGAACAACAGCGAGACCACGCAGGCAATTGCTTCGAACCCTGGGAAAAAGAACATTGCCGCCTCCTCTAGCTCAATGTCGCCGTCGCGGCCGAGGTTGCCGCTCGCTCATCCGCACCATGGACAAATGGTGAGCCGAGGACTGTCACAGAACCGTCACGGCGGCCGCGCCGACGCGAGTTCCCGTTACGCGAATTCCATTCCGGGGCGAAATCACCTCCCCGCGCTTGTGACGCAGCTGTGACACCCCATGCGCCATGAATGGAGCAACGCTGCACGGCAGCGAAAGGAGGCAGAGTCATGACGCGTGCGACGCATCGGGTCGTCACGTTGATCGTCCTCGTGCTTGTCGTATGCGCCGGTCCCTGGGGATGCGCGCTCAAGCATCCGCAGGGGCCGCAATCGCCCACCGACGAGGTACGGGCTCAAATCAAGACCATCGGCCTCCCTGTGGCTGGATTCCCTCCCGAAGCCCACGTAGACGCGCCGACGAGTGGAAAGGGAATGGGCGCGTTGAAAGGGGCCGGCGTTGGCCTCGCCGTCGGCGCGGCCCCGGGAATGGCGATCGCCGGAAGTATCGGGAAAGGCTGTAATGGAGGCGGAGAGCTCGGCGCCGTGATCTGCGGCGCGGCCCTCGTATTCGGCCTAGGGGTGGCCGCCGCCGGAGGCACCATCGGCGCGCTCGGCGGCACGGTGTATGGCGCGGTGACCGCGGAGTCCGGTTCTAAGGTCGGCGCAGCCCAGGCGAAGCTAAAGAGCGCGCTGATCCAGGCCGACGTTCAGATGATGCTTCGCAACCACGTGCTCGAGATGGTCCGCGACAGCCAGCTGAATTTCGTCGCGGTGGATGACGAGGACCGGGGCGCGAACGGACAACCAATCGACTATAAGGCCCTGGCGAGCACGAGCATCGATACGGTTCTGCAAGTCAGCGTGCCCCAGCTCGGCTTGGCCGGAGAATCCGGCATCAACCCGCCGATCAAGCTATTCATGACCGCGCGTGCGAGGCTGGTGCGCACCGCCGACGGGGTCGAGATGTACGCAGAGAAGTTCGACTACCGAAGCGACGGCACGTCGAAATTCCTCGAATGGGCCGCCGACGAAGCCCAGATGTTCCGCCAAGAAATCGAACGTGGGACGCGGACCCTGGCCGAGGACATCGTTCGGCTTGTCTTTCCTGCCGAGCCGGTCCGCGACAGCGCGCCTGCGGAGCAAAGCGCGACACTTCCGAGCACGCCGATCGAATCGATCGCTGAGTCCCCCGCAACGTCGTCGGAACTGCCTTCGAAACCGGTGAACGTGGCCGTGGCAGAACGCAACGAAAGCACGCCGTCCGATGCACCGCGTGCGGCGATGATCGGGACGTGGCTCGGCACGTTCAGGCCAGCGGAGGGAAGCCAGACGTATCCAGCGAGGCTGCGTGTTTTCGAGGACGGTGGACAGATCCGCTGGGAGCTCACTCGATCCCAAGCCGGCCGGGACCTTGCCGGCTCAGGCGTCGTGTCGGTTGCGGATGCGACCGTTACGCTGACGGGGACGTACCAGCCAAGCCCCGGCTCTCTGTACCAGCGCGCGTGGGCCGGCTCTCAACCGATTGATGTGACGTACTCGCTCAGACGTTATGGCGCGAGTCTCATCGGAAGCGGACTCGGAGCCGACAATCGGGTTGAGACGCTCATGCTGATGCGCGCAGCCGGCCAGTGATCGTGTGCTAGAGTCCGGCGCAGTGGGTATGGCAGCACTGCAGCTCACTCTGTTCGGGACGTTCGAGGCGCGGCTCGAGTCAGGGCGGGCGATCACCTTCCCACGCAAGAAGGCCGAAGCCTTGCTCGCATATCTCGCGCTTCGCCCCGGACAGATGCACGCGCGCGACACGCTGGCGGCGCTCCTCTGGGGCGACGCGTCCGATGAGCGCGCCCGCCACAGCCTCCGACAAGCGCTGGTCGCGCTCCGCCGTGGGCTGTCGCGTGCGGCCGCAGGCTGCCTCGTGGAAGAAAACGACACGGTGGGCGTACACCCGGCCGCCGTGGACGTTGATGTCGCGGCTTTCGAGCGCCTCGCCGCCGACGGTACCCCGGACGCGCTCGAACGCGCGGCGGTGCTCTACCGTGGCGCGCTGCTCGAGGGCATCAGTATCGACGAGTCCTCGTTCGAGGACTGGCTGCGCACCGAGCGGGAGCGACTGGGCGAGCTGGCCGTGGAAGTCCTCGCGAAGCTGCTCGGCCATCACGTCAGAGCGGACGCGATCGAGCCCGCGATGCGCATCGGCCTCCGGTTGCTGGCACTCGATCCAGCACAGGAGCCGGTGCATCGAACGCTCATGAAGCTCTACGCGCAGCAGGGTCGGCGTGGAGCCGCCCTCCGCCAATACGAGACGTGCGTCAGGGTGCTCGAGCGTGAGCTGGGCCTCGAGCCTGAAGCGGAGACGCGGCGGTTGTATCGCGAGCTGCTTCAGACGCCGCCCCGAGGCGCGGACCGGGCGCACGAGCGCCAGCCGACAGCGAGCGTCTCGGAGCCGCAAACACCCCTGGTCGGCCGTCTGACGGAACTGGCGACGCTGCGCGAGCGGCTCGCCGAAGCGTGGCAGAGCCGTGGCGCGATCGGGATCATCCAAGGCGAGGCGGGCATCGGCAAGACACGGCTAATCGACGCGCTCGTGCGGGAGGCGAGCGACGGCGGTGGCCATGTCCTCGTGGGTCGCGGTTACGAAAGTGAGCAGGTCTTGCCGCTCGGCCCTTGGGTGAACGCGTTCCGCAACGGCGTCGTCCCGGACCTGCTCGAGGAGTTGGAGCCGACGTGGCGAGCCGAGCTCGGTCGACTTTTTCCCGAGCTGGGCGCCGCCGACCGTGAGCCCACCGCCGGCGAAGATTACGTGCGGTTGTTCGAGGCGGTGACGAGGGCCGTGCAGCACCTCGCCTCACGACGCCGGCTCCTCGTCGTCCTCGAGGACCTTCACTGGGCGGACGAGATGACCCTGCGGCTACTCGTGTTCCTGGGACGGCGTATCGCCGACTCGCCGGTGCTCATCGTTGGCAGCATCCGGATCGAGGAAACCGTCGACGCGCCGATTCTTCGTCGAACGCTGGCCCAGCTGGCGCACCAGGCCCGATTCTTCTCGGCGACCTTGGGGCCGCTGTCGCACGCAGAGACGCTGGCCTTCGTGCAGGCCCTTGCGCGCGCCGGCACCGAGGCGGCCGCTGTCCAGCGCCTCGCCGACCGCGTCTGGCGCGCGAGCGAGGGCAACCCATTCATGATCGTGGAAGCCATGCAGATGCTCCGTGGGGCTGAGATCGATGCGGCGGGCGATCTGCTCACGCCGCCGCGGGTTCGCGAATTGATCGCCGCGCGGCTCGATCGGCTGAGCGAGCGTGGACGGCGGCTGGTCGGCGTCGGCAGCGTTATCGGCCGCGAGTTCGACTTCGCGTTGCTCGAGCGCGCTGCCGAGCTCGGGGCCGGCGACACCGCGGAAGGCGTCGAAGAGCTCGTCGGCCGTCGGATCTTGCATGTCGTCGGCGAGCGCCTCGATTTCACACACGAACAGACCCGCGAGGTCGCCTACGCCGCCCTGCTCGCGCCGTATCGCAAGCGGCTGCACGAGGCCACGGCGCAGGCACTCGAAGCCCTGCACGGTTCGGATGCCGCGTCGCACGCGCTGTCGCTGGGCCGCCACTACTATGCGAGCGAGCGATGGCAGGCCGCACACCGCAATCTCGCACAGGCCGGCAAGAGCGCGGCCTCCCGCTCCGCCCACCGCGAGGCCGCGGCGTGCTTCGAGCATGCGATCGACGCCCTGCGGCACCTGCCTCGGTCGTCCCAGCTCGTGGAGCAGATCATCGACCTCTGCTTCGACATCCGGCAGTCCTGTGTGCCGCTCGGCGACCACGCGCGGGCGCTCGCATATCTCCGGATAGCAGAAGAAGAGGCTGAGGCCATCGGCGATCGTACGCGGCTCGGCTGGGCGTACACCTATCGCGCGCACGGCTTGTACATCGCCGGCGATTCGCGCGGCGCCATCGATGCTGGACAGCGCAGCCTCGCGCTCGCCGAGGCCCTGGCCGATCCAGACCTTCTCGAGTCCGCGAACGTGTACCGGGGGCAGGTCGCCCACTGGGTCGGCGACTATCGTCATGCCGCCGAGCTGCTCCGCCGCAACGTAACGGCGCTCGAGCCGGAGCTGCGGCGCCGGGGCCTCGCGTCGCGGCACTTCGTGGGCACACGGACGTATGTCGCCTGGTGCCTGGCCGAGCTCGGCGAGTTCTCGGAGGCACTCGCGCGCACCGAGGAGGCCATCGCGACGGCCGCCGCCGCCGACGATGCCTACTGGCTCGTGTACGCGTGCTCTGGCGCGGGCCTCGTCCATCTGCGCCGCGGTGCGTTCGATGAGGCGCGGTCAGTCGCGGAGCGCGCTGTCGCGCTGTGCAGCGGCCGCGACTTCACCGTTCTATGGACCATGCCCGCCGCCATCCTGGGTCTCGCCTACGCGCGCATCGCACGCTTTGCGGAGGCAATCCCGTTACTCGAGCGCGCCGCGGAGCTGGCATCGACGCTCGGTGCGCCGGTCTTGAACTTTCTCGCCGAAGCGCGGCTGCTTTCGGGCCGACCTGATGAAGCCGCGGCCGTCGCGACGCGCGCCCGCGAGCTCTCGGCTCAGCGAGAGGAACACGGATGGGAGGCGTGGGCATCGTGGGTCCTCGGTGAAATCGCCGCCACGCGCTCGGATATCTCGAGCGCCGACGACGCCTATCGCCGAGCCCTCACGGCCGCCAGCGCGCTCGGCATGCGTCCGCTCGTCGCGCACTGCCATCTCGGCCTTGGCCGCCTTCATCGGGGCGCCGGCAAGCAGGCGCAGGCCACTGAGCATCTCGTCGCCGCGAGCGCAATGTTCCGCGAGATGAGCATGTCGTGGTGGGTCGCCGAGACCGAGCGAGACCGCGCGCCGGGCGTGGAGTAGATGTGACGCCGACGCGCCGCGAGGCCGCGACGCGTCAGCGTGTTGGTCTGGCTCAAAAAAGCTCGTGTCGGTAGCGCATCACGAGCTTCTCTTTGATCGCCTTCTCGAACGTCTCCGCGAGGACCTCGTGGCCGCGCGTCGTCGGATGGACGTGATCCCAGAATAGATAAGTGTCGGGATCGGCGCATACGCCCGCAGCCGTGCGGCATGGCGTTGTCACGTTCAAGAATCCGTATCCCTCGGGATGGTTGACCGTCTCGTGCATCTGCTGGAAGACGTCGATCTGCACGACGCCGGCAGCGTGCACCGTCAGCGCCGCCGCGAGGTACTCATTGAAGGTCGCGCTGAGCAGGGTGATGAAGGGTCCCGCGCCCGAGGCCAGGCCCTCGGGCGTTAGACCGAGATCCGGAAGGTTCGGAACGACGACGTATCGGGCACCGTCCGCGTACAACTTGTCGACGGCGTCCAGCAGATTGCTGATTACTGCCTGAATGTCGGGCGTCTGGCCCCTCGAAAGCGCGGCGCGGAAATCGTTCGCGCCCGCCCAGACGAGGTAGATGGCGCGCCGATCAATACCCTCGGGCCGCCCCGTGTACGCATCGATCTCGTCACGCAGGCCCGGGAAGTCGACGCCGCCGAGGCCGTCGAACAGATTGGCCGTGTCCGTCAGCGCCCCGCCATAGGCGTAATTCTCGAACGGCAGATCGAGCGCCTCGGCCAGATACTCGACCCACACCGGCCCATTGGAAAATCGCCCCGCGTAGTACGTCGAAGGTGGCGGGACGGCGCCGCGGGTCACCACACAAAGACGTTGCCGGTGTCCGAAAGACTGTCACCGAACACGACCAGCTTTGTGAACCGATGGAACGGCGCAGTCTCTCCGCGTTCGCCGTCAGCCGAGGCCGGCAGAGCGGCGAACAACATCGATGCCACAAATGAGCAGAAGAGCAGAGCGCGACTCAGTCGTGAGCGCATCATCGATTGGTCCTCCGGGCTTCTCAGTGCGCTGCGCACGGGGTGGCGTTCGCCAACCGGACGGCCCCCGTTACGCAGGCGAACGTGGACGGAGGATCGTCACAAGGTCGTCACGAGGCACGAGCGTCCAGCGATGTGCGGTGACATAGATGAATCCGAACTCCGGGCCTTTCCGTCATGTCCAGACGACCGCTCATTGGACGTGGCACCGACATGCGCAACGAGCGATACCGCGGTCGTCGAGGCCGCGCCTGCATAGTTGCGGGGGCTGGATTTGAACCAGCGACCTTTGGGTTATGAGCCCTTTCCAAATCGAGACTGTGGCCAACGCGCCACAAAGAACACATCGAAGATTAGCGTTTCTCGCCTCGTCGCTTTTGGGGCTCTTTGGCTCTCATTGGCAGCAACTTCCTGGGTGAAGTCTGGGCGACAGCTCACCCTGCCTCG
>QHWJ01000430.1 GCA_003222535.1 Acidobacteriota bacterium | reverse complement strand
CTCGCCAATGAGTCGAACGATCTCGAGCTCGCGGCGCGTGAGGCCCGGCGCCGCCGCCCCCTCTTCGGACTCGCCACGCAGGAGTCGCGTCATGGCCGTGCCGAGGGCGCTGCGATCGAACCAGAGCTCGCCCGAGCGAACTTTCCGGATCGCTTTGAGCAGGAGCTCGGCGCTCTGCTCCTTCTGGACGAATCCTCTCACGCCCAGCCGCAGGGCTCGCGCCTGCAGCTCGGCGCCCTGCAGGCCGGTGAGCAGGATGATCCTGGCCTCCGTCGCGGCCGCCTGGAGCAGCTCGACGAGCTCGAGCGCATCGAATCCGGCGAGGTCGACGTCGAGCAGGATGATGTCCGGCTGCTCCCTTTCGGCCGACGCGAGCGCCTCCTGCGCGTCGGCCGCTTCCGCGATGACCGAGACCTGCGCATCGCGCTCGAGCAGCATCCTGACGCCCTCGCGGAAGATCGCGTGATCGTCGACGACGAGGATCCGGGTCGCCGGAAGCGCCGGCTGATTCGACGTCGTCACAGGGGGATGCTGATCACCACGGCCGTGGTGCCGGCGGAGCGGTGGATGTCGAGGCTTCCGCCAAGCGCGTGCGCGTGCTCTCCGAGCGACCGCGGATCGAAGGGTTGCACCTCGCCGCCGGCGTCGTTCTCGACTCTCAGGGCGATGGCGTGATCGGTGCGCCTGACGACGACCTCGGCGCGATGGGCGCCCGTATGGCGGCGCACGTTGCTGAGCGCTTCAGCCGTCATCTCGAACAGTTCCGCGCCCAGCCGGTCGCTGAGCGCCAGATTCGCGGGGCCATCGACATTGACGTCGATTCCGGTCAGCTCGGTGAATTGGCGGGCCAACCGCGTGATGGCCGGCATGAACGCGATCCGCTCGTCCGGCATCCCCTTCAGATCGGCGACGTAATGGCGCAGGCGGTGGACTTCGGCATCGATCACGGAGAGCAGACGCCCGACGTCGGTTTCAACCAGGCGATCCCCTTCTTTCAGGCGATGGAGAACGGACCCAAGGCCGAGCTGAAGGCCGATGTACGGCTGGATCACCGTGTCGTGTATGCTCCGTGCGATTCTCTTCCGCTCGTGCTCGGCCGCTTCGGAGGCCAGGCGATCGATGAGGCGCACGTTGTCCGCGACCCGCAGCGTCGCATGCATCGCATGTGACAGGAAGTCGAGATCCGAGATGTCGAACGTTCTCGCACGCCCTGTCACATACAGGCGGCCGACGGCTTCGTGGTGATAGCGGAGTGGCACCGTGGCGACCGAGTCGGCGTCGAGCGCCGACACCACCAAGCGCGCCGACTCGGGCAGTTCACGCAGCGTCCCGCCGGTCACGACGTCCTGGATGTACACCGACGGCACAAGCGGCCGGAGCACGCTTCGCCGCTCCACCAGCATCGCGAGACTGAACGGCGGTCTCAACAGTACCGCCGCCATCTCCGGCGCGCACCGCTCGGGATTCTGCCCGCGCGCGTCGCCGCGCCGCGTCTGATACAGCCAGTGCTCACCATCGGCACCATCCGCGATCACGAGCAGGCACGTCTCCGCGTCGTAAAAATCGCGAAGCTTATCGAGGGCTGACGTGATCGTCTGGTGCACGCCGAATCGCGGGTTGCTCGGGACCGTCGCCTCTTTGAGCAGCGCCAGCCGCCGCTTCAGCCTGTTTTCCAATCCGCCCCAGCAGGCAATCATGCTGCCGAACACCAGGAGGTAGACCGGGCGCAGGAAGACATGATTCAGCTCGACGGAGTGGGCCTGGGGGAAGGCGTAGCCGGCCGAGGCGAACAGCACCGTCGCGACGACGGCGACCCGGAACCCCTCGGCCGCGCCGCGCCGGAACGACGCCACGAGGATGTCGAAGAAGTAGAAGAAGAAGAACAGACTGTTCGTGCCGCTGCTCAACGACACCAGCAGCGTGTGCCACGCCGTGTCGATCCAGTGCGCGGCGCGCTTCGCCAGCGTCAGGCCACGCGCGTACACCGCGATATAGGCGGCGGCGCTGTACAGCACATACAGCGCAAGCGTCGAGTATGTGAAAGCGACATGCCGATCGGGCCCGGAGGGATCGACGTAGATGATGATCAGCGCAGCCAACGAGAGGATCAGGCGCAGAAGGGGGATGCCGCGGCGATCCATCGCACCGCCGGCGACGGTGACGGGATCGGCTTCAGCCTGGCTTGTGTGCGCCGCGGCAAGCGCCCGGGCTTCTTCTTTGATCTGCGCGGACTGCGCGGCCGTCATCGTCTCGATCTCGGCGCCGAGGCAATTCGGCTGGGCCTGTTTCACAACCTTGATTCCAGTCGCGTCTTGACGCACCGGGTTTTCTCGCAGTGCACTTCGCGAGAACGGACCGCCGGTCCCGCTGAGAGGACCAGCGATGGGTTTAAGTTTCTTTGCTGCCGGGAACGTCACTCTATCGCAAGAGGGTGCGCGCATGAGCACAAAAATGAGCAGTGAGCCGGAATCGCGTTGTTGATCCGGCGACTTTTGTCGCCATGATGGGGGGCGAAAAC
>QHWJ01000136.1 GCA_003222535.1 Acidobacteriota bacterium | reverse complement strand
TTGTGTTCCCCGCCCGTCGCGCGATGGCCGCCGGAGACCTCTTCGCGTGGAAGATGGCGCCGCTCATCGATCCGATGGCGGGCGGCAGCGTGTTGGCGCTGCCCGGCACGCTCGAGAAGGCTGTGAAGGGAATCCCGAACGTCGACACCGTGATCGAAGGCCACGGCGACGTCAACACCTGGGAGGGATTCCGCGACTACGTGCAGTTCAATCGGGCGCTGGTCGACGCCGCGAAAGCCGGGATGGGGCAGAAGACCGCGGAGGAGATCGCCGCCGGGCTGAAGCCGAAATTCCCGGTCTTCACGAAGGAGGAACTGCTGACGGAGATGGAGTACGGCGGCACGCCGTTGTCGCGCGCGGTGATCAACGTGAACGTCGCGTTTCAGGAGTTGGCCCGCGTTCGCTGAAGCTACGGCGCGCCAGGGACGCGCTGAGGGCTCGTTTCTACCGCTTCCTGAACTCCACCTGCAATCACGATCGTGCCGGTCATTGGCGGCACGAGCAGCGCCACGGCGCGAAACCAGCTCAGCGCGGTCGGCTGATTGCGCAGGGTTCAGCCAGCGATCGCGTGGGCGGAGGAGTAGAGAACGCCGAGCAGCAGCCAGACCATTGCTTACCGTCATCTCGACTCACTGCCATGGAAGACACGCAACATCACGAGCCGATTGCCGTCGTAGCGATACTGGAAGACGTACGCGGCGCCCAACACTTCGAGCACGATCTGCCGGTACTCCTCGCGAGTCGAGAGCGGCCGGCCAAGTTTCGGATGTCGAGAGAGAACTTGCGCTCTGGCGACGATCTCCTGAGCAACGATCGCGGCAAGCTCGGGAGACCGCTCGTGAAGAAACGCGGCGAATCGCTCGAGGTCGGCGAGGGCGTCGTCCGACCATTCGAGGTCTACTGAACCCGCCACGGGCGGAAGCCCGGCGTGCCCCACGTGCGCAGCCACCGGACGACGCGCTCGTGTGGGATTGTGGGTACACCGGCCTCGATCTTCTGCCACCGCCGATCGAGTTCGGCAATCTCGCCCGATTCCACGACGACGGGATCGCTGTCGAGCGTCGCCAGCTCGGCGACCAGCTCCGACACGGTCACGCCGAGTTCGGCCGCGCGGGCCTGAAGCACGTCGGCCGTCCGCTCGTCGACCTCGATTTTGACGTTCGTGCTCATACCCTAAAGAATAGCCTAATCAGCAGCGCCACACGCATCAGCCGTAAAGGGCTGTATCGTCAAGTCCTGGACCGCCTGCGGCTTACGCGCAGCATGATGTGTTGCGTTACGCAGCGATCGGTTTCGAGCGACCGAGCAAGCGCCGCGAGTTGACGGAGCACAGCGTCAAGGCGACCCTGAAATCCGCCATTTCCATAGGTCGGGCACGTACTGTGCCGCGCGCCGCGGACTCGTGGCGCGACGAAGTCCTCCGCCCGTGATCGGAAGCTGACATCCGACCCGCCCGCCTGTTCCCCCGAGGCCGCACAGGTCACGGATGATCCGCGACGTGCATCGCCAGGCGTTTCGTGCCGGGATCGAGCGACGGTCCCTTCGGCACCGCCCACGAGAGCAGCACGCCGTTTTGCTCGAGATTTCGTTGACATTCCTCGTCCAAGGCTGCATAGTAGCCAGCTACACATAGTCAGCTATGCCTAAACACAACAACGACCGCCTCCAGGGCACCCTCGACCTGCTCGTCCTGAAGATCCTCGACCGTTCGGGCGCGCAGCACGGGTACGCCATCGCCCAGCGGATCCACCAGGCGACCTCCGACTCGCTCCGAATCGAGGAGGGGTCCCTCTATCCGGCGCTCCAGCGCATGACGCACGAGAAGTGGCTCAAGGCGCAGTGGGGGACGACGGACTCGGGCCGCAAGGCGCGGTTTTACACAATCACCGCCGCCGGCCGCCGCCAGCTCGACGAAGAAGAACGCCGGTGGCTGACGCTGACCGACGCCGTCAACAAAGCTCTTCGCTTCGCATGAGGTCCTGATGTCGCCACTCAGACGTCTGTGGAACGTGCTCCGTCGCGACCGCCTCGACGACGAGCTTCGGCAGGAGGTGGACACGCACCTCGCGCTCATCGAGGAAGAAGAGCGCGCCAATGGCGCCGGCGCACAGGCGACGCGTCAGGCGCGGGCACGTTTCGGGAGTCCCCTCGTGCATCGCGAGCGCGCGCTCGACGGCGTCATGGCGATGTCGGTCGAGAACATCTGGAAGGAAGCGGGCTTCGCCGCGCGGCGGCTGGTTCGCAGTCCGGCGTTCAGCGTGGCCGCCGTGCTGACGCTGGCGCTGGCGATTGGCGCCAACGCCGCGATCTTCGCCGTCGTGCAGCGCGTGCTGCTCAACCCGCTGCCGTATCCGGACTCGGATCGCCTCGTCGACGTCGACCACGGCTCGCAGCGGCTCAACCTGCCGTCGGGCCTGGGCATTACACGCGGCTACTACTACCAGTACCTCGAGCGCAGCCACACGCTCGACGGCATCGCGCTGTATGCCGCGGAGAACGCGACGCTGACCGGCGACGGCGAACCGGAGCGCATCCGCACCACCCGCGCAACGGCGTCACTCGCGACGGTGCTGCGGGTGGGGCCGGCGATCGGCCGCTGGTTCAGCGAGGACGAAGGCCAGCCTGGCGGACCCCAGCGCGTCGTGTTGTCGCACGGGCTGTGGATACGCCGCTACGGCGGCGATCCCGGTATTCTCGGCAGAACGATCAACCTGGGCGGAGTCTCGATGGATGTCATCGGCGTGATGCCGCAGGGGTTTGCCTTCCCCGATCCGCGCGTCGATGCCTGGACGCCCCAGCAGATCACGCGATCGATGGGCTTCGGCATCTGGCTGTACGGCGCGGTCGCGCGGCTGCGGGACGGCGTCACCGTCGCCGATGCGCGCACTGAAATGAACACGCTCATCGCCGACATCACGCGCGCGTTCCCCGGCGATGAGTTCGCGGCCGGCAACTCCGCGGGCATCGCGCTGTTCTCGACCGTGCGCACGCTCAAAGAGGCGATGGTTGGCGCCGTCGCGCGAGCGCTGTGGATATTGCTCGTGTCGGTCGGCCTGGTCCTCCTCGTGGCGTGCGCAAACGTCGCGAACCTGTTTCTCGTCCGGTCCGATGCGCGGCAGCGCGAAGTCGCGGTGCGTGTCGCTCTCGGCGCCGGCCGCTCCGGCATCGCGCGCTACTTTCTCGCCGAGAGCGTCCTGCTGTCGGTCGCCGGCGGGGCTCTTGGCCTGGCGATCGCATGCGGCGCGGTACGCCTGGTGGTCTCGGCCGGTCCAGCGACGCTGCCGAGGCTCGCGGAAATCCGCGTCGACGGCGTCGCCGTTGCGTACACGTTGTTCTTGAGCGTCGTCACGGCATTCGTGTTCGGAGCCATTCCCCTCTGGCGCAGCATCCCGCTCGGGCCGGCGCTCAATGAGAGCGGGCGGGGCAACACAGCGACTCGCAGCCGCCACCACGCGCGCCGTCTGTTGATGGGCGGGCAGGTCGCGCTCGCGCTGACCCTGCTGATTGCATCCGGCCTGATGGTGCGAAGTTTCCAGAAGATGCGCGACGTCGATCCCGGGTTCAATCCTGATTCCGTGCTCACGTTCAGAATCGGCCTGCCCGATCGCGCGTACCCGACCCGCGCGGCCGCCGTCGCCGCGCACCTGGCGATTCTCGATCGGCTTGCCGCTCTCCCGGGTGTCGTCGCGGTCTCGGCATCGTCGGGTCTGCCGCTGGGGAGCGGCTGCATGGGGAACACCCTGCTCGTGCAGAACCGGCCGATCCCGCCGGGCACGACACCGCCGATCGCGCGGTTTTGCGCCGTCGCCGGTGGCTACTTCGAAGCGATGGGGATGCGGCTGCTCGGCGGCCGCCGCATCACTCGAGACGACGTTGAGCGAAGCCTGCCGGTCGTCGTGGTCAATGAGGCGCTCGCGAAGCGTGTGTTTCCCAATCAAAACCCCTTGGGCCAGTACGTGTCGTCCAATGCGCCGCCGGCGCGCGCGGAAGGCGCGCCCGGCCCAACGCCGCTCGAAATCGTGGGCGTCGTCTCGAACACGCCGAGCCGGTCGCTCGCCGAACCCGACGCGGCATCGCAGTTGTACATGCCGATGTCGATCGCGGGCGGGCCGGGCATTCCGCCCACGGCGTTGCTCGGGCCTGATGTCGCGCTGATGGCCTTCGTCGTGCGCTCCTCGACGCCGCCGTCGGCGCTGCTGCCCTCGGTTCGCGGCGCTGTCAGCCTCGTCGATCCCAAGCTTGCGCTCGCGCTGGTCACCACGCTCCAGGCCATGGTCGACAGCGCGTCGGCGCAAATGGCCTTCACCATGGTCCTGCTCGCCGTCGCCGCCGGCGTTGCGCTGATGTTGGGCGTCATCGGCATCTACGGCGTCATGTCGTACATCGTCAGTCAGCGAACGGCGGAGATCGGCGTGCGGCTCGCGCTTGGTGCCGAGCCGCGAAGCGTGGCGGCGATGATTCTGCGGCAGGGGGGCGCCGTTGCTGTCGCCGGCGCGGTCGTCGGACTCGTTGCCGCGTTTGCGGGCAGCCGCCTGATCGCGTCACTTTTGTTCGGCATCAGCCCGCACGACCCCGCTGTCTTCGCGGCGACGACAGTGCTGTTGCTGATCGTGGCGGCGCTCGCCTGCTGGCTGCCGGCGAGAGGCGCAGCGAGGTTGAGCCCGGTCGAGGCGCTCCGCGCCGACTGAAGGCTGTCCTGCGCTTAGTGGTCCGTCGCCGAATTACGGCGACGCACCGAGGGCGCCGAGGCGCCCGGGGCCCCCAGCGCGGCTGCCGCGCTGGGGACGCCGCCCGCCCCGCAAGGCGCGAGGAGGGACAATACCGGGAGTATTCGACCGACGAGCAACGCCGCGGGGCGGGGTCCCCAACGCGGCAGCCGCGTTGGGGTGCAGGCGCGGGATGCATCGGCGGCCGAATGCCGCCGTAATTCGGCGACGGGCCACTTAGGCGCGCGTCACGTCCGTTTGATCTGCGGCGTCAGCAGGCTGAGCGGCACGGCGACGACCACGAGGATGGCGACGACCATGAAGAAGAAGCGGCTGCGCGGCATGCGATCCCAGTAGGCGCCGATCGAGCCGGAGAGGTAAAGGTCTGATGGCTGAGAGCTGAGAGCTACTCGCGGCGCAGCGCGTCCATCGGATCGACGCGCGCCGCCCGTCGCGCCGGGACGTACGCCGCGACCAGCGCGACCGCGACCATCACCGCCGCGGCGGCCCCGATCGGGAACGCGGCGTCCACGGTCAGATCCGCGGCCATGGCGGCCGCGAAGCGCATGCTCCAGAACGCGAGCGGCGCGCCGATCGCCAGGCCGACGCACACCAGCGTGAGCGCGCTCGCCTGCACCATCCGCATCACGTCGCGCCGGGTGGCGCCGAGCGCCATGCGGATGCCAATCTCGCTCGTGCGGCGCGCGACGGTGTACGCGAGCAGGCCGTAGAGCCCGATGGCGGCAAGCAGCGCCCCGAGCGCGCCGAAGAAACCGGACAACATCGCGATCAGGCGTTCGGGAATCATCGACGCGTCTACCTGGTCCGTCATGGTCGTCACCTTGGCGACGGCGACGGTCGGCAACACGTCGCGTACGGCGCGGCGCACCTCGGCGGCGACCGCGTCCGGCCGCACGTTCGTCCGCAGCGAAAACTGATGCGAGAAGATCCGCGGCTCCTGGAACGCGTTCAGGTAAACCATCCGCCGTATCGGCTCCTGCAGGTTCAAATATTTCGTGTCGCCGGCGACGCCGACGATCTGGTACGGCTGATCCTGCGCCGCCCCCCGATTATCCTGCGGCTCGAAGGTGAAGAGTTGTCCGATGGGGCTGCGACCGCCGAAGTAGTATCGCGCCATCGACTGGCTCACGATCGCCACCAGCGGGCCTCCCTGGTCTTCGAACGTGAAATCGCGCCCTGCCAGCAATGGCGTGCCGAGCGTTTCGAAGTACTTCGGCGCGGTCCAGTTCAACGCCACGCGCCGGCGGTCCTCCGCCTTTTCCCGAAACCCCGGCACGTTGATGAACCGTGACGCGCCGCCGCCCGAGACCGGTGTGATGCCACTCAGCGCCGCGGAGCGAACGCCGGGAATCGCCGCGAGCCGCGCGAGCAGTTGACGGTAGATTGGCGCGAGCTGATTCCCCTGGTAACCGCTACCGGCGGGATCGAGCGTCACCAGCAGCATGGACTCGCGCTGGAAGCCGAGGCCGACGTTTCGGAGCGTGAACATGTGACGCACGAACAGTCCCGCGGCGGCCAACAGCACGATCGACAGCGCCACCTGCGCGATGACGAGGCCCTTGCCGATACACCGCCGCGACGGCGTGTCGGGCGCCGCCCCGGTCGCGCGCAGCAACGCGGCCAGCGCAGGGTGGCACGCGCTCAGCGCGGGCGCGAGACCGAACAGGACGCCGGTGGCCAGCGACACGCCGACCGTGAACAGCAGCACGCGGAGATCGAGCTGCGGCTGAATCTCGATGTGCGCCGGCATGCCGGGCATGCGCCCTGAGGTCACGACCCGCATCAGCGCATCAGCACCGAAGTAGGCGAGCACAATGCCGAGCAGGCAGCCGGCCGCGGAGAGCAGCAGCGATTCGGTCAGCACCTGCCGCACCAGGCGGAGCCGTCCGGCGCCGAGCGCGATGCGCACCGCCATCTCGCGCTGCCGCGCCGCGCCGCGCGCCAGCAACAAAGTCGCCACGCTGGTGCACGCCAGCAACAAGAGCAGGCTGACGATCGCCATCAGCGCGAACAGCGGCCTCGCGTAGACAAAAGTGAGCCTCGACATTCCCGCGGCCGCCGGGACGACATCGATCGTGACCTGTCGCCACCGCGTGTCGCCGCGTTTCGCGATTTCCTCGATGCGATCGCGATCGATCACGCGCAGTTCGGCGCGCGCCTGGTCGAGCGGCACGCCCGGCTTGACGCGCGCCATCACGCTCATGGCGAGCTCCCCGCTCGCGCGGCGGCTCGGGCTCTGAATCAGCGGCTCCATCGCCACCGGCAGCCAGATTTCGGGCGCGGCGCCGATTTGCAGCCCGAAAAACCGGCGCGGCGCGACGCCGATCACCGTGGCCTGCACGCCGTCGACCCCGAGCCGCTTGCCGACCACTGACGGATCCGCATGAAAGCGATTCGTCCACGATGCCCAACTCAGGACCGCAACCGCTGCACTCGCGGAGCCGGGCGCGTCATCCCGGGGACCGAGCAGCCGGCCGATCGCCGGCGTCAGGCCGAGCATCGTGAAGTAGTTGCCGACGACGTATTCGCCGTCGACCGCGTCGGCGTCGAGGCCGTCCGCACGGAGATGGAACCGGGCCGGCGACACGCCGATCAGAGCGGAGAACACGTGGGTCTGATCGCGAAATCGCTCGTAGTACTTCCACGCGTAGGCGTTGGACGGCGGCTCGGCCGGATCCGGATACTGGCTGAGGAGCTGGACGAGTTCGCCCGGATTCCGCACCGGCAGCGGGCGGAGCATCAGGGTGTCGATCAGGCTGAAAATCGCAGTGTTCGCGCCGATGCCGAGGGCGAGCGAGAGGACGGCGACGGCGGTGAAGCCGGGCGCGCGGCGCATCATGCGGAGGGCATAGCGGAGATCCTGCATGGCGTCACTAATACTAATGTACTAGTACAAGTTGTCAAGCCTCATTTGCGAAGCGGCGCGAAGTACCCGCTCCGGGATCGGACGCGGAGATCCCTGCGCTTCACCTTCACCTGGACCTTCCGCCAGGCGCCGTCGGCCCTTTCGTTGCTGGAGAGGTACCCGACCGTGTACTGCGCGCGGATTCTGCGCGAGCACCTGCGCGTACACGGCACTTGACTATGAGCATATATCTGCGTATAGTTCGCCGGTGCGACGAAAACCTGGTCAGCTGGTCCCTCTTGAAACAGCAATATGCGTGTGCGCCGCCAATCTGCGCCGCCGCGGCACGATCGAATTCCACGGCTACGAGATCGCCAAACGTCTCGGCGACGAGAATGATCGCCGTTTTCTTACGGCTTACGGGACGCTATACCGAGCTCTGGGCCGGCTTGAAGCGATGGGCTTGCTTCAAAGTCGATGGGAAGACGCGCAAATTCCCGCTCGCGAGAATCGTCCGGGTCGCCGCATGTACGTTCTTACTGCTGCCGGCGAGACCGCCGCTCGGGAAGCGCGTGCGACACCAGCCGGAAAATCTCCGAAGCGAGCAGTGCGCCGTCCGGTGCCCGCATGACCTCGCTCTTGATGCGCCTCGCGGTCAATTGCGTGCGCAGGTGGACATGGCTCTACACGTGGCGCATGCCACCGGCCTTTCGTGAGACTCGACGCGCGGAGATTGAGTCCGACCTGTGGGAGTGTCAGTGCGACGCCGCCGAAGACGATGGCGTCGGTTCCACGCTACATGTCCTTTGCCGTCTCCTGATCGGTATACCGGACGACCTCGGCTGGCGCGTGGAACAGGCGGCAGCAGCCGGTACGCTCACGCAACGAAGCATCGCGCTGAGCGCTCGTGTGGCCGGAGCCGCACTCTGCATATGCGCGCTCTGGGTCATTCATGCCGATGCAAGTCGGAGACGCCCAGCCACTGTCGTCGCAGGCCCCGCTGCGGTTTTCGATCAAGACATCGAGGGGATTATGACAACGCCCGCTGGACACGTGCGGCATTCTGCCGGGAGGAGACTCCCTCTTCTCACGGCTGGAATCGTGGCGACAGTCGGAGTGTCGATGCTACCGCATCTCGCGGCCCAATCCCCGCCAAGGGCGGCCAACGGTCGCGGCCTCGCCGCGTCCCCGGTGCTCGTTGCGCAGAACACCGCGCAGCCCTCGGATATCACGCTTGACGCAGCTGCCCGCGCCGAGGTGATCGACGGCGCGCTCAAAGCACTAAACGAGGCGTACGTGTTCCCCGAGGTCGCGAAGAAGATGGAAGAGGCGATCCGTGCGCGCCAGCGGCGCAAGGAATATGACGGCATCACGAGCGGCCGCCGGTTCGCGCAGCTCCTGACAGAACACCTTCGCGCCGTTAGCCATGATTTGCATCTCGGGGTGAACTTCATCCAGCAGGGTCCACCTCCGCCGCCCCCAGCGCCAGGTGGTGCCCAAACGCTGGAGGAGAGGCAGCGGACCATCGCGGGGCGTCAGAACTTTGGATTCGCCAGGGTCGAGCGGCTCGCCGGAAATATTGGTTACGTGGACATCCGAGGATTTATGGGGCCGGCGCTGGCTGGCGAGACCGCAACAGCGGCGATGACCTTTCTCGCCAGTACCGATGCGGTCATCTTCGACATGCGTCAGAACGGCGGCGGTGATCCCACAATGGTCGCCTTCATCACCAGCTATTTGTTCGGACCGCGATCCGTACATCTGAACGATTTCTATTCTCGACCGACGAATGAAACCCGTCCATCGTGGACGTTGCCCTACGTTCCGGGCAGACGCCTCACGAACAAAGATGTGTACGTTCTCACCAGCTCGCGGACGTTCTCTGGTGCTGAAGAGTTCACCTACAACCTGAAGCATCTGAAGCGCGCGACCGTGGTCGGCGAGACGACCGGGGGAGGTGCGCACACCGTCGCTGGCCGGCGCATTAACAATCAGTTCGCGATCAATGTTCCGAGCGGTCGGCCGATCAATGCGGTGACGAAGACGAACTGGGAAGGCGTCGGCGTCGAGCCAGACGTGAAAGTATCAGCCGACAACGCGCTCAAAGCGGCGCACCTGATGGCACTCGAAAAGCAACAGCAGGCGCTTCCCCCTGATGCGCCCGGCCTCAGAAACGAGGTCACGGTGACGATACAAAGCCTGCGCGAAGAGCTGGGCGCTTTGGCGCCATCGGTCGCGATCGCGGACAGCGTAAAAGCAGTGCCAGCCTCGAAAGCCAGTGAGGACTTCGAATCGGGCACGCTAGCCAACTGGCAGATCGATCAAACCGGCGCCGGCAGCTGGTTCTCTTATACCAACGGCAAAACGCCACCCGATCCGTCTCGAAGCGATCCAAACTTTCCGTTCGAGGTACCGGACCCGCCTCAAGGCAAGTTCGCCGCGGTGACTGATGAAAACGGCCCTGGCAGGCGCATCCTCTATCGAGACATCACACTCGATGGCCGGTACCTGTTGCGCTTGACAGTCTTCTACGTGAACGTTGGGACGTTCAGCGCGGCGACCATTTCAAGCCGGAACACCATCAGCGACGAACCGCAATACCGGATCGACCTTGTCTCCGCGTCGGCGCCGGTGGACTCTGTGGCCAAGGAGCACGTGCTCGCCAATATCTTTCAGGCGCATCCGGGCGATCCACCTCGTCTCCCACCTACTGAGGTGACGTTCGACTTGTCGCCGTGGGCAGGCCAAACAATCCGGTTGCGCTTCGCCGCGGCCGACAATCAGGGCCCGCTGCACGCAGGCGTCGACAACATCAGGTTCGAACGACGCGAGCCGTGAACGCGGCTCGCGACGAAATCGGTTCGCCTGAGCGGGTTGTTTGTACGACGCCAACTATCCTCCGCAAAAAGTCCGAGGGCGCGAGGCGGGTGGCTATCGACGGCCACTCGATTCGCTCGCGGCCTCACGTCGCCTGCTGCTATCGCTCCGTCATGAATCGATATGCGGCTGCGGTGTGGCTAGGCTTACCGGCGCTCTCGCTCGCGTACGCTCCCGTTGAAGCGATTCTGAAGAACGGCCGTCTGTCCGAGCAGCATGCAGGCCATCACGCGCGCCGCTTCCGTCCTGGCGAGCGGGCGGCTCTCGACCCAAACAGCCGGCCGAACGTCAGCGCGTTCGCCCCGTCG
>QHWJ01000135.1 GCA_003222535.1 Acidobacteriota bacterium | reverse complement strand
ATTTTCACCGGCTGGCCGCGCGGCAGCGAGGGCTTCGGCGAGAGCGCCGGCCAGAGCTGGCGCGCATACATCATGGACCCGCCGGAGCCGATGCGCATCGGCTTCTTCAAGTACTTCCTGTTCCACGATCCGAACTGGGATCCGCGCACGATCGATTGGGACCGCGACCTGGCGTACGCCGAGCAGAAGATGCCGTTCATGAGCGCCGTCGAGCGCGATCTGAGCCCGTTCAAAAAACGAGGCGGCAAGCTGCTGATGTACACCGGCTGGTCCGATCCGGTCGTCCCGCCTCAGGACACCGTCGCGTATTACGAAGCCGTCGTGAAGACGATGGGCGGCCTGGACAAGACGCGCGAGTTCTACCGCTTCTTCCTCGCGCCCGGAATGGGCCACTGCGGCGGCGGCCCGGGACCGAATCAGTTCGATCACCTGACGGCGCTCGAGCAGTGGGTCGAGAAAGGCGTCGCGCCGGACAAGATGATCGCGTCGCATGCCGTGAATGGAAAAGTCGATCGCACGCGTCCGCTGTGTCCGTATCCCCAGGTCGCGCGGTGGAAAGGCACCGGCACCACCGACGACGCCGCGAACTTCGCATGCGTGTCGGAAGCGCCGATCGGCGCCGTGAGAAAAGCGACGACCGGCACGCGATGACGCTCGCGTCGCGCGCGAGCCTTTCAGCGAGCGAGAATGTTCGACAGACGCGGTTTTTGAAGACGACGCTCACCGCCCTGACCTCAGCAAGCCCGCCGACGGCGAGAACCGCGTCAACTGCTCGAAATGCGCGATGGCTCTCGACCAGGTTGACGTGATGCGCGCCTTGGCGGGACAAGATTGGCTCAGCGTTCTCTGCGCGCTTTGCGGTCAGACACGTGCGACCACCAGCGCCGTGCCGTAGCACAGCACTTCGGTCACGCCCGCCATCACCTCCGTCGCGTCGTAACGGACCCCGACGACGGCGTTGGCGCCAAGCTGGTGGGCATGCTCCAGCATCAGCGCGAAGGCGTCCGCGCGAGTCTTCTCGCACAGCTCGGTCAGCAGCGTGATGTTCCCGCCGATGAGCGTCTGGAGCGACGCGCCCAGCGTGCCGATCACGGAGCGCGAACGCACGGTGACTCCCCGGACGACACCAAGCGTCTTCGTCGTCCGGTAGCCCTCCAGCGCGAACGCCGTCGTCGTCATCGCGTGGTCGATCATCGTGGTGTCTGATAGCCCATGATTCCAGTCACGACGAGGCCGACCAGCAGGACGGCGGCCGGCGCCAACAGCGTGCGAGGCGTCATCTCTTCCTCCACTTCAGACTTCAGACTTCAGACTTCGTGCTTCGGTCCTTACTGAGAGCTCTACCAGCGAATGACACCTCTCGCGCCGTCGCCGGCCGCCAGCGCCGTGAGCGCGTCGTTGACCTTGTCGAGCGTGTAGGTCCGCGAAACGAGCTCGCTCAGCTTCAGCCGGCCTTCCTGATACAAGGACACGAGGCGCGGGATGTCGCGCGCCGGCTGCCCCGATCCGTAGACCGATCCGATCAGGCGCTTCTCCTGCATCACGAACGGAAACATCGCGATCGTTCCGTGACTGTCCGCGCGCGAGAGACCCGTGAGCACCACGGCGCCGCCCTTGCGCGCGCAGGCGAGCGCGGTCGCGAGCGTGGCCGGACTCCCGACGGTGTCGAACACGAAGTCGGCGCCGCGGCCCGCCGTAAGCTCGCGCACGGCCTTCGCAACCTCAACCTCGTCCGAGGCCTGCAGCGAATGCGTCGCACCGAACGCCTGCGAGAGCGCCAGCGGAGTCGGCCGGCGATCGATCGCGATGATCTGCTCGCAGCCCGCGATCCGCGCTCCCTGCACCACGTTGAGCCCGACGCCGCCGGCGCCGATCACGACGACGCGCGAGCCGGGCGGCACCCGTCCGGCGTTGGTCACGGCGCCGACGCCGGTGAGCACGGCGCAGCCGAGCGTGGCGAGGGCATCGAACGGCACGTCGCGTGGCACGGGAATCGCGCCCCCTTCGGCAACGACGACCGAATCGGCGAAGCAGGCCGTCCCGAGAAACGGCGCCACGTCGCGGTCGCGCGCGTGCAGCCGCGCGCCGCCCGACGGCAGACGATTGCGAAAGTTCGTCTTCTCGGCCCGATCACACAGCGCGGCACGGCCCTCGCGACACGGCGGGCACACCCCGCACGCAGGCGCCCAGCAGAGGACGACGTGGTCGCCGGGCCGGACCGTGGCGACCGACGGCCCGACCTCGCGCACGATGCCCGCGCCTTCGTGCCCGAGCACGAGCGGCGTCCTGATCGGCCAGTCGCCGCGCGCCGGGTGGAGATCGCTCTGGCAGACGCCGGCGGCCTTGATCTCGACGAGCACTTCGCCCGGACCGGGCGCGTCGAGCTCGGCGGATTCGACCGACAGAGGCTGTCCCTGCTCCCACAAGACGGCGGCGTGAATATGCATGGAAGACGCCGGGCCCGCTTATACTGCCACACCATCAGGAGATTGCAGATCTCAGCGTAAGTCTGAAGTCTGAAGTCTGAGACAGGAACTGGTGCGGTTCTTGATAGCACAACGGCCATGTCCAGATGGCCTCCCGAAGATCTCTCTGAGCGCTCGTTTGAATTCTTCTGCGACGTCTAGCTGCGGGTTGCCGACAGGAAGTCACTCGGAAAGCCGGACAAGCGAAAGTACCTACTCGAGGAGTCGAATGAGCTTGTCGCCATCTATGTAACCTCGGTCCGCAAGCTCCAGGCAAAACGAGGAACGTAATTTGTTGAGTACTTCCGTGCGCCTGAACTTTCAAACTTCAAACTTCAAACTTCAGACTTCAGACTTCAGACTTCCAAGCGCATCCAGGCCTGCAGCCGGGCGACGTCCTTCGTCACGGTGCGCGACGCCGCGAAGAGGACCACCGCCAGCAGTGCAGCCAGGATTGGGACGATGTACATGGCCGTGTGCAGACCATCGGCGCGGAACGGCTCGAGCGCGCGGAGATCGAAGCCTTTCGATTCGCCCACGAGACTCCGCACCTCCGCCATCATCAGGGCACCGAACGGCAGCGGGGCGACCGCCCCTGCGGCGCTCGCCTTCCGGAACGTGAAGTAGTCGCTCGCGAGCCCGGTCCCGACCGGCCCGAGCGACGCGCCCAGCACGTACATCGCGAAGAAGTACAGCGCCATCGCCGTCCCCCGCAGCGACGGCTCGACCACGTCGTGAATGGTCGAATAGACCGTGGAGTAGTACGCGAACATCACGCCGCTGCCAATGCCCATCAGCACCGCGAAGCCCACGACATCACCGCGTGGCCGCATGAGACCGATGAGCATGAACGGCGCGCAGATGACGATGGCCATCATCCCGACCATGAGGCGGCCGTTGGCGCGCTGCGCGTAAAGACGATCCGACAGCCACCCGCCGCCCGTGAGCCCCACGATACCCGAGAAGCCGTAAACGCACGCCGCGACCCAGCCGGCATCGAGAAAGTTCATGTGGTGAAAGCGGACCAGATAAGGAGCCACAAACGAGCCGAGCGCGTACATGTTGAAGTTGTGCAGCGCCCCCGACACGATGATCCACAGCATCGTCGGAATCGAGAGCACGAGCCGATAGGGATTGCCCGGGCGCACGCGGTCGCCGGCCGCGTGCTGTTCGAGCGTGCCGCGCTTCGGCTCGCGCACCATCAACGCCGCAACGGCGCACAACACTCCCGGCACCGCTGCGAGGTAGAAAGCGTTCCGCCAGCCCCAGTTCTGGAGAATCCATCCGCCGGCGCCGTTCGCCAGGCCAAGCCCCAGCGGGAGGCCGAGCATCCAGATGGCGACGGCGCGCGCGCGCATGGTGGCGGGAAACAGATCGCCGATGAGCGAGGTGGACGCCGGCGAGCAGGTCGCTTCGCCGACGCCGACGCCGAGGCGCGCGACGATCAGTTGTGCGAAGCTGCGCGCAACGCCGGACGCCGCCGTCAGCAGGCTCCACGCGAACACGCCGGCCGCCAGAATCTTCCGGCGCTGGATCTTGTCGGATAGACGTCCGAGCGGCAATCCGACGCCGGCGTACAGGAGTGTGAAGACCGTGCCGAGGAGGCCCAGAGCCGTATCGCTGAGCCCCATCTCACGCCGGATGCCTTCGCCCACGCCGCCGATGATCTGGCGGTCGAAGAAGTTCATCAGGTTGATCGCGAACAGCACCGCGAGCGCGTAACCGGAACCAGACATCGGGTGCCTCCACGTATTGCGGATTGCGGATTGCGGATTGCGGATCGCGGATCGCGGATCGCGAAGGGAGAGTGGGAAGTGAATCCGCATTCCGCAGTCCGAGATCCGCAATACGATCGTCGACGCTCAGAGCGGGTACTTGCCAGCCTCGATGACTGCGTTCGCGATCCGCCGGAGTGCCGCGATGCCGTCGACGCCGGCGTGCGCCGTGAGGCGCCAGACTCCGGCACCGAACGACGGATCGGCGCCGCGCGTGTTGAGCGCGGCCACGACCTGCCTGGTCGCCACGGCCACGCGGTCGGCGGCCTCGTTCGTGTACGCCTGGGCGATGTCGGTCGCGAGGCTCGCCCGGCCATCGCCCCGAGCCGCCATCTTCTCCGCGCGCGCGAGCGCGCTCTCGGTCGCGTAGGTCTCGATGACGATGTCGGCGATCCGGGCGAGCACCTCCTGCTCCTCCTTCAAGCCGTCCCCGTAGGTCGCCGACGCGTGGCCGAGCAGTGCGATCGCGAGACGTTTCAGCCGCGCAACGTATTCGCGCTCGGCGCTCAATAGGGACTGGGGACTGCCCGCCTTCGCGCTCAACGGGGACTGGGGACTGGGGACAGGGGACTGAGCCGCGAGCGCCGCGCGCGCACGCTCCGCGGTGAACAAGTGCGGCTGCTGTTTCAGCAGCCGCGTCGGCACGAGCATCCGGTTGATCTCGTTGGTGCCTTCGTAGATGCGGGTGATGCGCGCGTCGCGGTACATGCGCTCGAGCGGGAACTCGCGCGAATACCCGTTGCCGCCGAACACCTGGACCCCTTCGTCCACCGCCCAGGCGAGCGCCTCGCTCGTCCAGACCTTGTTGATCGAGCACTCGACGGAGAAGCCTTCGATCGTCTTCAGGACCAGCGGGCCGTCGGCGCGATCGCCCGAGTCGAGCGCGCGATCCACGTCGCCGAGCGTGCGATACGACATCGCATCGCCGACGAAGCCGCGAATCGCCATGCCGGCGAGCTTCTGCTTGATGAGGCCGAACTCCGCGATGGCCTTCCCGAACTGGCGCCGCTCCCTGGCGTACTTCACCGAGTGATTGAGCGCCATCCGGACGCCCGACATGTTGCGCGCGCCGAGCTTCACCCGGCCCAGGTTCAGGATGTTGAACGCGACTCTGTGCCCTTGACCAATCGTGCCGAGGACGTTCTCGACGGGCACCTTGACGTTGTCGAGCGTCAGCGCGGTCGTCGACGAGCCGTCGAGACCGAGCTTGGTCTCGTCGCGTCCGCTCACGACCCCCATGCCGCGCTCGACGAGAAACGCCGTGAACTTCTCGCCGTCGACTTTCGCGAAGATCGTGAAGAGATCCGCGAACCCCCCGTTCGTGATCCACATCTTCTGACCGTTGAGCAGGTAGTGCCGGCCGTCGGGCGTGAGCGTCGCCGCGGTGCGCGCCGCGAGCGCGTCGGATCCGGACTGCGTCTCGGTGAGCGCGTACGCCGCGACGAGCTCGCCGGTCGAGAGCCGCGGCAGATAGCGCGCCTTCTGCTCGTCGTTGCCGAAGTACACGAGCGGCAGCGTGCCGATCGACGTATGGGCGCCGAGCGATCCGCCGAACGACGGGTTGATCGCGATCTGCTCGCCGACGTACGACGCGCTGATGAGATCCAGGCCGAGGCCGCCGTACGCCGGCGGAACCTCGAGGCGCAGCAGATCGAGGTCGGCCGCTCTCTTCAGCAGCCGGCGCGTGAGCGTCCAGTCGTGCTCGTAGAGGCGCTGCACGACCGGCAGCACTTCCTTCTGCATGAACTCGGCGGCGGTCTGTCCGAACAGCCGCTGCTCGTCGGTCAGATCCTCACGGATGAACACCTCGTCCGGCCTGGCGGCCGAGGTGAGAAACTGTCCGCCGCGTACTGGTGCCTGTGTCTGTGTCATGATCTCGCGTCGCTCGCAGCGCAGGCTTCAGAGCGTGTGAAACATCGAGCCATTGCTAGTGTCCGGCTTCAGCCGGACACTACCGAGATACTTTCACAGGCTCTTCAGCCCACCGGTCGTATTGACGTCGATAGCGGCCGGGAAGTATAAGCCTGACGCGTGCCAACACTCAGCGAATTGTACAAGCTTGACGGTCGCGTCGCGATTGTCACCGGCGGATCGCGCGGCCTCGGTCTGGAGATGGCGGAAGGGCTGGCGGAAGCCGGCGCCTCGCTGATGCTGTGCGCCCGGCGCGACGAGTGGCTGACGCCGACCGTCGCCGGGATGCGCCGGCGGGGCTACACGGTCGAAGGCGCGATCTGCGACGTGTCAAGGCCGGTGGATGTACAGACGGTCGTGGACAGGACGATCGCGTCGTTCGGGAAGGTGGACATTCTCGTCAACAACGCCGGCGTCACGTGGGCGGCGGAGCCCGAAGACATGCCGCTCGAGAAATGGCAGAAAGTCGTCGACGTCAACCTGACCGGCGCGTTTCTTTTCTCGCAGGCGGCGGGACGCGACATGCTGAGGCGGCAGTGGGGGCGCATCATCAACATCGCGTCCATCGCGGGGATGCACTCGTCGGTGCAGGGGCCGCACTATGCGGCGTACGCGGCGACGAAGGCCGGGCTGATCGGGTTCACACGCGAGCTGGCGGTGTCGTGGGCGCGAAAGGGCATCCGCGTGAACGCGATCGCGCCCGGCTACTTCCACTCGCGCCTGGCCGACGGGGCGATTGCGTTGAACGAGGCGTCGATCAAAGCGAGCAGCCCCATTCCGCGCGTCGGCGACGCCGGCGAGCTCAAGGGGGTCGCGGTGTTTCTGGCCGCCGACGCCTCCAACTACATTACCGGGCAGACGATCGTCGTCGACGGAGGACGCACAATCGCGTGAGCACTCAATCACCGTACGCCGCGCGGCACTGGCTGCGTCATTACGACTACTGGGTCCGCCCGCATATGACGTATCCGGGGCGGCCGCTCGGCGACATCCTGGCGCTGACGGCGGTGCACCGGCCCGATGAGCCGGCGACGCATTTTCTCGGCGCGGAGCTGACGTTCCTCGACCTGAAGCGCCGATCGGATGCGCTCGCGGCCGCGCTGGCGGGGCTGGGGATCGTCAAGGGCGATCGCGTCGGCATCATGCTGCCCAATTGCCCGCAGTACATCATCGCTGCGTTCGCCATCCTCGGTCTCGGCGCGGTGGTCGTCAACATCAACCCGAGCTATACCGCGCGGGAAGTGCTGGTGGTCACGGGCGATTCGGGCGTGCGGATGCTGATCACGCTCGACGCGCTCGCACCGCTCGTGCAGGGCGTTCGGAGCGAGACCGCGATCGAGCAGGTCATCGTCACGTCGCTGGCCGAGTATTCGTCCGCAGCCGCCGCCCCGCCGCGGGTCGATGGACTGCTGACCTTCGCGGATCTCGCCAATCGGTCGGGACCGACGCCAGACGCGGCAGAGACGACGGCAGAACTGAAGGTGAGCACGACTTCTGGCGTAGCACCGAAGGCCCGCGCTGCTTCTGGCGTCGTGCAGGGCTTCAGGCCTGCCCACATGCTCCCGCGGGTCCGGATCGACCCGGACGACCTCGCGGTCCTCCAGTACACGGGCGGGACAACCGGCACCCCCAAAGGGGCGATGCTGACGCACGGGAATATCTTCGCCAACGTCGTCCAGACCGTCGCGTGGACGAACCCCACGTATGTCCTCAGCGGCAAGGAACGCTACCTCGTCGTCATCCCGTACTTCCACATCTACGCGTTCTCGGTGTGCATGATGGTGGGGATCTCGATCGGCGCCCTGCAGATCATTCATCCGAAATACGACCCCGAGCAGGTGCTGATCTCGATCCGCGATCTCCGGCCGACGTACTTCCCCGCCGTGCCGACGGTGTTCGTGTCGCTGATCAACCATCCCGGGGCCGCCGAGTACGGCCTCGAGCATGTTCGACATTACAACAGCGGCGGCGCCCCGTGCCCCGTGGAAGTCCTTCACGAGTTCGAGCGCCGCATCGGACGGCCGCTGACGGAAGGATACGGGCTGTCGGAGACATCGCCCGTCACGCACTCGACGCCCGAGCTCGCGGTTCGCCGGCCGGGCACGATCGGCCTGCCGTTTCCAGACACCGACATGAAGGTCGTCGACGTCGAAACCGGTACGCGCGAGCTGCCGCTGGGCGAGGCCGGCGAGCTGTGCATCTCGGGACCGCAGGTCATGAAGGGCTATTGGAACAAGCCGGACGAAACCGCGGCGGCGCTGCGCGCCGACGCCACCGGCCGCGTCTGGTTCCACACCGGCGACGTCGCGTCGGTCGACGCCGAGGGCTTCACCTCGATCGTCCAGCGCAAGAAGGACATGATCATCGTCGACGGCTTCAACGTGTATCCGTCGGAAGTGGAAGCCGTGCTCTACACGCATCCGGCGATCCGACTCGCCGCCGTCATCGGGATTCCGGACCCGTATCACGGCGAAATCGTGAAAGCGTGCGTCGCGTTCAAGGCGGGCGCGACCGGCACACCCGACGAGATCATCGACTTCTGCCGCACGAGTCTCACCGATTACAAAGTACCGCGGTCCGTCGAGGTCCGCGACACGCTGCCGATGAGCGCCGTCGGAAAGATCCTCTACCGCGTGCTGCGCGACGAGCACGCGGCCCTGCTGCAAAAATCATGACCCATGTCGAAGCGCGCCGCCTGATGAGCGGTCTGGAGTTCTTCCGCAAGATGCTGGCGGGCGACGTGCCGCCACCGCCGATGATCGATCTGCTCGGCATCCGTCTCGCGGAAGTCGATGAAGGCCGCGTCGTCTTCACCGCCATCGCCGAAGAGCGCTTTTACAACGGGACCGGCGTCGCGCACGGCGGATTCGCGGCGACGCTGCTCGACACGGCGCTTGGCTGCGCGATCAACTCGGCGATGCCGGCAGGCCGGCGGTTCACGACGCTCGAGCTGAAGGTGAACCTCACGCGCCCCTTGACGAAGGAAGCGGGACTGCTGCGTTGCGAAGCGAAGGTCATCCACGTCGGCGGACGCACGGCGACGTCTGAAGGCCGCATCGTGGACCGGAACGGCAAGCTCTACGCCCACGGCACCACCACGTGCATCGTGGTCGACACGCCGCGGGGGCCGTTGGAGCCCTGAACCCGGAAACGTCATGAGCCTCATGTTGCCGGTCCTCCTCGGCAAAGAGACGCCACGTTCGTACCACGAAAAGCCCGAAATACACGAAAAGCGCGAAAAAGACCATCTTGCTTGAACCCTGAACCGAGAGCCCGTCATGTCTGACCCTGTCCGCTACGAACTGCGAGACGGCGTGGCCGTCGTCACGATCGACAACCCGCCGGTGAATGCGCTCAGCCCTGCCGTGTGGGAGCGCATCGACGAGGCGGTTGCGCGGGCCTCCGCCGATCCGAACGCGGAGGCCATCGTCCTCATCGGCGCCGGCACCACGTTCATCGCCGGCGCGGACATCAAGGTCTTCGACCTGTTGAAAACGCCTGAGGATTCGTTCGCGCGATCGGAGAAGACGCACGCGCTGCTGAAACGCGTGGAGGACGCGACAAAGCCGATCGTCGCGGCGATTCACGGCAACGCGCTCGGCGGCGGCCTCGAGGTCGCGCAGGCGTGTCACTTCCGCGTCGCGACGAAGGACGCCAGGGTCGGCCAGCCCGAAGTCCTGCTCGGCATCATCCCCGGCGCCGGCGGTACTCAGCGGCTGCCGCGCCTCTGCGGCACGAAGATGGCGCTCGAGATGTGCACCGGCGGCAGGCCCGTGCCGGCGCCGGAGGCGCTGGCCGCGGGGATCATCGATCACGTCGTCCCGGAGCGCGAAGGCTTCAGCCGAGCGGACAATCTCCTCGACGGCGCCATTGCGTTCGCGAAAGCGAAAGCCAGAGGTGGCGGGATCCGCAAGGTCCGCGAGATTCCGCACGGCACGGACGCCGTCAAGGCGGGGCTCGAGGCGTGCGAGGCGATGCGAGCGTCGCTGGCGAAAACCGCGAAAGGCATGGCCGCGCCTTACGCCGCCGTGGCGGCCATCGAAGCCGGTCTCGAGCGCGGGTTCGACGCCGGATCGGTGCGTGAGCGCGAGCTCTTCGCCGAGCGCGTCGTCTCGACCGAGTCCAGAGCGCTGCGCCACATGTTCTTCGCAGAGCGTGAAGCCGCCAAGGTGCCGGATGTCCCGAAGGACACGCCGACCAGGGACATCACGCGGGCGGCGGTCGTCGGCGCCGGCACGATGGGGGGCGGTATCGCGATGACCTACGTGAACGCCGGCATTCCGGTGCTCCTCAAAGAAGTGGACGAGGCGGCCTTGCAGCGCGGGCTCGCGACGATCCGCAGGAACTACGACGTGACGGTGTCCAAGGGCAAGATGACCGCCGATCAGGTCCAACAGACCATGGCGCTCATCACGCCGACGACGACCTACGACGGCTTCGATCAGGTGGACATCGTGGTCGAGGCGGTGTTCGAGGACATGGACCTGAAGAAAGCCACGTTCGCCGAGCTCGGGAAGGTGACGCGGCCCGACTGCCTGCTGGCGTCGAACTCCTCGACGCTCGACATCGACGAGCTCGCGCGGGCGAGCGGCCGTCCGTCACAAGTGATCGGGCATCATTTCTTCAGCCCCGCGAACGTGATGAAGCTGCTCGAAATCGTCCGCGGCCGCGAGACGAGCAAGGAAGTGATCGCGACGTCGCTCAAGCTGGCCAGGCGGCTCGGCAAAGTGGGCGTCGTGGTCGGCAACTGCTTCGGGTTCGTGGCGAACCGGATGCTCGCCTACTACATGCGCGAGGCGTATCTGCTCCTCGAAGAAGGCGCGAGCGTACCGCAGATCGACCGCGTCCTGACGGACCTGGGCCTCCCGGTTGGTCCGTTCGGCATGCAGGACATCGCCGGGATCGACGTGGGCGCGCGAATCCGTCAATACCTGAAGTCGATGGGCAAGTCGCGCGCCGAGGGACCGCAGTCCGCGGTGCCGGACCGCCTCTATGAGATGGGCCGGTACGGTCAGAAGACCGGCGCCGGCTGGTACAAATACGACGCGCCTGGCGGCCGCAACCGCACGTCACGCGTCGTGTCGTGCAAGACGAGGAGATCGTCGCGCGCATCACGACGGCGCTCGCCAACGAGGGGGCGCGCGTGCTCGAAGAAGGCTACGCCACGCGGGCCGGCGACATCGACGTCATCTACGCGTACGGCTTCGGCTTCCCGCGGCACCGGGGCGGCCCGATGTTCTACGCCGAGACCGACGGCCTCGCCACCGTGCTCGCTCGCGTCAGGGAATACCGGGCGCGGTTTGGCGACTACTGGGAGCCGGCGCCGCTCATCGAGCGCCTTGTCGCCGAAGGTCGTGGGTTCTACGATGCGGCACAACAGTAGGGCGACCATTTCAGGGTCGCCGAGACGCGTTGGCGAGCCTGAAAGGCTCGCCCCACATGTGATCCGCGGGACCACATGATTGACATCGACGTTCACACACTCGGCGATCGCATCGGCCAGGAGATTGCCGTCAGCGACTGGCTCGAGGTGTCGCAGGCGCGCATCAACCAGTTCGCGGATGCCACCGGCGATCATCAGTGGATTCACGTGGATGCTGCGCGTGCGGCCACCGAGTCGCCGTTCAAGACGACCATCGCGCACGGCTTCCTGACACTCTCCCTGATGAGCGCGCTCATCCGCGAGTCGATCCAGTTCACCGGGCTCAGGATGGCGATCAACTGCGGCCTGAACCGCGTGCGATTCGTATCGCCCATACCCTCCGGCACGCGCATCCGGGCGCGGATCACGACGGGCGCCGTCGACCAGATCGGCGCCGCCTTCCAGGTCACGTGGCACGTCACGGTGGAACGAGAGCACGGCGACAAGCCGGCATGCGTTGCTGACTGGCTTGTGCGGTACTACCCCTTGAAGGGCTGAGGGCTGAGGGTTGGTGGTCGGGGTTCAAAGCGGCGATCGCAAAATCTGCCGATCTCGACGAGAAGGCTGCCGTACAACTTGCCGCATCGGAGCGCCGCAGCCATGGTTTTCCTCGAAATCAATAGAGATGTCGGCTGGCGCGCAGGTTGAATCACTTCGCGCATGTCTGACTCCGTCATCGGCGACCGGGCCTTCGAGTTCGCGGTTCGCATCCTCGAACTGTGCACAAAGCTGTGGGACCGCGGTCCCATCGCTCGCCGAATCGCGTCTGACTTGATGCGATGTGGAACCTCTATTGTAGGCCCGCGGATCAGTTGACTGCCAACAGATCTGAGGTGTAGGCTGCCCACACA
>QHWJ01000429.1 GCA_003222535.1 Acidobacteriota bacterium | reverse complement strand
ATAGAGCTCGATCCGATCGTCGCCGCTCCCGAGCGTCATCCGGTCGGTGAACGTCCTGTCCGGCATCACCACCGGGTTCGACGCCACACGCGGGTTGGCGGCCATCCACTTCCGTGTGTTCTCGTGCGAGACCACGTCGACCGACGCCGGGAAGTACTCGTTGCTGCCGATGTGGTCAGGGTGCGAATGCGTGTTGATGATCGTCGACACCGGCTTGTCGGTGACGGTGCGCACCTGGTTCAGGATCGCCTCGCCGTTGTTCGGGAGCTTGGTGTCGACGAGCACCACGCCGACTTCGGTCACGAACACCGACGTGTTTCCGCCGGCACCGGGAATCACGTACAGGTTGTCGCGGACCTTCCTGATCGTGCCGGTCGGCGGAATACGCGGGCGCTGTTGCTGCGCCGCGGCGCCGGCCACGGCAAGACCCACCACGACGATCGCCGGAAGAAGTCTTCTGCGTGCTCGAGCGCGTCGCCGGCGGCCACGGCTCATCATCTCAGGCTCTTAATCGACTCCACCTGGATCGTCCTGGTCTTGGCGTCCAGCGTGCCTGTGACCCTCACTTTCTGTGCCGCGAATTGTTCCGGCGTCCGCTGGTCGCTCAGCGTGTAGATCTCCTTGCCGTTATAGAGCACGTACGTGGCACCGTGGGCGCTGATGCAGGCGGTCGTGCATTCGGCATCGGTCGGCCCCATTCGCATTTGGGAATGACCGGCTTTCCCGCACATGTCGTCCGTAATGATGCCGGTGAACGTCTGCTTGCCGGGAGCCGCGGAAAGCGCGGCGACGGCAAGCAGACTCCAGATCACGTGCTTCATCCGGCCCCTTATTGGCCAGGGATCATGAGGTGAGCGGTCGTCGTACCCGCATTCATAATCCACAGGCCACTCTGCGTCGGTTTGTCCGGCAGCCCGAGTGATTGCGCCGTGGCGCCCGGCACGGCGATGGTCATGTGCAGCCGCGCATGCTCCCGATCGGCACCCGCTAAGTGGTACCACATCGACCCGAACGCGGGCTTCACGCGGGTTCCCTTGCTTTCCTGATCGGTGAGCATCGCCTGCGTCTTGGTTCTGTCACCAAGTGCTTCGGCCTTCAGGTTCTGGGCCTCCCGGTCCAGGTTGGTCACGCTGGTGCACTCAATCGAGAACGGCTGCTGTTGAGGAAGGCCCGAGCGGTCGTAGCAGACCAGACCGTTCGTGCCTTTCCTCAGTGTGTCGTACGTGAAGTCGGGTTTCCATTTGATGACCATCGTCTGGTTGCGCAGGTTTTCGGACAGCGCGAGCAGAGCCTTGTCGACGTCGGCCTGCGCCGCCCCCGGCTCCAGCGGCGCGGGCGGAGCCGGCGCGCCGCGCCCTCCCTGTGCCAACGCGCCCGTCGAAACGGCCATGACGACGAGGATGAACCGGGCAATGCGTTTCATGTTGGACCTCCAATCGAGCATCCGCTCAAATCTTGCACCTCGCCAACCGCCAGCAAGATAACACGTCACGGGTGTCAGAGTCGCACATAATGAATACACATTTCGGGCAGCCGCGGCAGATCTCCGGCCGTCACACGTCCGGATGCACCCAATTCGCGACCTCCTGGACGTGTCCACGCAGGCGAGCGACCGTCGAAGGACATGATTGGCACGCCTCTCCGGCCTTCCCCACAAACCGTTCTCGTGTCAGGATAGCTCCCCCAATGCGGCGTCATCCTGGTCGTAGCTGATGGCACCAATGCGCGACGCTGATGCGACGGCGGATCCCTACCTGCGCGTTCACGCGGTGAACATCTACGTCAAAGATCAGGAGCGAAGCCTTCGGTTCTTCCAGGAGACGCTTGGATTTCGCGTCGCGTTTGACACCCGCGTGGGGTCGGGTCATCGGTTGCTGGCGGTCGCGCCGCCCGACGGCACCGCGGTGCTCACGCTGATTCAGCCCGGACCTGATTCGCCGCAATGCCGGCTCATAGGCCGGGCGACTCAAGTTGTGTTCGTCACCGAGGATCTGCCGGCGACGTACCGCGAATGGCGCAGACGCGGCGTTCGCTTCCGGAGCACACCACGCCTTCGCCGCGTCGTCTATGAGCAGGTCGAGGCTTCGCCATTCCAACCGGCCGCGGTGCCGGCGACAACCGATCGGCATCCGTCGGTTTGGGGCGGCGTGTTTGCGCGTTTCGAAGATGTCGATCGGAACTCCTTTGCGCTCGTCAGCTTCGACGAGGTCAGCCGCGCAGTTGAAGCGGAACGGCGCGCCGCCGCGAAAAAGCTGGAGGCCGAGCGTCGCGCGGCGCACGAGCTGGAAATTGCCATGCAGGTGCAAGC
>QHWJ01000134.1 GCA_003222535.1 Acidobacteriota bacterium | reverse complement strand
GTCGTCAGACAGGGCGGGAGACGCGAAGACACCTGAGGCGCCGCCGCCAACGCGGGCCGCGGCGTTGCCGCAGGCCGATGGCGTGTCGAGCCCGGCAAGGCCGGCCGCGCGCGACCCTGCCCCCGCGTATCGTCCGAAAGGCGGACACGACGAGGAGGCACACGCGAAAGCTGCAGTACCGGGAACGCTCGAGGCGGCCATTCGCGAGCGATCGTCACCGCTCGTACGAAAGATTGCGAAGGAACACAACGTCGACATCTCGCGGATCCGTGGGACGGGTATCGCCGGCCGCGTCACCAAGGACGACATCCTCGGCTATCTCGGCCAGGCCGCCTCCGCCACACCGGCGTCGAGCGCGGCTTCGGCGAGGCAAGCAGCCGGTCCTGCGCCGGGCGCTCCGGTGCCCGCTGCGCCACAGTTCAAGCCAGGCGCCACCGATCAGGTCGAGAGAATGTCGGTGATGCGCAAGCGCATCGCCGAGCACATGATACTCAGCCGGCGCACGTCCGCGCACGTGCACTCGGTGTTCGAGGTGAATTTTTCGCGGCTGGCCGAGATCCGCCAGGCGAGGAAGGCCGACTTCGAGCACGCCGGCGGGAAGCTCACCTACATATCGTTCATCATCAAGGCGGCCGTCGACGCCCTGCGCGCCGTCCCGATCGTCAACGCTTCGGTGGACGGCGACACCATCGTCTATCACAAGGACGTGAACATCGGGATCGCGGTGGCCCTGGACTGGGGCCTGATCGTGCCGGTGATCAAGAACGCGGACGAGAAGAACCTGCTCGGCCTCAGCCGCGCGGTGGCCGACCTGGCGAATCGTGCGCGCAACAAACAGCTCAAGCCGGAGGAGGTCTCCGGCGGCAGCTTCACGATCACGAACCCCGGCGTGTTCGGCGCGCTCTTCGGCATGCCGATCATCAATCAGCCGCAGGTGGCGATCCTCGGCGTCGGCCATGTCGAAAAACGGCCCGTCGTCATCGACGATGCGATTGCGATTCGGCCGATGGCCTATCTCACGCTCGGCTACGACCACCGCGTCATCGATGGCGCGGTCGCCGACGAGTTCATGTCAATCCTGAAGCGATCGCTCGAGAATTGGGATCCGAACGCGTTCTAAAGCCCTTTGCAGACGCTGTAGCGCGAAGGCTTCCGCCTTCGCTGAAGCTACGGCGGACNNTCATGTGGGGCAGGTGGGTCAGGAGGCCAGGTGGGTCAGGTGGGGGCGATGCGACCGCTCGATGTGCGCCGGCTCGGGCTCGTCCCGTATGGCGACGCGCTGGCGCTGCAGCGTTCGCTCGCCGACGACCGGCGGGCGGGCCGCGTCCACGACCTGCTGCTGCTCCTCGAGCATCCGCACGTGCTGACGCTCGGTATGCGCGCCGGCGGCGGCCGAGCGCATATTCTCGCGACGGCCGAGACGCTGGCTGCGCGCGGTGTCGAGGTGCACGAAACCGGCCGCGGCGGCGACATCACATATCACGGGCCCGGTCAGATCGTCGGCTATCCGATCGTCGATCTCACACCCGATCGGCGCGACGTTCACCGCTACGTTCGAGATCTGGAAGAGGTCCTGATTCGCACGGCCGCCGACTACGGCATCGCCGCGGCTCGGGTCGAGGGGCTCACCGGCGTGTGGGTCGGACGGGAGAAGCTGGCGGCCATCGGTGTACGCATCGCGAGGTGGATCACGAGCCACGGGTTCGCGTTCAACGTGTCGACGGATCTCGAATACTTCAACCTGATTGTGCCGTGCGGGATCGCGGATCGCGGCGTGACGTCGCTCGCACGGCTCCTCGGCCGCACGGTCGATCGCCGCGACGTCGAAAGTCGGATCGTCGCGCACTTCTGCGATGTGTTCGCACGAACGGCCGCTTCAACGGTGAACGCAGAAGACATACAGCCGCCCCTGCCAGGCGATCCTGTGGCCGCTCGCTGAGCTGCCGTCTTCTCCTGACGATCGCTCGATCCGGGCGTTTCACGGCCGCCGCGAAGAATCTGCGGGCGGATTGGCGACCCTGAAAGGGTCGCCCTACATGTGTTGCAACCCTGAAAGAGTCGCCCTGGGTGCGTCGCGACCCTGAAGGGGGCGCCGTACGTATGTTGCGACCCTGAAGGGGGTCGCCCTCGGCGTATGTTGCGACGTCAGCGGCTGAACCGAGGCTGTTCGTTCCCGAACACTGGCGCTGCGGCCAGCTGTACAAGAACGCCGACGCGCTGCTTTGTTGAGTTCACGATGCGAAGCGGTATGCGCCAGGCGCTCAGCTTTGGCCGCCGATGACCGCCGTTCTCATGGGTGTCATCCTCCCTTGGGGATCGCAACCCAGGCCGTTATTTCCGGCTTGTTGTTGCGATAAAAGGGCTTACCTGAATTAGTTCACGCGTGGAATATTCCGGCCGGCCCCGGGGTTCTAGACCGAAACGAAGGGATAACTCATGCGGGATGCAGGAACCACTCCCAAGCACGACGACCTCCTCGCACGGCTGAAATCGGGCGACGAGGGCGCGCTTGCTGATTTAGCCGACGCGTACGGCGCGAAGATCTATCAACTCGCGTTCCGCTATCTTCGGAACAAGGAGGACGCGGAAGAAATCACCCAGGACGTGCTGTTCAAGGTCTACCGCAAAGTGGCCGCGTTCCGCGGCGACGCGGCACTGTCGTCGTGGATTTATCGGATCACGTTCAACTCGGCGATGTCGCGGCTGCGATCCGCTCGCTATCAACACTCGCAGGACGAGGAACACCGCGCCTCCGCGAACGACGACGACACGGGCGTCGCGCGGGTTCGCCCGGCCGACATCGCCGACTGGAGCGATCTGGCCGACGAGCGCGTGCTGCGGTCTCAGCTTCGTCGGCACGTATTCAGCGCGATTCTCGCGTTGCCGGCGATCTACCGCGCGCCCGTCATGCTGCGTGATATTCAGGGGATGTCGACCGAGGAAGCGAGCGCGATGCTGAAGGTGAAAGATCAGACGCTCAAATCGCGCCTGCATCGCGGACGGCTGATTCTCCGCAAGCAGCTCGCTGCCTTCGCCGGCGGCCTCACGCTGCATCGCCCGATTTACGGGACATAACTTACGCTGAATCGGCTGATCGGGTGATCGGCGATCGATCGGCGATCACCCGATCGTCAGATCGCCGATTCTTCAGAGCTGCATCGCGTTATCCAGCGCGATTCTCTCGACCACACTGAGCGGCGGCCATACGACGTCGACGATGCCGGTGGACCCGAGTCTGACCGGCATGGCGCCCGTCCGCGTATTCGTGCCGGCCGACGTGTCGGGCGCGACGAAGCAGCTCGCGATGCGCCGCGATCTGCCGGCCATCGCCTCGACGACCATCGTCGCGGCCGACGCCAGCGCGTGCGGACCCGATGGCCACAACGCGGCGACGCGACAGGCGAGACGGCGGCGGGACGGCTGATCGACGAGACGTGTCAGCGCGAGCCCGGCGATCGTCGCGGTTTCCCACGGAATCACCGTCTGCGCGGGCGGCACGCCCAGCACGGACAGCGCGACGTCGTGAGGCGACCCGTTGACCGCGAGCGCTACGAGCGCGCGCGCGCCAAGGGCGAGCGCCTCAGGTGCCGAGCCGAACAATCGTGCGCGTTCGAGGTGAAGCTCGCGAACGCCCCGATCCACGAGCTCGCGCTGCGCGGTGCCGGCGCATAGAATCACCGCGCCTGACGTCGTGTGCGACAGACGCTTCAGCAGCAGCAACCCGTCTTCGCCCTGCCACTCCCCACCGCCGCTGCGATCGGCCAGAATCACGACCGCCGCGCCGGCCGCCGTCGAGACGTCGGTGGATCCGGACAGCTCGGTCGCGAATCCCTCGACCGGCGCCGCCTGCGTAATGTCGAGCGCCTTGCCGGCGGCGACCCGGCCCGACTCATCGATCAACGTGATCGATCGAACGACGTCGCGGCGCGCCAGCACGTGCGCCACGGCGCCGCCCAGCTCGCCCGCTCCAACGATGGCCACCGCCTGCATCGCTGCGATATTGTAATGGCTGTGCAATCGCTACACGGGAAAGTGGCGCTCGTGACGGGCGGATCGCGCGGCATCGGGCTCGCGGTCGCGCGCGCGCTCGTCGCCGACGGGGTGCAGGTCGCGGTCACCGGACGGAGCGCGGCGCACCTCTCGGCGGCTCGTCCGAAGATTGAACCCGCGGGGCCCGGTTCCGTGGAGACGTTGCAGGCCGACGTCCGCCGGTACGACGAGGTGAAGCGAGCGATCGACGCGACGGCCGCGCGGTTCGGCGGACTCGATTTCCTGGTCAACAACGCGGGGATCGGCATCTTCGCCGAAGTGGCGGCAATCACGCCGGAACAGTGGGCCGAGGTGATCGACACGAACCTCACGGGCGTGTTCAACGCGTGTCACGCGGCGCTGCCGCACCTGCGCCGCCGGGGCGGCGGCTTCATCATCAACATCAGCAGCCTCGCCGGCAAGAATCCGTTCGCCGATGGCGCGGCGTATTGCGCGTCGAAAGCAGGGCTGAACGCGTTCAGCGAGGCCCTGATGCAGGAAGTCCGCTACGACAACATCAGGGTGAGCTACGTCATGCCCGGTTCGGTGGCCACCGGCTTCTCGAGCGGCGACGAGACCAAAGGCGCCGACTGGAAGATCGCGCCCGAAGACGTCGCGGACCTCGTCGTCAACCTGCTGCGACACGAGCCGCGCAGCCTGCCGAGCCGTGTCGAGCTGCGGCCGTCGAAACCGCGGAAGTAAGCGCTGCCAGGCCTATGTCTGTTTTCACCAAACATCGCGCCGCACTCGAGCACCACGAAACCATGATGGGCGCCGTGCGCGGGCGGCTCGCGGTCGCGCTCGACCTGCTGACCGACTCGCTCGCCCTGGTCGGCCAGCACGGCGTCTACTGTCGAAGCGAGCGGTTTCCCGGCAAGCCGAAGATGGACATCGCGCTCGTCCTCGAACAGCTCGACGACGCGAAGCAGCTGGTGCAGAGTGCGATGGAGCATCTCAGAAAGTCCGAAGTCTGAAGTCTGAAGTCTGAAGTCTGACAGCGCCGCGACAGCTCAGACTTCAGACTTAGTACTTCAGACTTGCGTTTATCCCACACGCCCCTCCAACACGCCGTCTTCCGCCGCGGGCGTCATGGCGGGCGGCGGCGTGGCGGCCGGTGCGGTCTCCTTCCATCGGGCCTGGATCATCAGCCACAGCACGCCGGGTACGCAGAACATCGCGCCGAGTGTGAACGCCAGCGCCCGGGGCGACCAGCCTGCGCGATCGAGCTGGTGGCCGGTCCAATAGCTCGACGCCGACGACATGAGCGTGACGAGCGCGAGCTCCGTCGCAAACACGCGGCCGCGGAAACCATCCGGGACCTCGAGCTGGAGCAGCACGGTGCTGAACACCCAGAGGATCGATCCGCCGAAATGGGCCAGCAGCACGCACAGCGCGGCGACCCAGAGCGTGGGCGCCACCGCGAGCGCCATGTAGAAGACGCCGACCACGAAGTACGCCGGACCGATGCTGCTGCGCAGGCGGCGTGGCTGCTGGCCGAGAAGCCAGCGCATGGCAATCGGACCCAGGCCGGCGCCGACGCCGCGGGCACCGTAAAGCACGCCGATGCCCGCCGCCGAGCCATCGCCTACCGGAAAGACTCGCTGGCCGAAGATCGTCAGCAGCAGCAGGACGCCGCCGGCGAGCCCCCAGCCGGCTTTCACCAGCATCAGCGCGGCGACGTGGGGCCGCTGCCGCACGTAACGCACGCCTTCGATGAGATCCGTGATGCCCATGAGCGCGAGGAGTCCGGTGGGTCGCGGGGACGCGACCGGCCTCGCGTCGTACCGGGTGCGGGCGATGAAGAACGCCGATGCAATGAACGACGCGGCGTTGACGATGAACGCGATGTTTCGGCCGGCGACCGCCGTCACCAGCCCGCCGATCGACGCTCCGAGCGCAAGCATCGCCGACCAGGTGGCGCTCGAGAGAGCGTTGGCGGGCATCAACTGCTCGGCCGACGTGACGTTGGGAATCGTCGCCGTCCGCGCCGGCTCGAAGAACCCCTGCGCCCCCACGATGAACGCCATCACGACGTACGCGATCCACACTTGATCCGGCCGGCGGACGACGAGCAGGACGAGCACGAGACATCCCCGCAGCAGGTCGGTGACGATCATCAGCCGGCGCCGGTTGACCCGATCGACAACCACGCCCGCCAGCGGACCGACGACGGCCACAGGCAGAAACTGAACGATCAACATCCACGCCACGGCGGTGGCCGAACCGGTCAGATCGAGCAGGAGCGCAAACACGGCGACGGCGTTGAACCAGTCGCCAAGCTGCGAAATGGTCTGCCCCATGTACAGCAGCCGGAAGTTTCGATTCGTTCGGAGGAGCGAGAGGTAGCTCACGGCAGGTTGTGCAGCCGGACTTGTGTAGAGTCCGGCTTGGGCTGGACCTGTCATTATAATCGTCGCCGTTCCATGTCCAAGAGCGTCGGGCACTACAAGATCCTGGACCGTGTCGGCGCTGGCGGGATGGGTGAGGTCTACCGCGCCCGGGACACGCGGCTCGGCCGTACCGTCGCGATCAGGGTGCTCGCGGCGGAGGTCGCGAACGATCCGGCTCGCCGCGAGCGGTTTCTCCTCGACGCGCGCGCGGCCGCGGCGTTGTCCCACCCCAACATCGCGGCGCTGTATGAGATCGGCGAGGATCAGGGGCAGGTCTTTCTGGCGTTCGAGTTCGTCCCCGGCCAGACGCTGAAGAGCGTGATTGGCGGACGGCCGATGAACCCTCGCCGCGCGATCGATCTCGCCGTTCAGATTGCCGACGCGCTCTCCGACGCGCAGGCCGAAGGCATCGTCCATCGCGACATCGAGCCCGCCAACATCATCGTCACGCCCAAGGGCAACGCGAAGATCCTCGACTTCGGTCTGGCGGCGTGGACCGCGGGAGGCGCGGCGCGGGAGCACGCGGCCCGGGCCGCCGCGACCCCGTCGACCGGTTCGGCCACGGTGCCGAGCACGGTCGCCTACATGTCGCCCGAACAGGCGCTCGGCGAACAGGTCGATCATCGGACCGATATTTTTTCGCTCGGCATCGTCCTGTTCGAGATGTTGACCGGGAAGCTGCCGTTCATCGGGACGGGCGCCACGGCGCTCGCGCTGCAGATTGTGCAGGCGGCCGCGCCGGCACCCACGTCGGTGAACACGTCGCTGCCTCGCGAAGTGGACGCGATTGTGTTGAGGGCGCTCGCGAAGAGCCTGGACCAGCGGTACGAGTCGCCGGCGACGCTGGCAGCCGAGCTGCGATCGCTGGCGGCGATTCTCGACCTCCGCAGCGAATCCGCCGCGCCGGCGGGTGCCGCGGCAGCCTTCGTGCCGCCACGTCGATCCATTGCTCCCTGGATCGTCCTGCTGCTTGTGCTGGCCGCGCTCGCCGCGGCGGCGTGGTTCGAGCGAACTGCGATAGAGCGGATGTGGCGCCGAACGATGGCCCCGCGCCCCGTCGCCGGCAGGCTCGCTGGTAACGAAGATTCGGTACCGTCGGCTCGTCGTCACTCGGCGGATTGAGGCGAAGCTTCGTTGACGCGATCATTCGTAGCGGAGCGCCTCCATCGGATTGAGGCGCGACGCGCGGCGCGCCGGAACGTAGGTCGCCAGCAACGTGACCGCGAAGACGACCGGCGCGACGAGGACGAGCGCCATGAGGTCGCGCTCATTCTTGCCGCTTGGAAACGCCGCGGCCAGGAGCGCCCCGGCGCCGACGCTGGCCGCGAGCCCGATCGCGAGGCCGATCACCGCGAGCGCGACGCCCTGACGGAGCACCATGCGCAGCACCGTCGGCGCGGTCGCGCCAATCGCCATGCGAATGCCGATTTCACGCGTCCGGCGGGTCGCGGAGTACGCCACGAGGCCGTACAGCCCGACGATTGACAGCCCCAACCCCATCAGACCCATCGCGCCCACCATCGTCACGAGGACGTTGAAGACGCTGATCGCGCGCATCCGATAGAGCTGTTCCATCGTGCGCACAGCGAAGATCGGCATGCTCGCGTCGAGGCCGCGGACGACTTCGCGCAGCGGCGCGGCGAGCGCCGCGGCGTCGCCCGTGGACTCGGCCACCAGCATCGTCGCCTGTGTCGTGTTCTGCCGGTACGGGAGATAGAGGAAATCCGTCGGCGGCTCCGCGATGAAGATGTACTTGCTCGTCTTCGCGACGCCGACGATTTCCACCCACGCGTCCTTCGCGCTCTTCAGCCGGAAACGCCTGCCGAGCGGATCCTGATTGGGCCAGTAGTGCTCGGCGAGATGCTGATTCACGATCGCGACGCGCGGCGCGTTCTCGTCGTCCCGCCGCGTGAAGTTGCGCCCTGCGACGAGTGCGATGCCCATCGCGTCGAAATAGTATTCGTCGACGCGGGACGCCAGCGTTTCCGTGTTCTCCTTGCCCGGTGGAAACTGAAATCCTTCGGGCGCGATCGCCACACCGCCGATCGTGTCGTTCAACATCGGGATCGACGTCGTCATCGTCACGGCCTTGACGCCCGGCAACGCTCGGGCCCGTTCCGCGACGTCCTGAAAGAATTGCTGCGACTGCGCCTCGGTGTAACGAATGAGGTTCGTGTCGAGCCCCATCATCATGAGGTGATCGGTCCGGTAGCCGGGCCCGACGATGAGCTCCTGGCGGAAGCCGCGATACATGAACATCGCGACGACCAGCAGCACGACGGAGACCGCCACTTGCCCGCTCGCGAGAATCGCTCTGCCCCAGCGCCGCCGGCGTCCGGGCGCGACCGCGTCGCTCGCCTTCATGACCGCCGTGAGATCCGTGCGTGACGCCTGCATCGCCGGCACGAGACCGAAGATCACCGCGCTCGCGGCGGCCACCGCGAGGCTGAAGAGGAGCGCGCGCCGATCCATTTGAAACCCGAGGGCGATCGGCAGATCGCTTGGAATCTCGATCTGCCTGAACAGCAGCATGCCGGCGTAGCCGATGCCGAGGCCGAGCGCGCCGCCGGCGAGGGCGACGAGCAGGCTCTCGGTAATCAGCTGGCGAACAAGCCGTCCGCGTCCGGCGCCGATCGCGAGGCGGAGCGCCATCTCGCGCGCGCGAACGGGCGCGCGGCTCGTCAGCAGCCCGGCGACGTTTCCGCAGGCCACGAGCAGCACCCCGATCGCAAGCGTCGACAGCATCGCAATCAGCGTCGCGTCAGGCGGATCCTCCGCGACGCGCGACTGCAACTCGGTTTTCACGAAGAACTGCTGGTTCTTGTTCGTCGCCGGATAGGCGCGCTCGAGGTCGACCCCGATCGCCGTCAGCTCGGCCTGCGCCTGCGCCTGCGTGATGCCGGGCTTGAGCCGTCCTTTCACCCGCAGGTTTCTCGCGTCGCGCGCCTCGAGCGAGCCCGTCCTCTTGTCGTTGATCACGCGCGGCGACATCATCAGCGGCACGAAGAAATCCGAGCGCACGACCGGATTCATGCCGGTGAACGACTCGGGCGCCACGCCGATGACCGTGAACGGCACGCCGTTGATCCGTACGCTGCGACCCAGGACGCCTGCGTCCGACCCGAATTCCTGTTCCCACAGCGTCCGGCCGAGCACGACGACGGCGTCGCGGCCGGGGACCTGATCTTCGTCGGCCCTGAACGCGCGGCCGATTGTGGGTTCGACACCCATCAGCGGGATCAGATTGCTGCTGGCCATCATCCCCAGCGTGAGCCTGGGTGTCGCCGCCGGATCTTTCGCAAACCCGACGGTGAGATTCGAGAACGCCGCGAGGCCGGCGAAGCTCGTGCTGCGATCGCGAATGTCCGCGTAGTCGCGGTACGACGAAACCAGCGAGCTGGCGTTGAACGCCTCGAACGACGATCGCGAGCCGATCGTAAAGACCTCGCCGGGACGCGCGACCGGAAGCGGACGCAGCAGCAGCGCATCGGCGAACGAGAAGATGGCGGAGTTCGCGCCGATGCCGATGGCCAGCGAGAGCACCGCGACGGTGGTGAAGCCCGGGCTTGCCGCCAGCATGCGGAAGCCGTAGCGGAGGTCTTGCCACAGGGTCACATCGCCCTCCTCAGTTTGATGGTAGACGGATCCTGGCGAGCGAAGTTCTGATAGTCTCTCACCGTGCCTCCTGATTGATCCCCATACCGGCGAAACGTCCGGCTCTACCCCGCCTACCATATCGCCACGGTCGAGGGCGTCATGCACGGGCTGTACGTGTTGTGGTGGGTCCAGCAGAAGCACGTCTCCGTCGCCGCCGTCGCGGCGATCCTGGCGGCAGGCGATCTCTTCATCACCGTTCTCGAGCTGCCGACAGGCTGGCTCGCCGATCGTTGGGGACATCGCGCGAGCCTGATCACCGGATCGCTGCTGCAGATCGCCGGCATGCTGTTCGCGTGGCTCGGCAACGGCATTCCGGGTGTGCTCACGTCTTCCCTGCTCATCGCGGCCGGCGACGCATTCCGCTCGGGCGCGGATCAGGCGCTATTGTATCGATCGTGTGCCGCAGCTGGTGATCCGGACTTTCTGCGACGCGAAGCGCAGGCGCGAGGCCTGCAGCTCATGGCGCTCGTCGGCTTCGTGCTCGCCGGCGGCGCGATCGTTCACGCCTGGGGATTTGCTACCGGCTGGTTCGTCGAAACCCTGTGCTCGGTCGTCGGGCTGGCCATCGCGTGCGCGATGGTCGAACCGCCAGCCGGCGCTGACGTGACCGCGGCGGATCCAACACTGACCGGAGATCGTCCGACGGCGTCACGCCGATCGGAAGGCGTCCGTCAGCTCGGATCGCTGATCGCGCTGATCGTGCCGGCGGCTGTCGTGCAGGCCGCTCTGTCGGCAGGCACGTTCTTCGTGCAATCGGCCGCCGACCGTGGCCCGGCCGAGGCGACGATCCTGATCGCGACGGTGACGCTGGCGGAAGCCGCGGGCTCGTTTGTCGCCTCGCGGGCCGCCCGCGGCTCGCGATTGCAACTGTTGCTGGCGACGCTCGGCATCGGTGCGGCCGGCGCGGCGCTCGTCTTCCATCGCGCGTTCCAGCCCGCAATCGTCGCGCTCTCGTTTCTGATCGGCCTGATGTTCCCGCTGCGCGCGGCGGCAATTCAACGCGTTGCGGCCGACGGCGTGCGGGCGCGGGCGGCCTCGCTCGCGAGCGCGTGCGACAAGGTGCTCGCGACGGTGGTGCTGCTCCTGGCGGGCGTTGCGCCGCGCGGACGATCGCGATGACCGCTGCAATCCGGTCTCACGATGTCTCCCGTGAGGAGGACCGCTGAGAGCCGCCGACCCTCAGACGCAAACATCGTATGGGCGAGTTCTGTATCTGTTATGGCCGTGAGCCGTGTGCGACCGCTGCCGTCGAGACGGATCGACCACATACTCTGTGGCACTGAGGATAATAGACCTGATGTCGGACCCCGATCTGCACGAAACCATCCTGGCGGCCTGGCGGACGAACAATCGGATCACGACAGGTCTGATCCAGCACGTGCCAGACCACTTGTGGGAGGCCTCCGTTCCAGGGATAGGACGGCGGACCGTTCGGACGATTGCCGCCCATCTCCACAATGCGCGGAGCCGCTGGATCAAGACCCTTGGCGCGGAGCACGGGATCGCGCGACCTCCATTGGTCGACCTGTGGGCCGTCAGCCGTCGCGACCTCGTTTCGGCGCTGAAACGCAGCGGCTCTGGTATCGAATCGCTGTTGGCGCTTGGGCTCGCGAACGGGGGCCGGGTGCCGCCCTCGAAAGGGTATGTCTGGCAGAATCTCCCGCTGGACGTTGGTCACGTCCTGACGTACTTTGTCGCGCACGAAGCCCATCATCGCGGCCAGATCGTCATGATCGCGCGGCAGCTCGGACAACGACTGCCGCAACCCGTGACGAACGGTCTATGGTGGTGGAAGCCGGCACCGAGCCGAAGTCGGCGGTCGAGCGTACGCGTCCATAGTCACTCGGCGGATTGAGGCGAAGCTTCTTTTGCTCAGCAGCGATGCGAGCCGCGCCCGATCGATATTGCCGCCCGACACGATCACCGCAACGTGGCGGCCGCGGACATCGGCGCGGTTCCCGACCAGTGCCGCGGCCCCGGCGGCGCCCGCGCCTTCGGCCACGAGATGTTCTGTTGCCACGAGGCCGGCGATCACGGCTGACAGGTCGTCCTCGCTGACGGTGACGATGCGATCGACGAGCCGCTGGATGAAGGCGAAGGTGATCGTTTCGGGGTCAGCGTGCGGCGTTCGTCATCGGTCAGGCGAACGTGAGCTCATTTGACAAGCTTGATCGCTGCGACGACCAGAGGCTTGGCCCAATCAGGTGTCTTGGGCAGGTCAATCATCTCGACCATTTTCCGATCGGCTCGGTGAAGGATCAGCATCGGCTGGGGAGGTCGGCCAGCGTGTGGATCCGCTTCAGTGCTGTTGTCGTAAACTCTCAGCTCGGTGACTTTCGGCATCAGCTCAATCAGATTGATCCGACTCTGGTCGTAGCGCTCACGAATCTTCTCTTCCGGGATATCGTGTCCGCCTCGAGCAACCCTCGCTCGAACGCGCGCGATATGCAGCTCGGGACTGCTCAGTCCC
>QHWJ01000236.1 GCA_003222535.1 Acidobacteriota bacterium | reverse complement strand
TATCCCCCACCTACCCGACCCACCTGACCTACCCGACCTACCCGACCTACCCGACCTACCTGACCTACCCGACCTACCCGACCTACCCGACCTACCTGACCCACCCAACCTACCTGACCACCCAACCTACCTGACCCACCCGACCTACCTGACCCACGCGACCCACGCGACCTTCAACCGTCAAAACGTACCCGGCGTCTGTTCGACGATGAGATCTGCGCCCGTCGCCTGGCGGACCTTGTCGATCGTCGTGTCCAACGCTGTTTCTTTCAGGACCAGCCCGCGCGGAGTGACCTCGATCACCGCGAGCTCGGTGACGATCAGGTGCACGACCTTCAACCCCGTCAACGGCAGCGTGCAGCGCTCGAGGATCTTGTGGCCCCCGTCCTTCGTCGTATGCTCCATCGCGACCACGACCCTCTTCGCGCCGGCGACCAGGTCCATCGCGCCGCCCATTCCCTTGACCATCTTGCCGGGGATCATCCAGTTCGCGAGGTTCCCGTCCCGATCCACCTGCAGCGCGCCGAGCACGGTCAGGTCGATGTGCCCGCCGCGGACCATGGCGAACGAGTCCGCGCTGCTGAAGTACGAGCACCCCGGCGTTTCAGTGACCGTCTCTTTCCCCGCGTTGATCAGATCCGGGTCGACTTCCTCCTCGGTGGGAAACCGTCCGATCCCGAGCATGCCGTTCTCCGAGTGCAGGGTGATGCGCACGCCCGGAGGCACGTGGTTCGCCACGAGCGTCGGCATGCCGATGCCCAGGTTCACGTAATCGCCGTCTTTGAGCTCGCGCGCCACGCGTGTGACGATCCGGTCTCGAAGATCCATGGACGCTGTCTCGAATCCACGAAAGACACGAAAATCACGAAACACACGAAAGAGACAAAATAGTCTTTTCGTGGTTTTTACGCTCGTGTTTTCGTGGTTGAGAGTGTAGGTCAGGCCGCGCTGGTCGTGCTACTCCCAGTCCCCAGTCCCCAGTCCCAGTCCCCAGACTAGTCCCTGCGCGTCGTCCGCTTCTCGATGCGCTTCTCGTATCGGGCGGCCTGCAGGATGTGGCGCACGAAAATCCCCGGGGTGACCACGTGATCCGGATCAATCTTGCCGGGCTCGACGAGCTGCTCGACCTCGGCGATCGTCACCTCGGCGGCCGTGGCCATCACGGGATTGAAGTTGCGGGCGGTTTTCCGGTAAACGAGGTTGCCCGTCCGATCGCCTTTCCAGGCCTTCACGAACGCAAAATCGGCGTGCAGCGGCTTCTCGAGCACGTACGGCTTGCCGTCGATCGTCCGCGTTTCCTTGTGTTCCGCGATGAGCGTCCCATAGCCTGTCGGGGTAAAGAAGCCGCCAATCCCGGCTCCGCCGGCGCGGATGCGCTCGGCGAAGGTACCCTGCGGCACGAGCTCCACCTCGATCTCGCCCGTCAGGAACTGGCGCTCGAACTCCTTGTTCTCCCCGACATAGGTGGCGATCATCTTGCGGACCTGGCGGGCCCTGAGCAGCACGCCGATGCCGAAATCGTCCACGCCGGCGTTGTTGCTGACGACGGTGAGCCCTGTCGTGCCCCGGGCGTGCAGGGCGGCGATGAGCGCTTCGGGAATCCCGCAGAGGCCGAAGCCGCCCATCATGATTGTGGCGCCGTCCGGGATCTGCGCGACGGCCTCATCGGCGCTTGCGAGCACTTTGTTCACGAACGGTATTGTAACGAAGCTTCGCCTCAAACCGCCGGGTGACGGCGAGCGGCTAAGCCTCACCTGAAAAAACTTGCCTGATTTGGCCAGAACACGGCTTTAGAAGATGTCCGGGTCAAGTAAGATGTGAGTCCCATTGCATCCTGACCTCGAACAAGCCATTGCTTTCCACGACTCGATCATCGCGGAAGGCGGAAAGGCGCTCGTCGGCTACGACACCGCCAAGGCGCTCGCGAACGTCGTCCTGATGTCGGAGATCCCGACGTCGTACGACAAGAAGGAAAACCGCCAGGTCAACGCCGGCAACCTGTTGCTGCGCGGCGTGCCCGGCGTCGGCAAGACGTTCTTCGGCGTCATCCTCGCCGCGATCAGCGACGCCAAGTTCGTCCGGCTGCAGGGCCGCGCCGACCTGCAGCCGACCGAGGTCGTCGGCTTTCAGATGATCAATCCGGCCACCGGCGAGCTGATGACCGAGTTCGGCCCGCTCGCGGAGGCCGAAGTCATCCTGCTCGACGAGATCAACCGCATCCCGCTGAAGTCGCAGAGCGCGTTCCTCGAGGCGCTGCAGGACCGCACGGTCACCGTCGGCAAGACCACGTTCGAGCTGCCGGCGTTCAGCTTCGCGATCGCGACGATGAATCCGGTGGAGCTCGGGCAGGGGACGTTCCCGCTGTCGGAAGCGGCCACCGATCGGTTCGCCATCATGGTGAACATCGGCTATCTGCCGCCCGAGGAAGAAGCCAAGCTGGTGCACTTCGATTTCAAGCGCGTCCGGCTGAGCGTGCTGATGACGAAGGACCGGATCGTCCGCCTTCGCGGGGCCATCAACGAGCACGTGTACGTTCACCCTCGCCTCGCCACCTACATTCAGCGGCTCGTGGCCGCGACGCGGCCGTTCAACCCCGAGACCGACTGGAACGTGCATTCGCCGTCCGAGCTCGTCGAACACGGCGTCGATCTCGGCGCCTCGCCGCGCGCGATCATCTGCTGGGCCCGACTCGCGAAAGTCTGGGCCCTGCTGGTCCGCCGCCGGACGGAGGTCTACCCGGAAGACATTCAGGATCTCGCGCCCTACATTCTCGGCCACCGCATCTGGCTCGGCCCGCACGCCGCCAGCCACGGCCTGACGACCGACAGCGTCATCAACGACGTCATCGAGCGGGTCGCGATACCATGAAATGCGGAAGTCTGAAGTCTGAAGTCTGAAGTCTGAAATTTCATGAGAACGAGAGAGCAGGACGTCGAGCCCTTCGTGAACCTGTCGGAGCTCACCGAAATCGAGCTGCTCATCATGCGCCGCATGCGCGAGTTCGCAATCGGCGAGCATCGCAGCCTGTTTCGCGGATCCGGGTTCGACTTCGTCGGCCTGCGCGACTGGCAGGCGGGCGACCGCATGTCGAACATCGACTGGCCGCAGTCGACGCTGACCAATTTCAGCCCGATGGTGGTCCGCGAGTTCGAGCAGCGGAGCACGGCGACGGTCATCGCCGTCGCGGACGGCTCGCTCTCGACCCGCTGCGGCATCGACGGTATTCCGATCGCCGCGGCGATCGCCCGCACGATCGGCACCATCGGCATGTCCGCGGTGTTCTTTCAGGACATGTTCGGCCTGATCACGTTCGACGCGCAGTTCGAGCAGCTCGCCGCGATCCGGCCGCGCATCGGCAAGAACCAGGTGATCCACTGCCTCGACGCGTACCAGTTCCAGACCGGACTGCAACCGCTCAAGCGCGCCGACAGCCTCAGCATGTCTCTGGCCGGTTTCATGCGGAAGACGTCGATGGTGCCGGTGATTTCCGACTTCCTGTTCGACGGAGCCGGGGCGGTACTGCAGGAGCTCGGCCACCTGAACTCCTCGCACGACGTGTTCATCGTGCTCATCGACAGCGCGTTCGCATTCGAGCTGCCGCCGATTTCGGCCGGATGGATCGAGGCGTTCGACGTCGAGACCGGCCGGTCGAAGGTGATGTCGCGCCGCGCGCTTCGCACCCTCTCCGCCCGCACCCGCACGTGGCAGGACGAGGTCGCGCGGATGGCGAAGGCGGCGGACCTCGACGTCCTGCGCATCGGCGTCGACGAGCAGCAGACCGCGATCGCGCTCAGCGAGTTCATTGCCGAAAGACGGTTGAGGAAAGCAGCCTAGGCAGAACCACGAAATACACGAAGACCGCAAAAAAATACGGGACAGGCGAAAATGTGGCACAAAGGTGACTGAAAACATGGTTCGACGCGTTGCGCTCACGTTTGCTCTGTTCGCCGCGCTCGTCGCGACCGCACGGGCTCAAAACGTCCAGACCGACCCGCTGCAGTGCTGGTGGCGGACGAGCGCCGGCGCCGTTCGCGTGGGCGAGCCGTTCACGGTCGTGCTCACGTGCGCCGTGCTCGAGAGCGACGCCGCCACCGTCGTCGTCGATCAGTCGCGGCTGGAGCCCTCGGTCGTGCAGTTCGCGCCGTTCGAGGTGCTCGGCGGCTCGCACGGCGCCGATCTCCGGACCGACCTGCGCCGCTTTTTCCAGTACGAGTACCGGCTTCGTCTGATTGCCGAGAACCTGTTCGGACGGGATGCGGCGCTGCCGGAGACCAAGCTCAGCTACCGCGTGCAGAGCAAGGTCGGGCAGAACACGTCGCTGCAGGGGCGCGACCAGTCCTACGTCCTGCCGGCGCAGTCGGTGCGCGTCCTGTCGCTCGTGCCGGGCGACGCGTCCGACATCCGCGACACGCCGGCTGAAACCTTCAGCGACCTCGATCAGCGCGCGTTCCGCGCCAACCTCCTGGTCGTGATCGGAGGCGTGCTGCTCGTCCTCGCCGGGCTCGTGGCGCTGCTCGCGCTCGTCCGGCTCTTCGCGCGATACCGCAAGCCGGCCGCGACGAGCGATCGCCTGATCGGCGACGCCACGATCCTGCGCGGCGTCGGCCGGGAGCTCACGGCGGTGCGGCGGCAGCGCGAAAACGACGGATGGTCGCCCGAGCTCGCGGGACGCGCGCTGGCGGCGCTGCGCATCGCCGCCACGTATGCCGTCGGCCGGCGCGTCGGCCACCTGCCGGCCATCCCGCAGAGCCCGCAATCGGCGGCCGGCAATCCAGAGTCCACGGAACCGGGCCGGCTCGTGCTCCGGGCGGGCTGGCTGCGCGGGAAGCGCATCTCGGTATCGGGAGCGATCACGCGGCAAACGGTCGCGGACGAGCTCGCTCGCGCGGCGGCCTCGTCAGGCGCGAGGCGCACCGCGTTTCTCGAATCGCTCGAGCAGGCCCTGAGCGCGCTCACCATCGCACAGTACGGCCGCGAGACGGCCATGGACGACGCGGCGCTGGACCGGGCGCTGGCGGACGGCGTCGGGGTGCTGCGACGGATGAAGATCGAGCAGATGTGGTTCCTGAAGCGCCTCGCCGCCTGGCGAGCCGGCCGGGCATTGGACAACCGCGCGTGGTCCCGATAACCCAGGTCCCGGCCGTCATCCGGGAAGCCATCTTCGAGTGGCGCAACGCGCGGGCGGCGGACCTGCTGTTCACCCATCGCAACGACGCGATCATCGCGGCGGTGATCCTGATCGGGCTGTCGGCGGCGGTGCTCGCGGGCCGCGCGCTCACGCGGACCAGGGCCGGGCGCACGCAGGTGGCGCTCCCCGCCGTCCTCGACTGGAGCGGCGGATCGTGGATCTCCATCGTCCGCCACGGCGCGCTGCTGCTGGTCCTCGCGGGCCTGCCGTTCTTCGTGCTGGCGCTCGCCGACCCGTATTCGTCTCTGACGCACGAGCAGGTCAGCTTCCCCGGCCGCCGCATCGCCCTGATGATCGACGCCTCGTCCAGCATGATGGCGCGCTTTCCGGCGGCGCATCTCAACTCCAAGGCACCGAACGAAGCGACGTTCTTCACCACGGTCGCCGCGGCCGAGGCGTTCGTCCGGCAGCGCATCAGCGGCAAGTACCACGACCTCATCGGGCTCATCGAATTCGGCGACGAGGCGTACGTCGTGACGCCGTTCACGACCGACTACGACAACATCCTGCTGAGCCTCTCGCTCATCGGCGACTGGACCGAGTTCATGAAGTTCCCCGATCAGGGCACGACGATCGGGGCCGCGATCGAGCAGGGCGTCGGACTGTTCAAGGCGTTCGATTTCCTCGACGCCTCCGGCAACCTGATGCTGATCTTCAGCGACGGCCAGGACACGCAGGTGACGATTCACGGCAAACACGTGTCGGAGATTCTCGCGGGCGCGGTGGCGACGAAGATTCCCGTCTATTTCATCCGCACCAGCTACAACAAGACGCTCGGCGCCGTGCTGCCCGACGACATCTGGAAGCCGGCGGTCGAAGCCACCGGCGGCAGATTCTATGCCGCTGGAGACGAATCGATGATCCTGACCGCGATCAAGGAGATCGATCGCCGCTCGGCGGGACGGGTGGACGTGAGGCGCTACAGCAGCCAGCAGCCGAAGTTCGGAGGCTACGCGTTCATCGCGGCCGGCCTCTGGACCGTCGCGCTGGTGTTGCAGTTGACGGTGCCGTATTTTCGAAAATTCCCGTAGGTTTATGAAGAGATGCAACGTTTTACCGCAGAGCACGCCGAGATCGCCGAGAAACCCAAGGTTTTCTCTGCGGTCTCAGCGGTCCCGGCGGTTAATGTAGGTTCCTGAGACGCTGTTCAGGCCCTTCGTGTGAGGTCACCATGAAGTCAGTTTTCGGTCCCTTCATTGCCGCCGTCGTGCTCGCGCTGGCAGGCGGCGCATTCTGGATTGCCGGTCACACCGAGAGCCGTCTCGCGGACGTCCACAAACAGCTGGCGACGCTGCGCTACGCCGACGCGGACACCGAAGGCGACGAAGTCGAGCAGTCGCTGGGCGTCGAGCGGCGAGTGCCGGTGCTCGGCCCGGCAGCCGAGAATGACGTGCGCGACGCCCGCGCCTCAGCCGGCTACTGGCGGTCGGACTACGCCGCGATCGCGCCCCACCATGACGCAAACGGCGTCGTCACCGAGAGCGATCCCACGATTCTGTTTCTGTCGGCGAACGGGGCGTTTCGCGCGAGCCAGAACGCGACGGACCGCGGCGACGCGTCCCGGCGCCTGGACAACGTCGTCAAGAGCTACGGCGAAGTCCTGAAAACTCAGGCGTCGGGCTGTGCCGCGGGCGCTCAGGCGTGCGAGACGCGGGCCGTGGACGCCGCGTACAACTACGAGTTCGCCATCCGCGCGCGCGAGATGCTCGCCCGCGGGCGGCCCGCCGTGACGGCGAAGAACGCGGCGAGGCCGCAACTGCGGCCGACCGACGAGCAGGATCTTCCTTCCGGCTCGACGCTGCACGGGAAGCCCGGCGGCCCGCCGCCGGCCACGGACATGAACCAGTTCAAGATCGTCATCCCCAAACGCGGAGAAGAGCGAAAGGACGCACCGGACGCTGGAAAAGGTGGTCAAAAGATCCGCAAGGGGTAGGAGCTGGGGACTGGGGACTGGGGACTGGGGACTGGGGACTGGGGACTGGGGATGGGAAGTGGTCGCTACGCCGGAGGGCGAGGCTTTCGCCGTCGGCGACCCTAAAAAGGTCGCCCTACGCGTTTTGAAGCGTTGAAAGTTGTGAGTTGAGAATTGCCAGACATCAATCTCGAGACTGTACGGTTTGCGGCGCCGGAGTACTTGTGGCTGCTGATTGCGCCGGGCTTGCTCCTGGTCGGCTGGGGGTATCAGCTCGCCGCGCGGCGGCGCGACGCGCGGCGCTTTCGCCAGCATCGGCGGCTGCCCGTGCGCGAGCGCTTCCCGATTTTCGGCAGCCTGGTGTTCTGGCTGTGCCTCATTCTCTCGAGCGCCTGCGTCACCGTGGCGCTTTCGCGGCCGTCGGCCGCGACCGCGCTGGTGCGGACCGCCGGTGTCGATCTCGTCATCCTGCAGGACGGCTCCGCGTCGATGTGGACGCCCGACGTCGCGGGCAACCGGTGGCAGCGGGCGATGCGCTTCCTGCGCGTGCTCGGCGAGTCGCTCGCGTGGAAGGACGATCGGATGGCGATGGCGCTCTTCGCGCACATTGCCGCGCCGCAGGTGCGGCTCACGAAGGATCCCAACACGTTCTTTTTCTTCCTCGATCATCTCGCGCACGAGTCTCCGTTCCGCCTCGAGGACGACACGTCGTGGGACACCAACATCGAGCTCGGCATCGCCTGGGGCATGCGGCTCATCGAGAAAGATCAGGAGCTGTACGGCAAGTCGCCGAACGCCAAAACGTTCGTCCTCGTCACCGACGGCCAGGCGTGGAGCGGCGAGGTGGCGCGATCGCTCAAGCTTGCCCGCTCCAACGACGTGCCGGTCTACGTCGTCGGCGTCGGCACCACGATCGGCGGGTTCATTCCCGAGCCCGAGCGCAAGCCGAACGACACGTCGCCTCGGGAGCCGCCCATTCGCGCGTCGCTCGACCGCCAGTCGCTTGCGATGATCGCGAGCACCGGCGGCGGCGAGTATCTCGAACTCGATCGCGAAGGCGACCGCGAGATCTCGAACCGCATCATCGACTCGGCGCGGCGGCGGGCGGGATCGCGCGGCCTCGAGGTCGCGAACGAGGAGTTGTACTGGCGGTTCCTGCTGGCCGCGGCCGCCCTGATGTCAGCGGGCCTGCTGTTCCTGCAGGAACGGATCGAGTTGTGGCTGCAGGCTGCAGGCGCGGCCGTCGCGTTGACGCTGGTGTGGATGCTGACCCGGTAACAACTCTCAAGTCTCAACTCTCAAGTCTCAGCGTTCAAATGCAGTTGAGCGTTGAGAGTTGAGCGTCCCACCGCCGCGCCGCCCCGCCGTGCTCCACGTAATCTCGCGCCAGGCCGGGCCCGGACAGGAGCGTCTCGATGCAGCCGCTTCTCCCGCAGTAGGGGCACGAGGCTCGCCTGAAAGGCTCGCCCTCCGAAGATACGTACGAGCTCGCTGAAAGGCTCGCTCTCAGAAGATCGACGGAGCGCGAGGCTTTCCGCCTTCGCTGAAGCTAGGGCGGACCGCCGAAGCCTTGGCGGAGGCTGGTCAGTCGAGCGATGCCCGCAAGGGCACTGAGCGGCGGAGCATGTTAGGATTTGCCTTTTCACGCCACGCATGGAGGTCCACGATGTCGTCGTCGATCACGACCATTGATCAGATTGCCGCTTCATTCGCCGGACAGCTCCTGCAGCCGACCGACCCCGCCTATGACGACGCCCGCCGCGTTCACAACGGGCTCGTGGACAAACGACCGGTTCTGATCGCGCGCTGCCGCGGCGTCGCCGACATCGCCGACGCCGTGAAGCTGGCAGGGGCGATGAACGTCGACGTGGCCGTGCGCGGCGGCGGGCACAACGTCGCGGGGCGCGCCACGATCGACGGCGGGTTGATGATCGATCTGTCGCCGATGAAGGGAATTCACGTCGACCCACGCGCGCGCACGGCGCGGGCGCAAGGCGGCGTGCTCTGGAAGGAGCTGAACCGAGAGACCCAGCTCCACGGTCTCGCGACGACCGGCGGCGTGGTGTCGACCACCGGCATCGCCGGCCTGACGCTCGGCGGCGGTCTGGGCTGGCTGATGCCGAAGTACGGCCTCGCCCTCGACAACCTGCGGTCGGCCGAGATGGTGATGGCCGACGGGACGATCCGGCGCGCCAGCGCCGACGAGAACCCGGATCTTTTCTGGGCGATCCGTGGAGGCGGCGGCAACTTCGGCATCGCGGCGTCGCTCGAATACGCGCTGCATCCGGTGGGGCCGATCATCACCGGCGGCGTCGTCGCGCATCCGGTGCAGCACGCTGTGGAGGTCCTGCGGTTCTTCCGCGATACGTGCGCGTCGCTGCCCGAGGAGGTGATGTTCGTCGCCGGCCTGCAAACGGCGCCGGATGGCTCTGGCGCAAAGCTCGTGGGCATCGTCGGCGGCCACTGCGGCTCGCTGGCCGACGGCGAGGCCGCCATTCGTCCGATCAAGGTCTTCGGCTCTCCGATCATGGACATGATGGGGCCGATTCCGTACAGCGCGCTCAACACCATCCTCGATCCGGCGTTCCCGAAGGGCGCGCTCAACTACTGGAAGTCGCAGTTTCTGACGGACCTCAGCGACGAAGCCATCCGAACGCTGCTCGACTGCTTCCAGGCGTGTCCATCGCCGGAGAGCATGATCGTGATCGAACACTTTCACGGGGCTGCGAGCCGGGTGCCCGTGGATCAGACCGCCTGCGCCATGCGCATCACCGGCTTCAATGTCGTGATCATCTCGCAGTGGAGCGACCCCGCGGCGACCGACCGCGGCATCGCCTGGGGCCGGGACACCTACGCCGCGCTCGGTCCATTTTTCGGCGGCACGCGGTATGTGAACTATCTCGACCACGACGAGACCGGGAATCCGGCGGCCGTCGCCTACGGCCCCAATTACGAGCGGCTCAGGCAGCTCAAGGCCGTCTACGATCCCGAGAACTTCTTCCACACGAACGTGAACATCCGGCCGGCTTAGAGAGGCAGAGCTTCTACCGCGAAGATCACGAAGACACGAAACACACGAAATTCACGAAACGCCCGAAGAGCACGAAAAGACAACCGTTTGAACGCAGAGACCGCTGAGCACGCAGAGATGCGCGTGCGACAGCGGCCGGCAGAGCCGGCCGCCACGAAGCGGGCTGTCGCGCGCTCAGTCTTTTCGTGCCTTTCGTGCCTTTCGTGTCTTTCGTGGTTTAAGCTCTTGTCTCTGCGAGCTCTGCGCTCTCTGCGTTAAACGCGGGCGCGATTTCAGCGTGACAGTGTGAGGTGCTGGATGCCTAAGATCCTCGTCGCGACGTTGCGGGTGAAGCGTCGCCGGCAAGAATTGCTGGTCTGCGCCGCGATCTGCATTGCCGGATCCGGTTGCGCCCCGGGGGCCTCGTCTACGCCGACCGCCGCAGACGCCAGGGCGTTTCTCGACACCGCCAACGCGACGTCGCTGAAGCTCGGAATCCAGGCGAGTCAGGCCGGCTGGGTTCAGCAGACCTACATCACCGACGACACCGAAGCGCTTGCCGCCCGCGCGAATCAGGCCGCCAGCGAGGCCGGGGCGCGGTTCGCCAAAGAGGCCACCAGATACGACGGCGTGCAGGTATCCGCCGACGAGCGGCGGCAGTTGAATCTGCTCAAGGTCTCGCTCGTCCTGGCGTCGCCGTCGGATCCGAAGGAGTCCGACGAGCTCTCGAAGATCATGGCGCGGCTCGAGTCGGCCTACGGCAAGGCCAAGTGGTGCGCCGACGCCGCGAAAGCGGACACGTGCAAGAACATCGACGACGTCACGCACATTCTCGCGTCCCCGGGGGATGAAAAGGCGCTGCGAGCCGCATGGGAGGGGTGGCACACCATCGCGCCGCCGATGCGCAAGGACTATCAGCGCTTCGTCGAGTTGTCGAACAAGGGCGCGAGAGAGCTCGGCTTCGCCGACACCGGCGCGATGTGGCGCTCGCGGTACGACATGCCGCCCGACGCATTCACGAAGGAGCTCGATCGGCTGTGGGATCAGGTGCGCCCGCTCTATGTGAAGCTGCACGCCTACGTGCGCCTGAAGCTTCATGAGAAATACGGCGAGACCGTGCCGGTGACGGGGCCGATCCCGGCTCACCTGCTCGGCAACATCTGGGCGCAGGACTGGTCGAATATCTATCCGCTCGCCGCGCCCCCGCGTGCCGACGCCGGCTTTTCGCTGACCGACATCCTCGAGAAGCGCAAAATGCCGGCGCTCGACATGGTCCGCGCGGGGGAGCGCTTCTATACCTCTCTCGGCTTCGCCCCGCTGCCCAAAACGTTTTTCGAACGGTCGTTGTTCCTCCGGCCGAAAGACCGCGACGTCGTCTGCCACGCGAGCGCGTGGGACATCGACCTGCTGGAGGACATCCGCATCAAGATGTGCATCGAGCGGACGGCCGAGGATTTCACGACGATCCACCACGAGCTCGGGCACAACTTCTACCAGCGCGCGTACAAGGATCTGCCGGTCGTGTTCCGCGACGCCGCGAACGACGGCTTCCACGAGGCGATCGGCGACACGATCGCGCTCTCGGTGACGCCCGAATACCTCGTCAGGATCGGGCTGCTCGACAAGGCGCCGGACACGTCGCGGGACATCGGCCTGCTGATGAAGCGCGCGCTCGAAAAGATCGCCTTCCTGCCGTTCGGCCTCCTCATCGACCAGTGGCGCTGGAAGGTGTTCGCCGGTGACGTGGCGCCGGCGGCGTACAACAAGGCCTGGTGGGATCTGCGCTTGAAATATCAGGGCGTCGCGCCGCCCTCACCGCGTGGCGAGGAGCTCTTCGATCCGGGGGCGAAGTACCACGTGCCGGACAACACGCCGTACACCCGCTATTTCCTCGCCGCGATCCTGCAGTTCCAGTTCCACCGCGCGCTGTCGAAGACGGCGGGCTGCACGCTGCCGCTGAATCGCTGCTCGACCTACGAGAGCAGGGCGGCCGGCGAACGGCTGAACAAGATGTTGTCGATGGGACAGTCGCGCCCCTGGCCGGAGGCGCTCGAGGTGCTCACCGGGTCGAAGCAGATGGATGCGACGGCGATTCTCGACTACTTCGCGCCGCTGGAGAAGTGGCTGGACGCGCAGCTCGCGGGCAAAGCAGTAGGATGGTAGAAGAACTGCCAACTCTCAACGGTCAAGCTCAACAGCAGTAATCGTCAGGGTTGAGAGTCGGAAGGAGCACAACATGACCGTCCTCTGCCTGATCGGCTCGCGGTCGGGCGTCTTCTCCATTCGCGAAGACGCGACGGTGCACGACGCCGCGCGCTATCTGCGCGAGCGCCGTGTGCGGGCGGTCGGGGTCCTCGACATCCTCGACCAGCTCGTCGGCGTCGTCTCGCAGAGCGACATCTCCGATAAAGTCGCCGCCGAGAACAGGTGCCCCGCGTGGATGCGCGTCAGCGAGATCATGAGCACCGGCCTCGTGACCGTCACACCAGACCAGTCGCTGAACGACTGCCTGCGTCTGATGCAACAGAACGGCAGCTATCACCTGGTGGTCGTCGATCCGAGCGGCGCCTACCGCGGGATGCTGTCGGTCATCGACCTGGTGACCGGGATCGGGTCGGATGAAAAAGCGCGCGCCGACATGCTGGAGGAATTCATCTTCGGCCGAATCGGCCCGCCTTAACAGAATTAAGAATTAGGAATTTGGAATTTGGAATTCGTGTGCGCATTCCAAATTCCTAATTCTTAATTCTTAATTCTTAACTGCGTCTGAAAGGACCCAGACCGTGTTTTCCCAACCGGTTCGCCTGCTGTCGAGGCTCGGCCTGTGCCTGGCGGCCGTCTGGACGGGTGCCGGCGCGGTTTCGGCGCAAAGCGACCTCGACGCGTTCATGAAGCAGGTCGTCGCCCGCCGCGACGACAACTGGAAGAAGCTGCAGCAGTACATCCTCGACGAGCGCGAGCAGATCGAGCTGCGCGGGACCGGACGCGTGCCGATCTGGGGCGATCGCCGCGACTACACCTGGTACATCCGCGACGGGTTTTTCGTCAGAAGCCCGCTGAAGGCCAACGGCGTCACGATCGGCGAAGCGGAGCGCCGGAAGTTCGAGGCCGACTACCTGCGACGCGTGCAGGAGCGCGACAAGCGGTCCGGACGAGGCGCCCTTGCGGTAGATGCGAAGGGCGGAGTATCGGTCGAGTCCGGCAGTGCGACGAACATTCCAGAAGCGGCGGCGCCTGGTGACGTCCGGGACTTTGACGGCCTGATTCGGCAGACGCGGGAGCCGCAGTTCATCTCCTCCGCATATTTCCTGCGGTTCAAGTTCGAGGAGGGGAAGTACGCCCTCGTCGGCCGCGAGACCCTCGACGGTCGCGAGGTGCTGCGCGTCGAGTACTTCCCGGCCCGGATGTTCGGCGGCACCGATCGCCGGCGGAACGGGAAGGAGCCGTCCGCCGACGACAAGGCGCGCGACGCGGAATTCCGGCGCCTGATGAACAAGGTCGCGCTCGTCACGTTGTGGATCGAGCCGAACGCACACCAGATCGTCAAGTACACGTTCGACAACGTCGGCTTCGACTTTCTCCCCGCCCAATGGCTCGTGCACGTCAGCGATCTCAAGGCGACGATGTCGGTCGGTCAGCCGTTTCCGGACGTGTGGCTGCCGGCCAACCTCGAGATCAACCTCGCCATGACACTCGCCGTCGGGCAGTTCGACCTGCGCTACGGCCTCGAGTACCACGACTACCGCCGCCCGGACGTCACCAGCAAAGTCGGCATCAAAGAGCGCTGACGTGTGGGCGCTGGTCGTCGCGATATCCCTGGTGTTCGGCTTTCCGCCTCCGCTCCGGACGATTGCAGCGGAGCTACGGCGAGACCTGGCGTCCCGTAACGGGACACTAGCCGAAGCGCGAAGCGCGAAGGCTGGCAGCCCCAGCGTCCCGATCCCGGTCGCGATCCCGGTAGTGTCCGGCTTCAGCCGGACCGTGATCTCCGTGGCGTCCGGCTTTAGCCGGACCTTGGCGCAGCAACCCGTCGTGGCCGGGATCCAGGTTCAGGGCAACACCGCGACGCCGGACGAGGAGGTGCGCCGTCTCGCGGACGTCCGCGTCGGCATGCCGATCGACGACGCGACGATCGAAGCGGTCGCCGCCCGGCTGCGGGCGGCAAAGCGGTTCGAGCGCGTGGAGGTCCTCAAGCGCTTCGCGTCGATTGCCGACCCGTCGCAGATCATGCTCGTGATCATCGTCGACGAAGGGCCGGTGAAGATCGTCATGACCGGCGATCCCGATCAGCCGACGCGCGTCGTCCGCAGACGCTTTCCGAACATGCTTATCTACCCGGTCCTGGGCAGGGAGGACGGGCACGGCGTCACCTACGGCGCACGTCTGACGCTGCCGGATCCGCAGTGGATGGGCAAACGCAGCCGCATCACATTTCCCCTGACCTGGGGCGGCACCAAACGGGCCGCCATCGACCTCGAGAAGCGCATGGAGCGGGGACCGTTCAGTCGCTTGACGGCGGGCGGCTCGATCTCGCGCCGCGCCAATCTGGCGTTCCAGCAAGACGACGACCGGGCCCGCGTGTTCGTGCATGGAGAACGGGAAGTCTCGCGCGCGCTGCGGCTCGCCGGGACCGGCGGCTGGCAGCGCGCCTCCTTCGAGGGTGTCGCCGATCAGTTCGCGCAGGTCGGCGGTGACGTCGTCTTCGATACTCGCGTGGATCCGGTGCTCGCGAGGAATGCGGTCTACGCGCGCGCGGGGTGGGAGCATCTGAGGTTCGGCGACGGGCCGCTCGCGCAGCCGATCGAACCCGGGCGCTACGGCGGCTACCAGGGGTCGGCGAATCGAACGGAGCTCGACGGTCGTGGGTACCTGGGCGTCGTCGGCCAGGCCGTGGTGGCCGGACGCGTTCTGCGTGTCGATTCGGATCGGCCGTTGCCGCCTTATCTGCAGCCGGAGCTCGGCGGCCTGGGCAACCTGCGCGGCTTCCGCGCGGAAAGCTTCGTCGGCGACACGCTGGTGGCGATGTCAGCGGAGGTGATCCTGCCGCTGACGTCGCCGATTCGTTTAGGGAAAATCGGCGTCAGCGCGTTCGTCGACCGCGGCACCGTCTACAACAAAGGCGAGCGTTTCGCGGATCAGACGCTGCGGGACGGATACGGCGGCAGCGTGTGGTTCGCGGCGGCGTTTCTCCGGCTGAACATCGCCGTGGCGCATGGGCGCGGAGCGTCGACCCGCGTCCACGTCGGCGGCAACGTGACGTTCTAGTATCATCGTGAATCATGCGCTGGAGCGGAGCCGGCGTCGCGGCCCTGCTGGTCGGGCTCGCGTATGCAGCAGCGGCGCCTGCCGCACAGCCTCCGCAGCCGCCCACGTTTCGGACCGAAGCGAGCCTCGTCCGCGTGGACGTCACCGTCGTCGACCACGACGGCGAGCCGGTGAGCACGCTGGCGGCGGAAGACTTCACGGTCGAAGAAGACGGAATTCCACAGACGGTTCAGTCCTTCAAGTTCGTGTCGGCCGACGGCCGCCCGCCCGCCGGCGAGGACGTCTCGCTCGCCATTCGCTCGCCCGAGCACGCCGCCGCCGAGGCGGCGCGCGACGACGTGCGGGTGTTTCTGATTTTCTGGGATGAGTACCACATCGGACGCTTCGTCGACGCAATCCAGGGCCGCAAGGCGCTGACGGACTTCGTCACCTCGGCGTTCGGGCCGACGGATCTGGTCGCGTTGATGGATCCCCTTCTGCCTGTGAGCGCGCTGCGTTTCACCCGCGATCACGCGGAGCTCGCGGCCAGGATTCAGAAGCTCGAGGGCCGTTTCGGCGTCTACGTGCCGACCCGCAGCGCCGCCGAGGACGCGCAGACAGGGCGGCGGGACGTCGCACGCGTGCGCTCCGAGGTGACGCTCTCGGCTGTGCAATCGGCCGCCGTGCACCTGGGAAGCCTGAAGGAAGGGCGGAAGTCGATCATCTTCGTCACCGAGGGGCTGCCCGGGCTCGGCTACGACGAGTCGTCGCTGGTGCAGGAAATGACCGCTGCGGCGAACACCAACAACGTTGCCGTCTACACGCTCGATCCACGCGGGCTCAACGGCTACGACTCCGGTCAGCTCCGGACGATCTCGGCCAATACCGGCGGCCAGGCATTCGTGAGCACCAACACGCCGGCGCGGGCGTTGAGGCAGGTCGTCAAGGATGCGAGCGCGTTCTACCTCCTCGGCTATGCCTCGACCCGCAATCCGACCGACGGCAGGTATCACACGATCAAAGTGCGGGTGAAACGATCGGGCGTCGATGTGCTCGCGCGAAAAGGGTATTGGGCGCCCAAGCTGGCCGACATGGAACGCGCTCGAACGGAAGCCGCGGCCGCCGACGCGGTGCCCTCCGACGTGACGAGCGCATGGGCCGTGCTGTCGACGGCGCGCGCGGATCGGACCCTTGACGTCTGGGCAGGCGCGGCACGCGGAGCGGACCGGCAGCCCGAGGTCACGGTGGCATGGACGCCCCGTTCGCAGCCGGCGCGGCCAGGCCAGGCTGCAGGCAGCGCACCGACGGTCGCGATCACGGCACGAGGCCCGGGCGGCGAGCGCATGTTCGACGCGCCGCTCGATGCGGGCCGCCTCACGTTTACGGCGTCGCCGGGCCTGCTGAATCTGCAGGTAACCGTGCACGACGCCAGCGGCGACACCATCGACGAATACATGCGCTCGATCGTCGTGCCCGATCTGTCAGGCCCGGGCCTCGCGCTCAGCTCGCCCGTCGTCCTGCGCGCCAGAAATGCGTCGGACGCGCGGACGATCGCCGGCGCAACGGACGCCGCGCCCTTCGCGGGACGCGAGTTCGTTCGAACCGATCGGGTGTTCGTGCGGTTTGCGGTCTACGGCGCGTCGGCGTCCGAGGCCGTGGCGTCGGCCCATCTCCTGAGCCGAACCGGCTCGCCGCTGGTGGAGCTGCCCGTCACGGCGAACCGGGGCGTTGAGACCGCCTATCAGATCGAGCTCCCACTGGCCTCGACCGCTCGCGGCGACTTTCTGCTCGCCATCGAGGCCGAGCACGGCACGGAGAAGGCGAGAGTGCTCGTGCCGATTCGAGTGGTACCGTAAATCTGTTCAACATCTGCGTATGCGCCGCAAACGGAGTCCGGTGCCGCCGCAGATTTTCCGATTCGCGACCGCCGGGCGGAGCGCCTGTTCGGCGCGCCAGTTGAATGGCGTCGATCCTCGGGTCGTACAGGAGGCTGAAGAGCGCGGACCACTCACGCAAGGACGAAAACTTGGACTGAGTATTCAGCGAGTCGGATTCTCAGCACCCGCTAAACAAATACGGACTTTCCAGCCCGGCTGACGTAGACTGTGCCCCATCTGAAGCCCCCGGGGGCTTCTGCACCTACCCTACTCGTTTCGGCGGCGTCGGCGGACCCCAGGTTACTCAGAAGGAGGGGACCGTGAACGCAAACGGCAGTTTCAAGGGCCAGCCCGCTCCGTGCGGGAAAGTCTGCGACGGGGAACACTACGAAGACCATGATGACGACGTCGTCGTCACGCGCGAAGTGGAGTACTCGTGCGGGTGCGTCAGCATTCAGCACGAAGAGCTCTTGTCCGCGGAATAGCGCCAGCGCGTTACAGAGGTCGCGTCCGCACAACGCAAATCCGGACCACGGGGGGCGGAGGAGAACCAGGTGACCCCGACTCATGATGTTGTGCTGGTAGGCGGCGGCGGCGCCGGTCTGCGCGCCGCCATCGCAATCGCCGAAACCAATCCCCATCTCGATATCGCGGTCGTCTCCAAGGTGTATCCGATGCGGAGCCACACAGTCTCCGCCGAAGGGGGCGCCGCGGGCGCGATTGCGCCTGACGACAGCCTCGACGAACACTGCTTCGACACAATCGCCGGCGGCGACTGGCTGTGCGACCAGGATGCCGTGGAGGCGTTCGTCAGAGAGGCGCCGCAGGAGCTGCTTCGCCTCGAACATTGGGGCTGCCCGTGGAGCCGCGAGCCGGATGGCCGCATCGCCGTACGTCCCTTCGGCGGCATGAAAAGGATGCGCACGTGGTTTGCCGCCGACAAGACCGGTTTCCACATGCTGCACACGCTCTTCCAGACGTCGCTCAAGTACGCGGCCGTCAAACGCTACGACGAATGGTTCGTGACGAAGCTGCTCGTCGACGAGGGGCGGGTCCAGGGTGTGGTGGCGATCGATCTGATGTCGGGGCGGATCGAGGCAATCACGGCGACTGCGGTCATCCTGTGCACTGGCGGCTGCGGCAAGGTCTTTCCGTTCACGACCAACGCCGCGATCAAGAGCGGCGATGGGATGGGTCTCGCCTACCACGCCGGGGCGCCGCTCAAGGACATGGAGTTCGTTCAATACCATCCGACCGGTTTGCCGTTTACCGGGATCCTGATCACCGAAGCCGCGCGTTCCGAAGGCGGCTATCTGATCAACAAGGACGGCTACCGCTACCTGCAGGACTACAACCTCGGCACACCGCATAAAGATCCGGTCTTCAAGTCGATGGAGCTCGGCCCCCGCGATCGCCTGTCGCAGGCGTTCATGAAGGAGCTCGAGAAGGGCCGGACGATCGACACGCAGTACGGGGCGGTAGTCCATCTTGACCTCCGCCACCTTGGCGCGAAGAAGATCGACGCCAAGATCCCGTTCGTCCGCGAGCTGTGCAAGAAATACCAGAACCTCGATCCGGTCACCGATCTCATCCCGGTACGGCCTGTCGTCCACTACATGATGGGCGGCGTCCATACCGACATCAACGGTGCCACACCGCTGCCGGGCCTCTACGCCGCGGGTGAAACAGCGTGCGTCAGCATCAACGGGGCCAACCGGCTTGGATCGAACTCGCTTCCCGAGCTCCTCGTGTTCGGCGCGCGGGCAGGCCAGGCCGCCGCGGAATACGCGTCGCGCAAGCGTGACGTGACGGACACGGCGCTGCTGCAGGCGAAGGACGAGCGGCTGCGGCTCGAGCGCGACCTGTTGAACACGAAAGGAAAGGAGCGCATCGCCACTCTGCGCGGGGAGATGCAGAAGACGATGGAGGAGAGCGCGGGAATTTACCGCACCGGCGCGTCGCTGGCGCAGGGGGTCGAGCAGCTGCGGCTCGTCAGAGCGCGGTACGCCGACCTTGCCATCGAAGACCAGAGCCTCACGTTCAATACCGAGCGCGTGTCAGCCCTCGAGCTCGGTTTCATGCTCGACGTCGCCGAGGCGATCATCACTTCGGCCCTCAAGCGGGAGGAATCTCGCGGCGCGCATCAGCGGAACGATTTTCCGAAGCGCGACGATCGCCGCTTCCTCTCGCACTCGCTGATCTACCGCAACGCCGATGGCTCATCGCGAGTCGAGTACCTACCAGTCACGATCACCCGCTGGCCGCCGGCCGAGCGGGTTTACGGGGAGGCCGCACTGCATGCGGGACCACATCACGTTACAGGTAGCGCGTTACCGTCCGGAGAAGGAGTCTGAGACCACCTTCGATGAATACGAGGTGCCGTGCCCGAAAGACTGGGTGGTCCTCGACGGACTGAATCACATCAAGGACAAGCTCGACGGCACGCTCTCCTACCGGTGGTCCTGCCGCATGGGGATTTGCGGCAGTTGCGGGATGACCGTGAACGGTGAGCCGAAGCTGACCTGCGCGACGTTCATGGCGGATTACGCCCCCGGACCGCTTCGCATCGAGCCGCTGCGAAATTTTCCGATCATCCGCGATCTGATCGTTGACCTCGGTGATTTCATGCGGAAGCTCGTCAGCGTGAAGCCCTGGATCGTTCGCGACCACGAGAAGCCGGTCTCGGAGGGCGAGTACCGGCAGACGCCGCTGGAGCTCGACGAGTACAAGCAGTTCAGCATGTGCATCAACTGCATGCTGTGTTACGCCGCATGCCCGATCTACGGCCTCGATCCGAAGTTCATCGGCCCCGCGGCGATCGCGCTCGCCCAGCGTTACAACCTCGATAATCGCGACGAGGGTGCATCGCAGCGGCTGGAGGTGCTCTCCGAGCACGCGGGGATCTGGGGCTGCACCTTCGTTGGCGAATGCACGAAGGTCTGTCCCAAGCACGTGGATCCCGCCGGCGCCATCCAGCGTTACAAGCTGACGGCCGCGCTCGAAGAAATAAAGACGTTCTTCATGCCAAGGGGGGCGTGATGGCGCAGGCTCCAAACTATACGGCCTATCATCCGCGCTGGCTGCGGCGCCGCGTCTCTACCTACTGGTGGCTGGGAAGCTGGTCGTACTTCGCGTTTGTGCTGCGCGAGGCGAGCTGCCTCTTCGTCGCCTGGTTCGTCGTCTACCTTCTCCTGCTCGTTCGCGCGGTTCTGCAGGGGGACGCGAGCTACCAGCAGTTCCTGGCGTGGTCCGCACGCCCGGCTATCCTGTTGCTCAACATCACCAGCTTCCTGTTCCTGGTGTACCACGCGTTCACCTTTTTCGACGCTGCGCCGCGCGCGATGGTCGTGCACATCGGCAAGACGCGCGTGCCCGCCTCGCTGATTGCCGCCGGGCACTACCTGGCGTGGGCCCTTGCGTCGGCCGTCGTGTTATGGATCCTGCTGGGGCATAGATGATTAAGCGACATCCGGAACCGCTGCTGTGGATGCTCTTCAGCGCCGGTGGCGTCATGTCCGGCATGCTGATGCCGGCGCTGCTGTTCCTCTTCGGGATAGCCTTCCCGTTGGGATGGCTGCGGCCCCCGACCACCGAGCACATGTGGGCGGCGCTCGCCAACCCGCTCGTGGCCCTGACGATGTTCGCGCTCTGCGCGCTGTCGTTGTTCCACTGGGCGCACCGCTTCCGTCACACGCTCTACGACGGCCTGCAGATCAAGCATCTGGAGGAGGTGATCGCGGCGATCTGCTACGGTGGCGCGATCGCCGGTTCGGCTGCGGCCGCCTATCTGTTGTGGCAGTTCAGATAAGTTCGAGCGTAACGCCTGTTTCACTTAGACGGGCTACGGAGACACGGACGCACCGGGGTAAATCCTAAGTGCTCTCCGTGCCTCCGTGACACGCCGCAGGTCCATTGCAATCGTGCGGAGCGCAGGCGGAAAACGCTCGGCTAAAGCCTTCGCGCTCCCTCCTGCTCTGCTAAAGCCTTTCGCGCTCCATTTTGGCGACAGAGACACCTCCCCACGAAGACTCGACGTGATCAGGAAGAGCACGAAGCTGCTTTGGTACAAACCGGTGTTCCTGTGCTTCGCGTGTCTTCGTCTTTCGTGATAGGCGTCGGCAGACTTCAACCTCACGATATAGTGATCGCGATGAAGAACATCCGCTGGATTCCGCTCGGCGCGCTCGCGCTGCTGCCGGTTACCATCGCCGCGCAGGATCGTCTGAAGACGATGCCTGGCTACGAGCAGGCACAGCGTGTCGCATTCGAATCGGCGTCCGCGATCACGGGCAGCGTCCTCTCGGTCACGTGGGCGGAAGGCAGCCAGGAGTTCGAGTACGAGCAGGACGGCAGGCGCTACCGCTTTGACGTGGCGGCGCGGCACGCGACCGAGGTCGTGCCGCCAGCCGATGGAGAAACGCGCAGCGCCGGGCGTGGCGGACGCGGCCGGACCGGGGACGGTGAGGCACCGGAACGCGGGCGCCAGTTCGAATCCACCGCGTCGCCGGACGGCGCGCTGAAAGCGTTCTACCGGGATCGCAACCTGTGGCTGAGCGCCGCTGACGGCGGCGACGAGCGCGCGATCACGACCGACGGCAGCGCGGCGAACCGCATCAAATACGGCACGGCGAGCTGGGTGTACGGCGAGGAGTTGAGCCAGCGCACCGCGATGTGGTGGTCGCCCGACAGCCGGAGAATCGCGTACTACCGCTTCGACGAGCGCGAGGTCCTCGACTACTACGTGGCGCTCAACCAGACGCGGGTGCAGGCGACGCTCGACACGGAGGCGTACCCCAAGCCCGGCTCACCGAATCCTCTCGTCGATCTGTACATCTACGACGTGGCGACGAAGCAGTCGCAGCGCGTGGACGTCCGCGGGGGAAAACCGTTCGACAACACGGTTGTCGGCCACTACGTCTACCGCGTGTCGTGGTCGGCGGATGGAGGCGAGCTGCTGTTTCTCCGCACGAACCGGCGCCAGAACGTCATGGAGGTCGCGGCGGCGAACCCGGTGACCGGCGCGTGCCGCGTGGTCCTGCGCGAAGAGTGGCCGACCGGCTGGCTCATGTCCGAGCCGCGCATGCTCTTTCTCGCCGACGGCAAGCGCTTCATCTGGGAGTCTCAACGGAACGGCTCGAACAACTTTTACCTGTACGATCTCAGCGGCCGCCTGATCGCACCCCTGACGACGTCCACGACTTTCGAGGCGGCGACGCTCGTGAAGCTCGACGAGCGATCCGGCGTCGTCTTTTATGCGGCGCGCGACGGCGACAACGGTTTGAAGCTGCAGCTCCATCGTGTGGGTCTCGACGGCAAAGACGATCGGCGGCTGACCGATCCGGCGTTTCACCACACCATCGGCGGCTGCATCCCGGCGCTTGGATCGCGGCCGGAGCAACCCGTTTCCGGCCCGGCCCGGTCGTGCGGCATCTCGCCGGACAGCAAGTACTTCGTCGACGTCTACCAGACCCACGACATGCCGCCGGCGACACGGCTCGCCGACGCCGGGAGCGGCCGCACGCTCGGCGAGGTCGCAAAGAGCGACACGACGCGATTCGCCGAGCTGGGGCTGAAGAAAGCGGAGCTGTTCACCTATACGGCCGCGGACGGCGAAACAACGCTCCACGGCCTCCTGCAGTTTCCGACGACGTTCGATCCGGCGAGAAAGTATCCGGCGCTCGTCGCCGCGTACGGCGCGCCGGAATTCAGCAGCAACACGGCGCGCGAAACGTTCGTCGCACCAAGCCCGCTCGCCGAGTACGGCTTTCTCATCCTCCATCTTGATTCGCGCGCCATCCCAGGCCTCGGCAAGCGAGCGCTCGACGCGCTCTACCGGAGGCTCGGCCAGGTCGAGGTGGACGACATGGCCGAAGGCGTGAAGGCGCTGTGGAACCGGCCGTACGTCGACAAGGCGCGTGTCGGCGTCTTCGGCACGTCGTACGGCGGCTATGTGTCCGTGATGGAGTTGCTGCGCCACCCCGATGTCTTCGCCGCCGCGTCCGCGTCCTCACCACCGACCGACTGGCGGAATTACGACACGATCTACGCCGAGCGATACATGGGGATGCCGCAGGAGAACAAGGACGGGTACGACGCCGGCAGCGCGATGACGTATGTGAAGAATCTGAAGGGACGGCTGCTGCTCTACTACGGCACCGCGGACAACAATGTCCACCCGGCGAACTCGCTGCAGCTCGTCCAGGCGCTGCAGGACATCGGCAAGAGCTTTGACCTGCAGGTCGGACCCGACCGTGGCCACGGCAGCGTGAACCAGGATCGGATGATGGAATTCTTCATCGACGCTCTGGTCAAGTAGGGCGCCCTCCCTGCCCTACTCGCGCGACCTGCCCTTCTCGAGCTCCAGCTTCGCGATCGCTTCGCGGTGGACTTCGTCGGGTCCGTCCGCCAGGCGAATGGTGCGCGTGTGGGCCCATCCAGCCGCGAGCGGGAAATCGTCGCACACGCCGGCGGCGCCGTGCGCCTGAATCGCGCGATCGAGGACGCGCAGCGTCATCCTCGGCACCACGACCTTCACCATCGCCAGCTCGCCGCGCGCCGCCTTGTTGCCCACGGTGTCCATAAGGTGCGCCGCCTTCATCGTCAGGAGCCGCGCCTGCTCGATTTCCATCCGTGATTCGGCGATGTCGGCGCGGATCGTTCCCTGCTCGGCCAGCGTCTTGCCGAAGGCGACGCGCTTCTGGACGCGGCGGCACATCGCCTCGAGCGCGCGCTCGGCCACGCCGATGAGCCGCATGCAGTGATGGATGCGGCCGGGACCGAGACGTCCCTGCGCGATCTCGAAGCCGCGGCCCTCGCCGAGCAGCATGTTCGACGCCGGCACGCGCACGCCCTCGAACGTGATTTCCGCATGTCCGTGCGGAGCATCGTCGTACCCGAAGACCGGCAGCATGCGGCGAATGGTGACGCCCGGCGCGTCCATCGGCACGAGGATCATCGATTGCTGCTGATGGCGCGCGGCGCCGGGGTTCGACTTGCCCATGAAGATGGCGATCTTGCAGCGCGGATCGCCGGCGCCGGAGATCCACCACTTGTGGCCGTTGATCACGTACTCGTCGCCCGCCCGCTCGATGCGCGACTTGATGTTCGTCGCGTCCGACGAGGCGACGTCCGGCTCCGTCATCGCGAAGCACGATCGCATCCTGCCGGCGAGCAGCGGCTCGAGCCACCGCTGGCGCTGCGCCGCCGTACCGTAGCGCACGAGCACTTCCATGTTGCCGGTGTCGGGCGCCGAACAGTTGAAGACCTCGGGGCCGAAGCCCGGCACCCGCCCCATGATTTCGCACAGCGGCGCGTACTCGACGTTCGTCAGGCCCGCGCCGTACTCGCTCTCCGGCAGAAAGAGGTTCCACAACCCGGCGGCGCGCGCCCTCGGCTTGAGCTCCTCGACGATCGCGGTCGGCTGCCAGCGATCGCCATCGTTGATCTGACGATGGAAGGTCGCTTCGTTCGGGTAGATGTGCTCGTCCATGAACGCGGATAGACGCCGCTGCAGGTCGATGGCCTTGTCGGAATGCTCGAAACGCATGGCGCGCATGATAGTGTAAGCGCCGAAGCCTTCGCAGCGCAGCCGTGAGGCGGTCGACCGGATCAGGGTTCAGGGTTCAAGGTTCACGGTTCAAGGTTCGTTCATGTTCGAGGTTCAGGGTTCGAGGTTCAGAGTTCGAGGTTCTCCAGTGCGGCGTTCTGAGCGCACCAGTGGTGAAACGGTCAACCACGAACCGTGAACCGGGCACGCAGAACCCGAACGAACCCTGCACCGTGAACCCTGAACCTCGAACGCTGAAGTTCGGCTGATGGATCAAGATGCCAATGCCGTTCGTCCAGGCGAACAACTCGATTGGCCGCGCCTCGTGGCCTGGCTGCGCGAGCGTCTGCCGGCCTGCGATGTACCGGGGCTGGACACCGACGCCGAGCCCGCCGTGGCGCAATTTCCCGGCGGCCATTCGAACCTGACGTATCTGGTCCGGTTCGGCGACGCGGACGTCGTCGTCCGCCGGCCGCCCTTCGGTCCGGTGCCGCCGACGGCGCACGACATGGCGCGCGAGTTCCGCTGGCTCTCCGCGATGCATCGGCTCTTTCCGCTCGCGCCAAGGCCCTATCTTCTCTGCGAGGATCTGGACGTCATCGGCTCGGTGTTCTACGCAATGGAACGGCGGTACGGCGCCGTGGTGCGGACCGAGGAGCCGCCGAAGCTGGCGAATCCGCCGGCGCGGCGCCGCCTCAGCGAGGCGATGGTCGACAGACTCGCGGATCTGCACGCGATTGACGTCAGGGCGCAGGCTCTGAGCGCGCTCGGCAAGCCGGCCGGTTTCGTCGAACGCCAGGTCCGCGGCTGGTCCGATCGCTGGCATCGATCGAGAACGACACCGCTTCCCGAGATGGACGCGCTGGCCGCGTGGTTGAGCGAGCATCTGCCGGGCGATCCGGCAGCGCCATCGGTCGTGCACGGCGACTTCAAGCTCGATAACGTCATGCTCGACGCGGACGATGTCGGCCGGATCGTCGCGGTGTTCGACTGGGAGATGAGCGCGCTCGGCGATCCGCTGGTGGACGTCGGGATCCTGCTGACGTACTGGTCGCCGACTGCGCCACCCGGGCAGCACGATGCGCTCACAACGGTCACCGATCGCCCCGGGTACTTCACGCGTGAGGAGATCGTGGAACGCTACGCCGCGCGCTCGGGGCGCGACGTGTCCGGTATCCGGTACTACGAGATCTTCGCCGTCTTCAAGATCGCCGTCGTCGTTCAGCAGATCTACTATCGCTACGCGCAGGGGCAGACAACCGATCCACGTTTCGCGACTTTCGACGCGCGCGTGGAATTCCTCGCGCGCCATGCCGCAGCTTTGGCCGCCGGCTGACCCACGCCCCTGCCTGATCGTAATCGGGTAGTTTGATTGGAAGATTTCGCCGAGGGCAGCATGAGATTCACGGTCGCGGTAATCGTGGCAGCCGCCACATGGGCGGCCTTTGATTCCAACGTTCGCGCGAGTCGGGAACCAGCGGCACAGACGACGGGAAGCGGCATCTACACCGAGGCGCAGGCGACGCGCGGCGACACGATATACGCAAAGAAGTGCGAGGGCTGCCACGCGAAGGACCTGGGCGGCGCCGATCAGGCGCCGTCGCTGACCGGGAAGGATTTCGACGCGGAGTGGAACGACATGCCGCTCGGCGATCTGTTCGAGCGCATTCACATTACGATGCCGGGCGACGCACCCGGCTCGCTGAAGCCGGCGGAGGTCGCCGACGTGATCGCGTTCATGCTGAGCAAAGGCGGCTTCCCCGCAGGGCAGACGGAGCTGCGGAACGACGCGGCGGCGCTCAAGCAACTGAAGTACGCCGCGCAGGGAGTGGTGAAGTGATTCATTACCGTGGTAATATCTCCGTATGGCGATCGCTCATTCGAAGCTCACCGCGCAAGGTCAGATCTCGGTGCCGGCCGAAGTTCGCCGGAAGCTCGGCATAGGCCCGGGCTCGGTCCTCGCGTGGGACGACGACGGTGAGCGGGTGGTTGTTCGTCGCGTGGGCCGTTATACGTCGGAGGACGTGCACCGATCGTTGTTTGCGACGCCTCCCAGGCCCAGGACGCTGGCGGAGCTGAAGGCGGGCGTCGGGCGGCACATCCGGAGGCGCCGTGCGAGCCGTTGACACGAACGTTCTGGTCCGGCTGGTCACGCGGGACGACGCAAAGCAGGTGGCGGCAGCCGAGGGCTTCGTGGCACGGGGGGCCTGGGTCCCGCATCTGGTCCTCGCGGAAGCGACGTGGGTCCTCACGTCCGTTTACGATCGGAGTCCGGTGGAAATCGCCGCCGCTGTCGAGATGCTCCTCGACCATCAGCATCTGGCGCTTCAGGATTCGGAAACCGTGGCTGCTGCCGTGGCCAGCTTTCGCCGACGGCCGGCGTTGGGTTTTTCAGACTGCCTGGTTGTGGAGGTGACTCGGAAGGCGGGTCATCTGCCCCTCGGCACTTTCGATCGGAGTCTGGCCAGGCTCGATGGCGCCGAGCGGTTGTGAACGTCCAGAAACCCTTGAACTGAATCGACCGGTCCGGGCGCTGGTGGGCTACAATCGACCGCCCGAGGGTGAGGCGAGTGATGACTCCACACACGACACGCGTCCTGAGCGTTCTGCTGACCACGCTGATCCTCTCCGTCCACATCGTGGACGGAGCCGCCGACAGCTGGCCGCAGTTCCGCGGCGGCCGCGCCGGCGTCGCGGCCGACGATCCCGCCCTGCCCGACACGTGGAGCGCGACCGAGAACATCGTCTGGAAGATCGACGTCCCCGGGCGCGGGTGGAGCTCGCCGATCGTGTGGGGCGATCACGTCTTCGTCACGGCCGCCGTCAACACCAAAGAAGCCGACGAGCCGCTCAAGCCCGTTCCTTCCTACACAGCGCGCTCGTTCGGCGGCCCGATGTCAGGCCGCGACATCGGCTCTTCATCCGACGCGCACCGATGGGTCGTCTGGGACATCGATTTCAAGACCGGGAAGGTCCGCTGGCAGGGCACCGTCCTCACCGGCGTGCCCGTCGAGCCGAAGCACCAGAAGAACAGCTACGCGTCGGAAACGCCGGCGACCGACGGCGAGCGCGTATACGTGTACTCCGGCAACGCCGGCTTGTTCGCCTTCGACATGAACGGCAAGCCCGTGTGGTCGAAACCCATGGGTCCGTTCAAAATCCGCAGCGGATGGGGCCCGGCCGCATCGCCGTCCGTCCACAAGGATCGCGTCTACATCGTCAACGACAACGACGATCGGTCGTTCGTTGCGGCGTACGATGCGCGGACCGGTGCGGAGATCTGGAAAGTCAATCGAGACGAAGGAAGCAACTGGACGACGCCGTTCGTGTGGGAGAACGGGGTGCGCACCGAGATCGTCACGGCGGGTACCGACAAGGTGCGGTCCTACGATCTCGATGGCAAGCTGCTCTGGACGTTGACCGGGATGTCGACGATCCAGATCCCGACGCCGCTCTCCGCGCATGGGCTGCTGTACATCAGCTCCGGCTACCCTGCCGATCCGCTGCGGCCCGTCTACGCGATCCGTCCGGGCGCGTCGGGAGACATCTCGCTGAAACCGGGCGAGACGAGCAACGCGTCAATCGTCTGGTCGGTGCCGACGCTGGGCGCCTACAGTCCCTCGGGGCTCGTGCACGGCGATTACTACTACACGTTGATCGATCGCGGCATCCTCACGTGCAACGACGCGAAAACGGGCAGGGAGATTTACCCGCGGCAGCGCATCACCGCGGACGCCGCCAGCTTCACCGCGTCGCCGTGGGCCTACAACGGCCGGATCTTCGCGATGAGCGAAGAGGGCGACACCTACGTCCTGCAGGCCGGACCCACCTTCAAGGTGCTCGGAAAGAATTCGCTGAACGAGATGACGCTGGCGACGCCGGCCGTCGCCGGCGGCAGCCTCATCGTCCGGACGGCGTCGAAGCTGTATCGCATCGGCAGGAAGCCGTAATTCAATGGTCAGGGCTGATGGCTGAGGGCTAATGGCTATGGAAGATGGGCGGCTCCATCAACCATAGCCATCAGCCATTAGCCATAAAGCCATTGACTAATAGACTGCCCGCTTCTGGATCTTCTCCTTCGTCGCGAGGGTGAAGCGTTCGTCGACCTCGCCGCCCTCGGCCACCAGCCGCGTGACGTACTCGCCCACTGCAGGGCCGTGCTTGAAGCCGTGGCCCGAGCCGCCGCCGACGAGCCAGACGTTCTCGAGATCAGGATGCCGGTCGATCAGGAAATCGCCGTTGCTGCTGTTCTCGTACTGGCAGACCTCCGCGCCCACGAGCGGCGCGTCCCTGAGCACCGGGAAGCGCCGAGCGAGATAGGCGCGCACGGCATCGCAGGTCTGGCCGGCGACGCGATCGCCCGTGTCGGGATCGAAGGGCGGACCGTGACGGTCGAGTGAGACCTTGAAGCCGCGCGCCTCGATGTCCGGGATGCCGTACATCTCTTCGCCGAAGTCGATCCACGCAGGCATCGCCGGCGGCGCGAACCGCCGGTCTCCCGGCGGCGGGCCGAAATACAGGACCTCCTGCCGCGTCGCGAAGATCCGATCGCCGAGGAGATCCGGAAAGAGCTTCGGCAGCCAGGGACCGCACGCGAACACGAACGTGGCGGCGCTCATCGTCTCGCCCGATTGCGTGGTGACGGCTTCGATCCGGCCGCGGCCGGGGGCCGGCGGCTGCACGGCGGCGGCAACATGGCGGGCGCCTTCGCGTCCGGCTTCGCGGACGATCACCTCGATGGCTCGGCGGCCCATCAGCACACCGCTGCGCGGCTCGTGGATCGCCCACGTGACAGGCTCGACAGGCTCGGGGGAGGCCGCGCCGAAGTCGATCTGCGGCCAGCGCGATTCGAGTTGCGCGCGCGACAGGTGCTCGTGCGGCACTCCGACATGTTTCAGCGTCGCGAGCGTCGCGTCCGTCAGCGCGTCCTCGTCGCGGGCCAGCCAGAGGACTCCGGTTTCGTGGAACAGCGGCACGTCCGCCCGCTCGAAGAGGGCCTTCCAGAGCTCGAGCGATCGCCACGACCAGCGCGTGTAGATCTCCTGGGCGCCATAGCCCATGCGGATCACCCGCGTCTCGCCGCCCGAGCTGGCGCGGCTGTTGCCCGGACCGTAGGCATCGAGCAGCGTGACGTCGCGCCCGGACCTGGCCAGGTGATATGCGGTCCACGCCCCGAAGCATCCAGCCCCCACGACGATGATGGGCGTCACGGTCGGGATCCTACTTCGATGACGTGGTGACTTGGAGCGTCGCGAGATCGGACGTGGTGCAGGCCTCCGGCGGCCGTGAATAAATCGCTTCTGATTTGAATTGAGTCCCCCAGTCCCCAGTCCCCAGTCCCCGGGGCGACGCTGAAGGTCCGCACTACATTTGGCAACGCACGAGCCGTCGGAGATGGTCAACGTTACAGGGCGATTGCGCAGCGCCGAGTCCTCTACATGTCGGGCTACACGGACAATGCGACCGTTCATCACGGTGTGCTGCGTCAGGGCACGCCGTTTCTCCAGAAGCCATTCACACCGGAGGCGCTCGCGCGGAAAGTACGGGACGTGTTGGGTCAGCGCTAGCCGATGCCCCCTGTTCGCTTCCCGATGCAGTAGAGAAACTTTGCCGTGCGGATGAAGATCTGCCCGTCCGACACCGCCGGCGAGCTGAGCGTGTAGTCGTCTACATCGTTCTCGGCAAGGACCTGGAACACCGGCCCCGCTTTGATCACGCTCGTCAGGCCATCCTCATTCGTGATGTAGATCTTCCCGTCGGCGAGCACGGGCGACCCGCTGTAGGTCGCCGGCCGCAGACGCTGCCGGCTGTAGATCTCCTTGCCGGTCTTCGCGTCGAGGCAGAACATGATGCCGCGATCGTTGACGGTGTAGATGTAGGTTCCGTCGGCGACCGGCGTCGGCACGTCGGGCCCGTAGTTGAACGACCACAGGACGTGCGATTTCGTCACGTCGCCGCGGCCTCCCGCTTTCAGCGCCAGCATCGGGCGCTCGCGCGACGGCGCGTAAATCATGTCGCCGGAGACGACCGGCGACGCCACGATCCGATAGCTGCCGTCGTTGTACGGATTGAGGCCGCCGGCCCGCCACAGCTCCTTCCCCGTCGCCGGATCGTGACCGGTCACGACGTCGCCGCCGGTGACGATGATCTCGATGCTGGTGCCGTAGCGCAGCAGCGCCGGCGTCGTGTAGGCGTCCGGCGACTCGAACCGTGCCGGCGTCGGCCGCTCGACGCGCCACAGCGTTCGGCCCGTGGCCGTGTCGATCCGCAGCAGGTACGAAGGATCGCGGGTCCGCATGCCGTGCAGCACTTGCACGTAAAGCGCGTCGCCGTACAGCAGCGGCGACGACCCGTAGCCCCAGTTGAGCCCGAAGCGGCCGTAATCCTTCTGGATGTCGCGGCTCCACTTCTCGGTGCCGTTGAAGTCGAAGGCCTTGAGGATGCCGGTGCCGGTCATCGCCCAGACGTGCGCGCCGTCGGTGACGGGCGATGGCGACGACATGTTCTGTTTCATCTCCTGGTGGTTACCGCCGCCGAGCGGACGCTTCCACAGAACGGTTCCCCTCGCGCGGTCCACGCACCAGAGATGCAGGTTGTCGCCGGTCCTGACCTTCAGGTCTTCAGCAACGTTCAGAAAGATGCGGTCGCCCCAGATGACGGGCGTCGATCCCGACCAGGACGGCAGCGCGAGCTTCCAGGTGACGTTTTCAGTCGCGGACCAGCGCAGCGGCAGGTTTTTCTCGCCGCTGACGCCGTTCAACGACGGCCCGCGCCACTGCGGCCAGTTTTCGGCTGCCGGAACCGTGACAGTCGCGCAGAGCACGGCGACACAAATGCAACCACGAAGAGACGAAATCATGTGTTCTACTCGTGCGATCGGCGGCCCGCCGTCACGTAGGGCGACCCTTTCAGGCTCGCCCTGCATCAGCCGCCTGTGTTTATTCCGCCCTCAGCGCATCGAGCAGCGGCGTGCGAAGCGCGGCGCTCGTCGCCACGGCTGACGATACCAATCCCGCCGCGAACACTGCAATCAGGAGCAGCACCGCGTTCGCGGTGGCCGGCAGGCGGCCGCCCCGCTCGACGACCGCCGGCGCAATCGCCACCACCGCGCTCACGGCACCGGCCGCCAGGCCCCATGCGAGCAGCAGCGCGTTCTCCGCCACGATGATCGCGAAGATGTGCCCGCGCCGATAGCCGGTCGCGCCGAGCAGCGCCAGCTCGCGCCGTCGCTCCAGCACGTTCCGCAGGAGGACGGCCGCGAGGCCGACGGTCCCGACCAGCAGTCCGAGTCCGCCGAGCGTCTTGAAGGTGGATAGATACGTGTTCTCCACTGTGTGGAACTCGGCCAGCCTGTCGACGGTCGAGACCGCGCCGGCGCCAAGATCCGCCGCGCCTTCCTCGATCGCCGCCGCGACGGCTCCGGTCCGATCGGCGGGCGTCTCGATCAGCAGGAACTGGTAACCCTCCTGTCCGGGAAAGAGCCTCAGGAAGTTCGCGTCCGACATCAGGAGCTCTCCTTGAAAGATGCTGTCGGCCAGCGAGGCCACGAGGCGCAGCCGCACCGGCCGTCCACCCGCGGAGACGAGGACGTCGTCGCCGAGGGTTTTGTGGAGGACGTAGGTGATCGAGTTCGCGTCGGCGACGATCGGGACCGCTCCGTCTTGCAGGTTGCGGTGCAACAGCAGCCAGGGATTCGCGCGCTCGGCATCGCTGGCTGCGATCGAGCCCCGAAACGCGAAGCGGCCTTCACCGATGAACGACGCGCGCGCGCCGAGAATCCGCGGGTTCGTCGGCTCATACAGGTTCAGGCAGCTCGCATCGTCGCCCGGGCGTACGCGGAACGGCTCGACAGTCACCCGATCGAAGGCGCCGAGGCCGAGCGCCTCACGGCCTTCACGGCTGTTGGGATCGTTGGGAATCGGCAGCAGCAGGTTGACGAGCAACGGATAGCCGCCGACGCCGGAGCGCCGATCGGTCGCCGCCGGACCCTCACGTCGGAACGCGTCCACCGAGATCAGGATAAACGCCGCCGATGCGATGACGCCGATCGCGAGCACGCTGCGGCCCGGACGATCGGCGGCGTTGCGCAGGCCGAGCCGCGCGATGGCACGCCAGCCATGTCCCGCGAGGATCGATCGCGGCGGGACACGGAGCCTGATCGTCACGAGACAGAGGCAGGCGACGAGCAGCGCTGTCCCCGCGCCGAAGAAGGCGCCGGTTCGATCGAGCGCGCCGGCGGCGGCCGCTGCCATCATCGCGAGGCCGAGCACGGCGAAGGCGGTCGCACCGCTGACGGCACCCCGTAGAGGGCGCCGAATTCCGGCACCCCTGAGGGGGTGACCTACATCGAGCCGCAAGGCAACCTGACCCGCGAGCAGGCTGCGCTCCGACACGCGCGCCAGCCCGCGGAGCGTCCACCAGATGCATGCCATTGCCGCCGCCAGCGCGCCGATCGCGCCGGCCGCCAGCGATGCCGGCGCGACGTGCAGCGTCAGCGACTTCGTCACGACGGCGCCCGTCCACCAGGTGCGAAGGCCGATCATCATGACGCCGGCGTAGCCGACCGCGCCGGCCATTCCGATCATGCTGCCCGCCGCGGCAAGCAGCAGCCCTTCGCCCGCAAACAGGACGCGAACGCGCGCCGTCGAGAACCCGACGGCACGAAGCAGGCCCACCTCGCGCGCGCGCTGCTCGACCGAGAGCCTGAAGAACAGCGCCGCCAGCAGGAGTGCGGAGGCCACGAGGAAGAAGCTGAAATAAGTGAAGTACTCGCCGAAGTCGGTCGCGCCGCGCGACGCCGCGAGCCCTTCGGCGCGGACGTCGCGCACCGCCAGCCCCAGGGCGAGCGGATCGATCGTCTCGCGCAGGCGCGCTGCATAGCGATCCCGCCAGGCGTCCGCGCCGCCCGGCGTTCCCGCCGGCGGCGCAAGCCGCACCGACGTGCGGTCGCCGTAGCGAGAACGCCAGAGCGCCTGCCCCACCTCGATCGGGATGAATGCTTTCGGCGTCGTGCGGTACCGCTTCCAGTATTGCTCGTCGACGGGACGGACGCGGCGGAGGTCGATCGGAAACGGCGGATCCCAGTCGCCGAGGCTCTCCGCCTCGGTGATGCCGGGATAGGCCGGGGCGAGATCCCGATCGGCAGCGGCGCCCTCGATGGGCACGACGGCGGCAATCCGGAACTCGGCCGTGCGGGTTACGAGGCGGCCCGGCTCTTCCCAGAGGTAGTACTCCAGCGTCAGCGGATCGCCGGCCTTCGCGGCCAGGTCGCGCGCCGCCCACTCGTTCAGGACGATGGGCGGTGTCTGGAGCAGGGCCCTTTCAGGGTCGCCATCTCGGCGACGCTCAGAGGGCCGCCCTACAGGTGATTGGACCCCGATGACCGCTGCGAGGTCGATCGCCGTCACAAGCGAGTACGGCACCTGACGGTCGCCGCTGCGCAGGCTGTTGGCGAGATACGTCAGGATCGGTTGCGGCGTCATCCCGATGCTGGCGGCGGCCTGCTCAACCGCAGTCGCGCGCGCGGGGTCGAGAAAGCCGGCCGCGCTCTCGACCGCCAGAACACTTTCGGCTGACCAGCCTCTGCCAGGGTTTCGGCGCTCCGCCGTAGCTTCAGCGAAGGCGGAAAGCCTCGCGCTCCGAGGATCGGAGGGCGAGCCTTTCAGGCGATCGGGAACGCCGGACGGCACGACGCGGATCGTCAACCCGACATCGTCCAGCGCGAAGCGCTGCCGGATCGCCGCCTCGAGCGCGTTGGGTCCGCTCGGCTGACCAGCCTCCGCCAAGGCTTCGACGGTCCGCCGTAGCTTCAGCGAAGGCGGAAAGCCTCGCGCTCCTTCGAGAGTGTTGCCACCCGCTCGCCGGAGGGCGAGCCTTTCAGGCGAGCCGGGTGCACCTCCTCCATCGGCCACGAGCAATGTGTTGACGCGACCCTGAATGTCGAGATCCTGTTGAAGGCGCTTCAGCGGCACGAACACGGCGCGCACCTCGCCCTGCTCGGGACGCAACGAGAACTCGCCGAGATCCGCCGGCCCGACGATCGCGCGCACGGCGAGCCGCATCGTGCGGCCGAGATCGTCTTTCCTGGCGTGCAGCGACTCGATGGGAATCGCCGACGCCCGCTCGACGCGCACGAGCACGGTACCGCCGGCCGTGGCGCCGATGTCCGCGGCGAGCGCGCGGCTGACCAGTGCCTCGCGTCCCTCCGGCCCGCGACCGCCGGTGAGCCCGTGAAAACGCCAGAAGCGGTCGTCGACGCCGTACACCTGCACCCTCGACGCGCGCCGGCCGCTGACCTGATCCCGCACCAACCCCTCGACGGCGATCATCGGACACACGCCCTCGAATGCCGTGACGGTCATCCCGGACGCCGGCGAGGACGTCGCGGGCGCCGCTCCGGCGCGGATATCGTCCGCGAGGGCTTCGCGAAAGAATCCCGAGGACACGAGCACGCGATCGGTCCGGCCGAGCCGCTGCAGCACGAGATCGCGGAGGCTGCCGCGCACCGAGTCGCCGACAAGGAGCGCGCCCGCGAGCACCGCGACTGCCGTCGCCACGCCGGCCACGACCGCCACGTTCGTGCGCCAGTAATACGTCAGCCCGCGGAGGACGAGGGTGGTTGCCTTCATGTCTGGCGTCTCGGTTCAGAGTTCAGGGTTCAAGGTTCAGGGTTCGTTCAGGTTCTGAGCTCTTGGTTCGAGGTTCAAGGTTCTGCGTTCGGGGTTCAAGGCTCCGCGCTCGAACGCCCCAACCTTCAACGCTGAACGCCGAACCTTGAACGTTGAAGCCCCGAACCGGGAACGTTGCACCCCGAACCGGGAACGTTGAACCCCGAACCGCGAACGTTGAACCCCGAACCGCGAACGAACCTTGAACCCTGAACCCTGAACTATGTTCTGTGTAGCCTCCCGTCGACGAGCTCGAAGCGAATCGAAAAGTTGGACGCGAGCTCGGCGCTGTGCGTCACGACGATCAGGATCGTCTGTTGCTGCCGGTGCAGGTCCTTCAGGAGCGACGCCACGTTGCCCGCGGGTGCGCGATCGAGGTTGCCCGTCGGCTCGTCGCACAGCAGGAGCCGCGGCTCACGGACGAGCGCGCGTGCGATCGCGACACGCTGACGCTCCCCGCCCGACAGCTCGCCAGGGCGATGGTCGATGCGAGTACTGAGCCCGACCTGTTCGATCAGCATTCGCGCGCGCGACATGGCGTCTCCATCGCCGCCAGGAGCGTGATCACATTTCGCGGACACGCTCCTGGGGGTGCACGCAACGAGCGTCGGAATCAGCACGTTCTCGAGCACCGTGCATTGCGGCAGCAGGCAATGATCCTGGAAAACGAAGCCGACCGACCGGTTGCGGAATGCCGCCACAGCGGCAGCCGGTAGCCGGAATGGGTCCTGCCCGTCGAGGGTCACGGTGCCGGAGGTGGGCGGCTCGAGCGCGCCGAGCAGATACAGCAGAGAGCTCTTGCCGCTGCCGGAAGGTCCCATGATGGCGGCCGCGTCCCCCGGAGCGAGCGAGAACGACACGTCAGACAGCACGGCCAGCGCGCCTCGCGGCGTCGGATAATCTTTGCTGAGATTCGCGACCTGTAGCATGTCTAGAGCCACGCCACGAACAGCACGAAATACACGAAAAGCACGAAAAGATCATTTCTTGTTTCGTGTCTTTCGTGTCTTTCGTGTTTTTCGAGGTACGAGAAAAACGTCACTGCAGTGCAGTCTTCAGGCCTGCCGCGCGCTGCGGATGCCAGCCTTCAGGGGCTGCGCGGCGGACGAAACCGGCCGCGCGATCAGCGATTCGTACACCTCGAGGAGACGGTCCGCCGAGCTCGCGATGCTGTAGTGCGCGCGGACTCCGTGAAAGCCGCGCTCGCCGAGCGCTTCCCCTTTCGCGCGGTCCCGCCAGAGGTCGTAGAGCCCGGCGGCCAGCGCCGCTGGGTCGTCGGGTGCGACGAGCACGCCGCCGCCGGTCTTCTCCACGATCTCCGTGAACGCGCCGCGCCGCGGTTGCACGACCGGCACGCCGCTCGCCATCGCCTCGAGCAGGAACACGCCCTTCGGTTCGTCGTAGGTCGCCGGCACCGACAGGACGTCGAGGCTGCGAAGAAAAGCCAGCTTACCGTCACGATCCACGGCGCCGTGATAGATGAGCTCGCCGGCAAGCCCGGCCGACGCCATCCCGCGCTTCACGTCCTCGAGATACGGCGCCTGCGCCCGGCCCAGGTATCCGGCTGCTTCCAGACTGATGCGCCCCGTTGACGGGTCTGACCCCGCGTCGGACCCCACCCGGCGGCGAAAGAGCTGATACGCCTCCGCCAGGACGTGCAGCCCCTTCTCGGGCGCGAGGCGCGCGAAGTAGCCGACGCGGAAGACACCGCCGCCGCGGCGACGCCGTTCGTAGCCGGTCAGGTTGATGCCCAGCGGCGCCACGGCGATCCGGTTGGCCGGGATCCCGAGCAGCTTCGCCATGACCGGTACGTAGAAGGCGCTGACCGCGACGAACGCGTCGACGTCGGCGACCTGCCGCCGAATCAGATCGAGCGCCCGGCTCCGGTAGGGCTCGATGAGCCCATCGAGAAAGAGATCCTCACCCTGCAGCGTACAGCACACGGGGCGGTTCAGCGCCTCCCGCAGCGGCCGCGCCAGACTGATGAGCAGCGAGTTCGGCAGGTTGATCACGTCGGGGACGGGCTCTTCCGCGAGCCACTCGAGGAGCTTTGCGAATTCCTTCCGCAGCACTCCGCGATCCCCCTCGAGCATCGAAACCGTCAGGTCGCCGAGCAGCTTCGGATCGGTCGAAATCGAACGGCTGGCGAAGGCGCCGATCACGCGCGGCGAATCCCACAGGCGATCGAGGAGCCGCGGCGTCTTCCGAAAGAGCGCGAGCGACTGTTGCAGGTAGATGCTGATGCCGCCGAACAGCACGCGATCCCGGCTCACGTTGGTCTCGTCGGTCGTGGTCGGCGTGTAGAGCGGCAGCAGCGTGACGTCGTGGCCGCGCGCGAGCAGCTCGACGGCCAGCGCGTTGTCGCGCGAGCAGCTCCCGCAATACATTCCGGCCGCGCCCGCCGTAATCGATAGGATCTTCATTAAGACAAGAAGGACACAAAGGGTACAAAGGACACAAAGGGCATCACGCTTTTTCGCGAAAACTCGAAGAGCACGAAGGGACACGAAGCCATATGGCTCTTCGTGTGCTTCGTGTGTCTTCGCTCTGCGCGATAAACCGTCTCTTTCATGTCCGCTTCCTCTCACTGGCCCCGGCAGCTAGAGATTCGCCGTCTGAAAGGCCCGTGCTCGAAACAGAAACTCGATCAGGTTGCCTTCGTGCGGCTGCAGCCAGTTCAACTGCGTCGTCGGCACCGGGCCGAGGTTCAGCCGATCGATGTGCACCGCATCGACGAGGCCTCGGCGGAAGCCGGGGTCGCACGTGATCGCGCTGCACACCAGCGTCGGCCCGATCGCGTCCAGCATCTTCTTCTCCGGACACTCGACGACCGTGACGAACGGGAACATGTACTCCTTCATGGCGATCGCCGCCTCGGGCGACTCGCAATGCACGACGGTCGGCAACAGGTATTCGGCGTTTCCCTGCTTGACCATCCGCGGCTGGTCGCGGAACCGCGCGGTGACGTCGGACACACCCGGCGCCTGGAGATCGGCGTCGATGGCCCGCGAGATCGCGTCGGCCGTGCCCGGCACGGTGAACGCGGCGAGGGCGGCATCGGGATCCTCAGGCGGCAGCGCGCGCACGCCGGCCAGCCGGCGGGCCAGCGCGTCGGCGATCTCGCGCGTGTGACGGCTCGCCCAGATGCCGGAGCAGTTGATGCAGCCGCGGCCGCTGTTGAGCAGCACGCTGTCAACCATCACGTCGAGAAACTGTTCCCAGCGATCGACCTGGTCGTCGCCCACGAGAATCTTGGAGAAGCCCGGGCCGTGCGCCTGCACGCGAGGATTGCCGCGGTATCGATCGACAGTCGGCGTGCCGCCGAAGATCAGGTTGCGGCCGCAGCTGTCGAGGACTGCCGCGCCGACATCTCCGCCGCCCGGATACACGGAAATCGCCTCGCGCGGGATCCCTGCCTGGAAAAACGCTTCGGCCATCCGGTACGGCGTCCACGGTTCCTGCGGGCCCGGCTTCAGCACGAGCCCGATCTGCAGCGGAATGACCGGCAGCCAGAGCGTGTGCACGCCCGGCGAATTCGACGGCAGGACCAACCCGACGACGGGGCTTTGCGCCTGAAAGCTGATCGGCACGCCGCGCTCTTCGCCGTGACCGCTCGACAGGATGTCGAGCGCGAGGCCTCGTGTCAGCGACGTGAGGATGCTGCGCATCTCGGCGAGCACGAACGCGTTTTTCTTCATGTTCGCGCGGCACATGCGCTCGGGGAGCCCCGTCGTCGCCGACTGGGCGCGCACGAACCCGTCGGGCGACTGCGTGCCGTCGCCCATCGGCAGCGTCGCGTTCATGTAGAGCTCGCCCGCCCGGCCGGCGCGGGTGATGAGCTCGTCGATCGGCATCTCGCGCAGCACCTCGCGCGCGCGCGACGCCTTGCGCATGTCGCGCTGAATCAGGCCGCCGTTCGCACGGCTGACGTTCGCGATCGGCTCGCCGGTCGCGAAGTGCACGACCGGATCGACGTCGATGCTCGTATACGGCTGACCCCAACGCAGTACCGGCAGACTAAGCATTGATAACCCTCGCCGTCTTACAGACAGGGACTTGGGAACTTGGGGACTAGGGGACTACGGGACTCTTTCCAGTCCCCAGTCCCCATGTCCCCAGTCCCCTCAATACACCCCCACGGTGGTCGTCGCCGCGAAACCGCGGTACGGACGCACGCCGCTGATGCCGTCCCACGGAAACTTATCGCAGGCCGGTTCGCGCTCGCCTTCGTCGCGCTCGAGGAAGCCCGGCATGAAGAACTCCTTCGTGAGCGTCGTCAGCTTCACGCGGCCCGTCTCGCCGTAGCCCACGAGCTTGTCGGGATCGCCGAAATCGACGACCTCGATCGCCGCGCGGGGCTGCGGCGCGTAATAGGCGATCTTGTAATTGTTGTGCGGTCCGCTCGGCGCGCTCGCGGCGAGACCCATCAGCGTATTGCCGTAAGTCGGCGTCATGTAGGCGCCGTCGAGCAGCTCCTCGTGCGCGAAGCGGTTCCACTGCGGCGTGAACTCCGTGCCCCCCGAGAAGATGCCGGTGATGCCGGCCTTCCGAATCGTGGTTTCCATCGACTCGAGCCGGAGCGCGAGCGACTCGAGCAACTTCGGCGTCGCGAACATGCAGCGGATGTCGTGACCCGCCTGCAGGATCGTGACCGCCTGATCGATGACGTGGTCCTTATAGGCCTGCAGGTGGTCGCTCCAGCCCCTCTTGATCAGCTTGATCACCCAGCGCGGATCGAGATCGACCGAGAAGCAGATGCCGCCGCGGGTCTGTGCAAGGTGCTCGACCGACAGTCGCAGCCGGCGCGGGCCGGACGGTCCCAGCATCAGCCAGTTCGCGCCGCGCGGAAAAAATTCGTCCGGCAGCGTGGCGCTGAAGATGTCGTAGTCGACGCGGAAGTCCTCGAACGCCACGCGCGTCTTCGGCACGCCGGTCGTCCCGCCGGTCTCGAAGACGAACACCGGCCTGCCCGCGTACCCTTTCGGAATCCAGCGCTCCACGGGACCGCCGCGCAGCGCCTCGTCGTCGAACTGGCCGAAGCGCGTGAGGTCCGCGAAGCCGCCGATCTCACGCCGCGGATCCCAGCCGGCCTTTTTCGCGAAGTCGAGCCAGAACGGCGAGCCGGTGGATGGATCGAAATGCCACTCGATCACCTCGCGCACCTGCCGGTCGAGCGCCGCGCGCGGAGCATCCGTCGCGACGCCGATGCCGCGCGACTGATCCGGCCGAGATGCCTGCATGATCGCGTAGTATAGCGCGTGATGGCGGCCGCCCTCATGGCAGCGGCGCTGTACGCGCTGCATCAATCGCGCTGGTGCCGCAATCGATTTTCGACATCGCGACGCAGTATGGGTTCGCCGGCTATTCGGCGCTCCCACCGCTGCTGGTCGCCGCGTTGTTCTGGAGGGACAGCACCAGGGGGGCGCGCTCGCCGCGACGGTGTGGACGGCGGCTGCCGTGCTGGCGATTGCCGTGCTGCAGGCAGTGGTGCCGGCGCCGCCGGGTGCGGGCGTCTCGATCGTGTCGATTGGCGGCGTCGATGTCGTCACACGCCCGGTGTCCGGCACCGCGGTGCTCGGCCTGCTGCCCGTGGTCCCGATGACGATCGCCCCGGCGCTGCTGATGGTGGTGGGTGTCTCGATGCACGCCGGCGTCACGGCCGGACGACCGAACGCTGGCGAGGTACTTCTGAACCGCCATGGAGTGGCGCTACAGCGGACGGCACAAATACGGCGGACGACGATGACTGTGGCCGACCAAACCGATGCCAGTTGGAACCATGTTGTCTGTTGGTTGCGCCATGTTGACCGCCTCCAACGGGGCTGCTAGCTGCAGGGCCGGAAGCTCATCGAAGTGTCCCTGTCACTTTCGGTGCGGCAAGTTTGTACGATCCCAGGTTATGACGCGTACGGCGTCTGTCCGAACGTAGCTTCGTGCAACTCGCTGTTCGCAAAGATCGCTGCGTAACGATCAAGCGTGTGCTTCGACGGGTCCCAGACTTCGACGACTTTTCCGGAGCAGGCATGTGACAGCACGTCGGCTGAGTAGTTGTCGTAGTCCGGAAGCGAATACCCGATAAAAACGACCCTGTCGCTTACGGAGATCGCCTGGCGGACGTCCCGCCAGAGGAGAGCCACGTCTGGATGTGTATCGGCAGCATCAGGATCGCCGGGGTACACGCAGTACCGCAGGTCCGAATTGATCTCCTGCTCGAATGGGTTGGCAAGGGGATCAGACCCATCGTACGAAACCGTGCTAGCCGGATCTACGCCGACCCAGCCCCCGTACCCCGATGTAAGTTCGGGATGCTGCTTGACCGACGTCCAGTTGACGGATCCATGCGGCTTGAGGATCGGGGTGCCCTGTTTGGCGAGCGTATAACTCCACGCTCCACCGACTCGGGTCAGACATGTCTCGGGGAGCAGATCCCAATTGAATGACACGACATGGCAGTTCGACGCTGATGCCCATCGCTTGGCACAGTTGAGGTAGATCTTCTCGGGGTGTCGATTCGCGTGAGTCACACACCAGATCAGGCGCACGACGCCGATCCGGAGCGTCTGATCGAGCGGGTTTAACGATTGATCGCCTTGTTGAGCGCGTTTCCGAAGCTGGATCAGGAGTTCCTCGAAACCCAGTTTTCCGATTGGGTCCAGATCCCCCAGTGCTTCGTAGAACTGGCCGCCCGGGAAGATATCATCAGAAACAAGGAACGTTTCGTACGAAGGATGTCGCTCCGCTTCCAGAAAGTGAAGGACACGCGGGCGGAGGTCTCGAGCTAACGGAAAGCCTTGATCGGCGGAAAAACCCGCACCGAGCACGAAGGTGGTTTCATCAACGCCAGTCACAGGCTCAAACGCAACCTTTCCGATCACAGATTCTCAATCAACAGCCGCCGATCCTGGTAACTGTGCCAGAGCGTTTCCACTGATTGTGCTGACAGTTCGGACACGTCATAGGGCCGCCTCTTGCGCGGTGGGCGGATGTGGCCAATAATCAGCTTGGTGATCGCGCGGCTACACCCGCGTGGTTTCTAGCTTGCCCGGCTGGTCGCTACCAACGACTGACCGGGCGCTTTTGTAAGAGACTGGACCCGTCTCGAAGGGCCGCGTGCGGCTTGCTTGCTAGGCGCTCACCACGCGGTCTTCGTGTTTCCTGGCTACATCCGCCAACGGGTCGGGCGGAACGGTGTAGCCATTGACTTTCCTCATCGCTACCCTCACTTCAAGTACAAGAACTTTTCACGGCCACGACGTCGAACGCCGAATACGTTCGGATGCGTCCGCACGGCTGCGTCAATACCCTGTTTCGTCGCTGTGAGGCCGGTATGGGTGAAGTAGTCAAGAATTTCGTGGATCTGCGCTTCGGGTGTGAACCGCAGGAAGTGCCGCACAGAATTACTTGTCTCGACGTGTGGATACGGATTATCCATCCTCATTACCTCTCTTTCCGCTATGGATTGACGATTTACACGCTGGGATCGCGTCTACAGGCGATGTTAGCAACACGACGCACACCCAGTACCAGCGTTTTCTTTGCGGGACACGGAACGACTCTCCGTGACGTAAAATTGACGGTGTGCGGCTTCGCTACTACAACGATCCGAGAACGGGCGAGCCGCATATTTACGACCATGACGTCCAGGAGAAAGAGGTCGAAGAGGTCCTTGCGAAACCCATTGAGGATCGAATTGGCAGCGAGGGCTCACGCGTTGCGGTTGGTCAGACTGAAGCCGGTCGCTATCTGCGGGTCATTTACGTTCCCGATCCACAACCGGATTCGGCGTTCGTGATCACCGCGTACGATCCGGGTCCCAAGGCTCTTAAAGCACTACGGCGACGACGCCGGAGGAAGAAATGAAGCAACCGAACTTTCCGCAGGGTTGGGACGAAGAACGCGTCCGCCGTGTGCTCGAACACTACGAGCAGCAGTCAGAGGAAGAAGCCGTCGCGGAGGACGAAGCGGCGTACGAATCGACGACTCATACCGCCATGGAAATCCCCGTCGATCTCGTACCGCAAGTGCGCGAACTTCTCGCAAAGCGGCGCGCTGGGTAGGACCGTGCAAGTGGCGTACGTTCCGCCCAACATCTGAGCCCACACGCGGCGACCGGCGCGGTGGATTACGGCGTTCGCGACGGTCGCAACCATCCGCATGACCAGCTCGGGATCGCCTGCGCCTGTCGCCGAGCGCGTGAGAAGCTCTCGAAATCCGACCATCTGAAACGGTCCGCGCGTTTAACGAAGGAGGGACAGGACTCGAACCAGTTGCGCTCGAACCGGACGCAGTTCAACTCGTCGAGCCGCCGCGGTTGTGAGGCACTTGAAGACCCGACGCCCGACGGCCCCGTGGTATCGTGAGCCGCCGCGGGTCGCCGCGTGAAATACTCCGGCAGCGAGGCTTCATGTCCCCAGCCCTCTCAGATGCGAGTGCCGCACGTCTGACCCCTTTGCAGTGGCTGATCGCGATTATCGCGGCCATCGGCTTCGCGTTCGACTCCTACGTGCTGCTGATGCTGCCGCTCATCGTGCGCCCGGCGCTCATCGAGCTGCTGCACGTGCCGCCTGGCAGCCCCCTCATCAACGACTGGGTGGGCATCATCTTCTACGTGCCCGCCGTGGCGGGCGGCATCTTCGGCCTGCTCGGCGGGTATCTGACCGACCTGCTCGGCCGGCGGCGCGTGCTCGTCTGGAGCATCCTGCTCTACGCGTTCTCGGCGTTCGCCTCCGGCTATTCGACTTCCGTGCCGTGGCTGCTCTTCTGGCGGTGCGGCACGTTCGTCGGCGTGTGCGTCGAGTTCGTCGCCGCGGTCGCCTGGCTGTCGGAACTGTTTCCCAATCCCAAGCAGCGCGAGTCGGTGGTCGGGTACACACAGGTCGTCGGATCGTTTGGCGGCGTCATGGTCACGGCCGCGTACTACCTGGTCGTGACCTACGGCGAACACCTGCCGGCGATCCGTGGCGGACACGAGGCGTGGCGGTACACGCTGATGTCGGGCGTCATCCCGGCCATCCCCCTCATGCTGATCCGGCCCTTCCTGCCGGAATCGCCGACATGGCGCGAGAAGAAACTGGCCGGCACGCTGAAGCGCCCCAGCTTCGCCGAGCTGTTCGACGCGCGTTTCAAAAAGACGACGATCGTGACGACGGTGATGATGGCGGCGGCGTTCGGGGCGGCGTTCGGCGCGATCCAGCAGGCGCCGCGCATCGTGCCGGGGCTGCCCGAAGTGCGCACGCTGCCGCGTGCGGCGGTCGAGCAGACCGTCAGCGCCGTGCAGTCGTATCAGGAGTTCGGCGGGCTCGCCGGACGATTCCTGCTCGCGTTCCTCGCCGTCCGCGTCATCAGCCGGCGAAAACTGGTCCGGATGTTCCAGGTGCCGGGCCTGATCCTCGTGCCGATTGTCTTCGCGTCCTTCGGAACGACCGGCTTCACGATCCTGAAGTGGGGTGTCTTCTTGACTGGCATCACGACGATCGGCCAGCTCAGTTTCTGGGGAAACTATCTGCCGCGCGTGTATCCGACGTACTTGAGGGGCACTGGCGAGAGCTTCGCCGCCAACGTCGGCGGCCGGATGATCGGCACGTGCGCCGCGCTGCTGACGACGCAGCTCGCGAACGTCATGCCGGGGTCGACTCCGCCGATCAGGCTCGCGTACGCCTCGGCGATTGTCGGCACGGGAGCATACGTGATCGGGCTCGTCGCGAGCTTCTCGCTGCCGGAGCCGAAGCGTGAGGAGTTACCGGAGTAGGGACTGGGGACTGGGGACTAGGTGCGAGGTGCGAGGTGACGAACGTAGCGCAGCCTCTTAAGTTTGCCGCAACCGGTGCGCTTGCGACAGCGGCGGTCAGCACGCTGGGTGACTATCTGTGGGCGAGCGTGCTTCCACACCGTCAGCCGATCTACTGGTTTGCGCACGCCGTCGTGCTGTTGCTGACGGTCGGCTTCTGTCTCGGATGGCCCTCGCGCAAGCCGCTGCGCGGCGCGATCGGCGCTGCGTTGATCGGCTGCGCCGCGACGGCGGGCTTCTACTTTCTGCAACCGCTCATGGGATATTCCGCGCTGTTCGTGCTGTTCGTCGGCATGTGGGTCGGCCTGGGCCTCCTCACCGGCCGCGTGCTGCAGGGAGGGAACAACATGAGCGCCGTCCTCGCGCGAAGCGCGCTCGCCGCAGTGGGCTCGGGACTCGGGTTCTATGCGATCTCGGGCATCTGGATGCCGTTCCACCCGCACGGCTGGGACTACGCGCGGCATTTCGTCTACTGGACGATCGCGTACCTGCCTGGCTTCGCCTCACTCCTCGTTCGACGGGCATAGCCACGAAAGACACGAAAACCACGAAAGACACGAAAATCGTCCGGCTGAAGCCGGACACTACCGGAAAGAATCGGAAACAGTCTCTGCGCGCTTTGCGGGCTCCGCGTTGATCGCCGTGCTGTCGTGTTTTTCCGCGTTCGTCAATACGCGCGCTCATACAACTCGAGCGCGGCGGCGGCGTCGAACGGCCGCGGATTGCACGTGCCGGTCCACTGGGTGGCCGCGTCGGCCGCGAGCGCAGCGAGATCCCCGCGAGGCACATCGAGATCGTGCAGCGAGGCGGGCAGCCCGCCGGCCCGGGCCAGCTCCTCCAGCCGCGCGGCAAGCCGGCTGCCCGGAGCGGCGCCGCCCTCCCGTCCCGACGCGCGAAGCAGCTCCGCATACCGATCGCCGATCTGATCCGCGTTCCACCGAACGACGTGCGGCAGCATCACCGCAATCGCCACGCCGTGCGTCGTCCCATAGCGGGCGGTGAGCGGATTGGCGCACGCGTGCGCGGCGCCGAGCATCGATTGCTCGATGGCGACGCCGGCCTCGTGCGCGCCGAGCAGCATCGCGCCCCGCGCAATCCGATCGCCGGGCGCGGCCAGCACGCGCTCGTAGTGGCCGTCGAGCAGACGCCAGGCATCGCGCGCGAACAGATCGGAAATGCCGCTGCGCCGCGCCGTGACGTACGACTCGACGGCGTGGGAGATCGCGTCGTAGCCGGCGATCGCCGTCACCGATCGCGGCTGGGTCACGGTGAGCGCGGGATCGAGAATCGCGATCCGGAACGCCGCCTTGGGATCGCCGCAGGCCATCTTCGCGTGCGTCTCCCGGTCCGAGATGAGCGCGTAGGTCTGCGCTTCGCTGCCCGTACCCGCTGTGGTCGGCACGCCGATCGACGGCAGCATGGGCCGCGCCGCCTTGCCGAAGCCGCGGTAGTCGCGCATCGTGCCGCCGTTGGTGAGGACGAAGTTGATGCCCTTGGCGCAGTCGAGCGAGCTCCCCCCGCCGACAGCGACGATCGAATCGACGCCGCACGATGCCGCGTACACGCGCCCCGTCTCCACCATGCGGGAATCCGGGTTGGCGTCGAAGTCGTGGAAGGAGAAGGATCGAATCGCGGCCGCCTCGAGCGACGCACCCGCGCCGTCGACCAACCCGGTCGCCACGATCCCCGGGTCCGCCACGATCAGCGTCGTCGTGAACGACAGCTCGCGCGCGAGCTCGCCGAGCCTGGCGAACGACCCGTCGCCGAACACGACGCGGGTCCGCAGTTGAAAGTCGAAGGGCCGGAGCATTTCTTCGCGCGAAATGGAAACGATATTACACTCATGGCCGGGAGAAGCCTGGTGAGAGCACCGCCACTCGCGGCAACCGGAATCACGGCGTGCGTCGGTCTCGTGCTTCAACGCCTCGAGGGTCTGCCGGAAGTCTTCGCGTCGCCGGTGGGTGCCGCGGCCGCGTCTACATCGCTGGGCGCGACGCGTCATCCTCGTCATCCGTCACGGGAAGACATACGAGGTGCTGGCCGCCAACAAGCTGGACGATGGGTTCGACGCGTCGCCGGCGCTCGTGGACGGCGCGATCTATCTGCGCGGCTACAAAAACCTGTACTGCATCGCGGCGAACTAAAACACGAAAAACACGAAACACAAAAACAGATCTTTTTCGTGCGTTTCGAGCGTTTCGTGCCTTTCGTGGCCGGTGAAAGGCTCAGCGGCCAACGACCAACGACCAACGACCAACGACCAACGACCAACGACCAACGACCAACGACTAATAAGACGGCCAGATCCCCGGTGTGGCGAGCTCCAGCAGTCGATTGTCCGGGTCGCGGAAGTAGAGGCTGAAGCCTCCGCGCTCCCATCGCACGCGGCTTTCAACCGTGATGCCGAGATCGGCGAGTCTCTTTTCCCACGCCTGCACCTCGTCTGGATGGATCGCGAACGCGACGTGACCCGGCCCGCCGGCGTCGTGCGGCGGGACGAGCCCGCCCGGCGTCTGCACCGGCGCCGACGTCAGGCCGCGCTGAAACAGCAGCAGCACGGTGCCTTCGCCCGCATCGAGCGCAACGAGGTGGTCGCCCGACACCATCGGCGCCGTATCGAGCAGGGTTGTGTAGAACGCGGCGCTCATCGAGAGATCGTCGCAATCGAGCGCGGTCTCGACGATCCGCCGCACGCGCGGGCTCACGGCAATCATTCCTTTCTGATCGGCACCGCTAAAGCGGTGCCCTACGTTCCACCGTCAAGCGGTGCCCTACGTTCCGCCGCCAAAAGCGGCGCCCTGCGTTCGTGGACGGTCATCTTCATCCCGTGCTTCGCCCGCAGCGTGACGAGCGGCTGCGGCACGACCGGATGGCCGGGCACGAGGCGAAGCTGCCATCGCTGAGCGATCGTCGCGACCAGCAGCACCAGCTCCATCCACGCAAATGACTCGCCGATGCACTGGCGCGGTCCGCCGCCGAACGGGAAATACACGAACTTCGGGAGCGCGGCGCGAAACTCAGGTGTCCACCGATCGGGGTTGAACCGTTCGGGCTCCGAGTAGTACCGCGGGTCGCGCTGGATGATGTACGGGCTCATGATGAGGATCGACTGGGCCGGAGCGATGTAGGGACCAAGGGGATAATCCGCAATTGCCCGGCGTCCGATGATCCAGGCCGGTGGATAGAGCCGCATCGACTCCGTCACCACGCGCTCCACGTACGGCAGCAACCGGAGATCTTCCGTCGCTGGAAGCCTGCCCTTCAGCACGCGATCGATTTCCTCGTGCACCTTCGCTTCGACGTCCGGCGCGCCGCCGAGCAGGTACCATGTCCAGGTCATTGCGTTGGCTGTCGTCTCGTGGCCGGCGAGGAAGATCGTCATCGCCTCGTCGCGCACCTGCTGGTCGGTCATGACGCCGCCGTCGTCTTCGTCCTGCGCCGAAAGGAGCATCGACAGCAGATCGCCGTGATCGCGGCCGCTCGCCCGGCGCTCGGCAATCATCCCGTAGATGATCGCGTCGAGCCGCGCCCGCGCGATGCGGGCCCGCCGCATGCGCGGTACCGGGAGGCGCTCGAGCACGTCCGCGAGAGGCAGCATCATCATCCAGAAGCTTTCGATCACGCCGGTCAGCGCGTCGCCCACTTCTGCCGCCTGCGACTCGACGTCGGCGTCGAACAGCGTCTTGCCGACGATGGAAAGCGTGAGGCGGTTCATCTCGCGCGCGAGGTCGAGCGTGGCGCCGTCGGTCCAGGCGTTTCGCATCCGATCGGCGTATTCCACCATCGTCTGGCCGTATCCGGCGATCCGCTCGCGATGAAACGCCGGCTGCATCAGGCGGCGCTGACGCAGGTGAAACGCGCCTTCGCTGGTCAGCAGACCCCTGCCGAGCAGGCGTTTTGAGCGCTCGAGGCCGCGGCTCTTGGTGAAATTGCGGTTGTTCGTCACCAGGATCTCGCGGATGTGCTGCCAATCGTTGACCAGAAACAGATGCTCGCCACCCATCCGGTAGGAAACGATGTCGCCGTACGTACGCGCGATCCGGGTGAAGAACTCGAGCGGGTTGCCGAAACCTGGCCGATAGACCAGCTGGGCAATCAGCGACAGCTTCGGTCCGGGCGGGTCGGTCAGAGCGACGGACATGACGCTACAAGAGTGCACTCTTCCGGGTCCAGGGTTCAAGGTGCTGGGGATTGGGACAGGGACTGGGGACTGGGGACTGGAGGCTCGTTGACAGGTGCGAACGCGTGCATCTGATCCACCATTCCGCGGCCGCGAGCGTCATGATCCACCCGGTCCAGTAGTCAGCACTCAGCCTTCATGACAGACGGCGCGGATCATCGCCTGCAGCGAATCGCGCGCGAACCGGCGCTGCAACGACCGGCTGAGGGGCGCGCCGAGCCTGGCCAAAGGGTGACGAGGACGGGAACACGCCAACAGATCGTACCAGACGGAATCGTCGCCTCGATGCCACTCAACCGAGAATCGTTCCTCACCCGATTCCATGTGATCGGCGAGCGTGCCGTAGGCAAAGCCGAATCGCCTCACCTCGTCGGCGGCGGCGTCGATGGTGTAGATGACGCGGCAGGCATTCAACGACCAGAGGCCATAGAGCGGGATGAGGATGCCCACGCACTGGCCGATCTCGATGGGCGCCTGGGGCCAGCAGAGCGTGACCCATCCGATGTTGAACATCTCCCACCGGCGCACCGCAGCCACCGCGCGTTTGAACGCGCCTTCACCTTCGCCGAGTCTGACCCGGTTGTGATCGACGTTGTAGCCGATCGGCGCGCTCGATCGCGTGCCGCCGACGCCGGCGTAGGAGAAGGAGCCGCGAGACTGACGGTCCAGGAACGCGGTGATGTCACCGTCGGATGGTCGCCGCAGCGTCAACATGCCACCGGCCGGGAAGATTCTATGTCGCCGGCATTGGCCACGACCCGACGAACTCGAACTGAACGAATCGCCGAATACGTGCGAAGTCGCGCTCGTTATCGGTGACCAGCACACATCCGGCCTCCCTGCACGACACGGCGAGGAGGACATCGTTCGCAAATGCCTTCGACACCCGGGCCACTTCGAGACCATCCTCCCGCGCCATCTCCGCGAGGACATCGCCCGACCGATGCCAGGCCCGAATTGACGGAACGATGATGCGATTGACACGCCCGAACACGGTGAGCACGTGCCGTTCAAGCACCTTCAGGTCGCGCGGAGACCGGGTGCCGGAGCGCAATTCCTGGGCGACGATGGCGCTGAGGTACTCGAACGGGGCAAACGAACGATGGAACCGTAGAAGCGCCTCGTTCGCGCCCGGCTCACGGAATCCCTGGATGAAGAGTTGCGTGTCGAGGACGTACTTGTGGTCAGGAGACGCCACTACTCAGCGTCCGGCGAGCCGATCCGAACGCCGAGCATGGCTCGCGTCCCGTCGAGCAGCCGTCGCCGGAACACGACCAATTCGAGCGCGCGCTCGATAGTCTCAGTGGCCGTGGCCGCGCCCAGCGCACGTTTCGCCGCACTCAATGTGGAAAGGGTCAGGCGATAGGTCCTGGGCACTCGCCGACTTCGAGACGCTGCACGTTTGCGACGGGTGACGGTCGCCATGCAGTCACTGTATTTACTTTTTGCGAAACCGTCAATACGCAGGCTTTGACCGCTTTCCGCGTAACAGCCTGCACGTGCTTGCTCCTGACCACAAGAGCGATCTTTCGAGCGTCGCCCACCGAAGTCCGGCTGAAGCCGGACACGACCGAATTCAATTCACCAACTCCCCAAGTCCCGGTCGCCAGCCCCGTGTCCCAGGTGTCAGTCCCCAGTCCCCCAGTCCCCAGTCCCCAGTCCCCAAGTCCCCCAGTCCCCAGCCCCCAATTAACGCGACCGCTCGCGTGGATCGACCTTGACCGTGACCGGCTGCGTGTAGCTCTGTCCGTTGACCGTCAGCTTCACCGAGAAGGCGCCCGGCGCGACCGGCGGAGGGCCGCCGCGTCCGCCGCCGCCACCACCACCACCGCCGCGTCCCCCTCGACCGCGGCCGCCGGGCGGCGGATCGGGACGCAGGTCCCACACAAAGCGGTGCATGCCGGCCGCCGCTGACGGCGGCTCCAGCGCCCGCTGCCACACGGCGTTCACCGCGAGCGTGTTGACGTTGACCGGCGCGACCGGATCGCTGCTGGAGAACCGCCGGACCGCCGCGCCGCTCGCGTTGAGAATCTCGATCGTCACCGGCCCGTTCGGCGCGGACTTCAGGTAGTAATCGATGATCGCCCCGGTCGGTGGGTTCTCCGCCTCCGGCTCGTCTTTCTGCGTCGGCGTCCCGTCATCGGTGCCCGGCGGCAGAATGAACGCATCGGCGGGCCTGAACAGATGCGCGCCGGCAGCCGCGACCTCAGCGGTGATCTGCCGCAGCGCGCCGATGTCGTCGAGCACCCAGACGCTGCGTCCGTGCGTGGCCACGATGAGGTCGTTCTCGTGAAAAGCGAGATCGCGCATCGAGCATGGCGGCAGGTTGAGCTGCAGCGACTGCCAGTTGTCGCCGTCGTTGAACGACACGAAGACGCCGAGCTCGGTGCCGGCCACGAGCAGGCCGCGCCGCTTCGGATCCTCCTTCACCGTCTGCAGGTAGACGCCGCCCGGCAGCCCCGCCGTGATCTTCTCCCAGCTCCTGCCGCCATCTCTGGTGCGATAGATATACGGCTCATTGTCCTCGAGACGGTGGCGGTCGATGGCCGCGTAGGCTTCATTCGCGTCGAAGTGCGACGCCTCCAGCATCACCACCTTGCTCCACCCCGACAGCTCGCGCGGCGTCACGTTCGTCCACGTCTTCCCATCGTCCTGGGTGACGTGAATGTAGCCGTCGTCGGTGCCGATCCAGAGGAGCGGCGCGCGGACGGAGGACGGCGCGATCGTGTAGATGACGCCGCGCCGCTGGAATGGCGGCGCGTCGGCGGCGGTCGCCGCGTCGAGATTCGGCGGCACGCCCGGATTCTCCCGCGTCATGTCCTCGCTGATGCGCGTCCAGTGATTGCCGCCGTCGGTCGTCTTGAACAGATACTGATCGCTGAAATACAGCGCGTGCGGATCGGCCGGCGAAAAGACGAGGGGCACGGTCCACGTGTGCCGCGCCGGGGTCGGCAGGTCCACCTCCGGCGACACGTTGTCGGTCTTGCCTGTCTGCACGTTGCATCGCGTCACCGTGCCGCCGAAGAGGATGTCCGGATTCAGGGGATCGGGCGCGGTGTAGCCCGCCTCGCCGCCGGCGCACGCCGGCTCCCAGTCGCGCATGGTGATCCCGGCGAACCTCCCGCGCGTCCGGACACGCATGGCGCCGCTGTCCTGCTGCGCGCCGGTCACCCAGTACGGAAACGCGTTGTCCGGCGCGATCCGGTAGATCTGCGCCGTGGGCTGGTTCAGCCACGAGCTCCACGTCGGGTGCTCGCTGAGCCCCTCCACCGTGACGACCGCGCCCTGATCGCCGCCGAGAATCATGCGGTTGCCGTCCGCCGGATCGATCCAGAGCTGATGGTAGTCGTCACCGCCGGGCGATCCCTTGAACGGCTCGCCGAACGTTCGTCCGCCATCGCGCGATCGGTACACGCCGGTGTTCGATACGTACACGAGATCCTGATTCTTCGGATCGACGGCGACCTTGCCGAAGTACCATCCGCGGCCCCAGATGCGGCTGTCGCCTGATGCCTTGCTCCACGTCGCACCGGCATCGTCGGACCTGAAGAGGCCGCCTTCCTTCGAATCGACGATCGCGTACAGCCGGCTGCGGTTCGAGGGGGCTGCGGCGATGCCGATGCGGCCGACCCCGTCGGCCGGCAGACCGCTGGTGAGCTGATGCCAGTTCGCGCCGCCGTCGGTCGACTTGTACAGCCCGCTGCCCGGACCGTACGACGGCGGATAAATGCTCCAGGGCGGACGGCGGGTGTTCCAGAGCGAGGCGTAAATCGTCTGCGAATCGCCCGGATCGAAGGCCAGATCGATCGCGCCGACGTCGTTGCTCTTGAAGAGCACCTTCTGCCACGTGGCGCCGCCGTCACGCGATCGGTAGACGCCACGGTCCGGGTTCGCGCCGTACACGTGGCCGAGCGCCGCCACGAAGACGACGTCGGGATTCTGCGGATGGATGATGACCTTGCCGATCTGCCGCGTGTTGTCGAGCCCGAGGTGCGTCCAGGTCCTGCCCGCGTCGGTCGACTTGTACACTCCGTTGCCGTACGAGATCTGCGACCGCATGTCGGCTTCGCCCGTGCCCACGTAGACGACGTTCGGGTTCGACGAGGCGACCGCGATGGCGCCGATCGAGGCGATGGGCTGCGAGTCGAATATCGGCAGCCAGGTGCGCCCCGCGTTCGTCGTCTTCCACACGCCGCCGCCGACGGAGCCGAAGTAGAACGTGTTCGGCTGACCGGCCACGCCGCTCACCCCGTTGACGCGCCCGCCCCGGAACGGCCCGATCATCCGCCAGCGGAGCCCTGAATACAGGCTGGCGTCGTAATGCGCCTGCTGCGCGACCAGACGCGTAAGCGCGCCGGCCGCGAGCGGGGCGGCAAGAGCCACAACCAACAGAACGGGTGAACGCAAAGCGCGCAGAGCGCGCAAAAACAACTGAACTTTGCGGGCTCTGCGGGCTTCACGTTCGATCGTCGCGAGTCCGTGTCGTCTCATGAGCAGCCTCAGATGAGCAAGACGCCTCGACTAAGACATCGGGCGGGAGCATACTCCGAAGGATCGCCGGTAGCCGGACATTCTTCGTCACAATCAATCGCCATATGCATGGACTTGGATTCGTCACAACGGCGTTCACGGCGTTGGTGCTGCTGGTCTTTGACCCCCCTTTCTCTGCGGGCTCCGCGGGCTCTGCGTTGATCGTCGTGGACAGGTCGGCTCAAGCCGGACACTACGAGCATCGGGATTCACTCGTTCAACCAATCACCAACCCGCGAATTCTCTTTTTACCGTCCCTGCGCGCTCGTAATCGCCGCAAACAGCGCGTGCTTGGTCGTCTCCGACGCGATGAACAGATCGTCGGGCATCTTCGGGTCGCGATTGAGCGACGCGTTGCGCAGCCACGGCTCGAGATCGGGCTTGCGGCCGGCGTAGGTCGAGAACAGATCCACCGCCGAGTGCATGCCGATCTCGCGCAGCGACTGGGCCATCGGCGCGTATTCGGGGCGCTGGAGCTTCGCCTGGATCGCATCGACGTCGATCCGCGTCGGCTGATTCTGGCCGAGCAGCACCAGATCGTATCCCTTGCCCTCGTTCGTGTTCCCCCACACGATGCCGTTCGGGAACACGTAGAGGAAGGTGCCGATCTCGCTCTTCACCGCTTCGGTGTTGCTCTCGTAGAGCTGCACGAAGAGCGTGACGACGCCCCCGGGGTTCAGGTGCTGCTTCACCATCTCGAAGAACTCGACCGTGTACAGCATCGCGGCGCCCTTCACCCACGGGTCGAGCGGATCCGATGTCACTGCGTCGAACTTCTCATTCGTCGTCTCGACGAAATGGCGCGCATCGTCGATCCGCACGTGCACCTTCGGGTTGCGGACCACGTCGAAGTTGTGCTGGCTGAAGTAGGTGGATACGACTCTGGGGACGAGCGGCTCGATCTCCGCGATCGTCTCATGCTCGACAGCGGGATCGACCGACACCGCACCGGCGGTCACGCCCGCGCCGCACCCGATGACGAGCACGTTTCGCGGATGCTCGGGAATCAGCGTCGTCAGGTGGCCGAGCATGCGCTGGAGCCGCATGTCCTGCGGCTCGCTCGACGCCTGGACCTTGCCGGCGTTGTGGTAATTGCGAACGCCGTTGGACAGCTCCGAGACGGCGACCGACGCGTTCAGCCCCTCGCCGACGTAAATGATGTTGGCCTGGCCGACGCGTGTCGCGGCGTAGCGCCCATAGGCGACGAGCAGTCCCGGCAGCTCGTGGACGCTCCGAGCCAGCAGGCCGGCCGCGACCATGGCGGTCGCGAGGACGGCCGTGCCCGTGAGGTTCCAGCGTGATGGGCTCCCGCCCGCACCGGCGAACGACGGTTCGAGCATCAGCAGCGCGGACAGCGCGGCGGCGATGATGATGACCTGCTCGGAATGCGAGCTGCCGATCCACGGAATCAGCACGAAGCTCGTCGCCAGCGAGCCGACGATGGCGCCGACCGTGTTCGCGGCATAGACGCCGCCGGCGAGCCGCGCCGCGTCCTGATCGGTCGACGCGACGGCCGCCAGCGCCAGGGGAAAGCTCGCGCCCCACAGAATCGCGCCGGGCAGCACGACCCACAAGCAGCGGACCAGGTCGAGCTGCAGCGTGAACCACGGCGTCGTGGCGATCGAAGGGTTGATCGGCCAGTACACCAACGATTCGGTGAGCTGGTACGCCGCCCACGCGATCGCACCGCACAGCAGGAGCTGGCACCAGCCGAGCGCGCGACGCGGCGACGACTGGCTGCGCGCCAGCGTCGCGCCGATCGTGCTGCCGATGCCCAGGCCCACGAGGAACACCGCGAGGATGAGCGCGAACGCATAGACGGTGGCGCCGAAATGGAGCGACAGCAGCCGGGTCCAGATCACTTCGGCGGAGAGCGCCGTCATCCCCGATAACGCGATCGTGACATATACCGACCGCGTACCCGCGTGAGCCGCCCCGGCCCTCACCGGCGGCGGATCCGCTTCGTATGACGTCCGCGCCGCCAGCCCGTACGCGATCAGCGCGACGGCCACGTTGATCGCGACGGCCACGGAGGTCGCCGTCGACACGTCGAACATGCGCAGCAGATAGAAGCCGGCGGCGAGGCTGCCGATCACGCCGCCGCCGATGTTGCCGCCGTAGAAGAACCCGAGCCACGCGACGCCGTCCGGCGCGGCGTTGACCCAGCGCGCGATGGCCGGCAGCGTCGCGCCCATCAGAACCGTCGGCGGCAGCAGGCAGACGCCGGCCGCCACGGCGCGGAGGACAATGCCGGCCATGCCCTCTCCTGCCCAGGCGCTATACGCGCCGCCGACCAGCGGCATGCCGACGAGGATCAGCGCCGCGAGGACGCCGATGCCGAGCTCGAGCGCCGAATAGACGCGCAGCGGATGCTGCCGCGCGGAAATCATGCGCGAGAACAGCAGGCTGCCCAGACACATTCCGCCCATGAACGTGCCGAGCAGGATGCCGAGCGAGATGGCCGATGATCCGATCACCAGCTGGAGCAGTTGGAACCAGACGATCTCGTAAATCAGCGCGGCGCAGCCGCTGCCGACAAACAGCAGGAACAGCACCGGAAGAAAGCGACGTGAATTCATGATGGGGATTCGTACGGAGAATAACAGGGATCCATCTGGAGCGCGAGGCTTTCAGGCCGAGCGTCCCGGTGATCGCTCGCCTGAAAGGCTCGCGCTCCCGGATGCAACCGCCGTCACCGAACAGAGAGAGTGCGGGGTACGAGGGTGCGGGGAGGCGTGGAGATCATGGCTGATGGCTGATGGCTGATGGCTCATGGTTGATGGTCAACCACGCCTCCATCTGCCATCTGCCCCCAGCCATGACGGGGCTGTTTTTACTTCAGGTGCTTGCTCACGAGCTTCGTCATCTCGAACATGTTGACGGTCGCCTTGCCGCCGAACACCGGCTTGAGCATATCGTCGGCCTTGATCATCCGCTTGTTCTTCTTGTCCTGCAGGCCATTCTTCTTGATGTAGGCCCAGAGTTTCTTGGTGACTTCGGTCCGCGGAATCGGCTTCGAGCCGACGACCTCCGACAGCACGGCGCTCGGCTGCACCGGCTTCATGAAGGCCGCATTCGGTTTCCGCTTACTGGCTGCTTTCTTTGCCATGTCGTCTCCTTGTAAAAGACGCCCGCTCTGGACGCCCCGCCCGTACTGGCTGCGCCTATTATGAACATTTCCGCCCCGCTGTACCAGCCCAGTTTTCAGAGGAGTCACCAAGCGGAGGACGTCCCTCGGCTCGATCGGCACGAGGTTCGGGAACTCCGCATGGCGTCGGCCGCCCCGCCCGCGGCCGTCGCAGCAGGAGCCGAGGGTCTCGACGACCTCAGGCACGCGCATCGCAGTCAGCGGCCGGACGCGGCTCGCAGGCGGCGTGATCGGTCGTGCGGCCTGCCGCGCCGTCCTGCAGCGCCAGGCGAAACGCCGCCGGCAGCGGCAGCTTCGTGAGCGTCCGCGCGTCGACCAGCACGTACACGGTTTCAGCAGTCGCGATCACCTTCTCGTCGCCCGCGATCCGAAACTCGGTACCGATCGTGAAAGACGTAGTGCCCAGGCGCGTGGCGGCGATCGAGAGCTCGAGCACCTGATCGAAGCGCGCGGGCGATTTCCATTCGATCGTCTGCTTCACGAGCTGGAAGTCGAGCTCGCCGTCGGTGAAGTCCTTCAGGATGCCGATCGCGCGGAGCAGCTCGTTGATCGAGACGTCGACGTACTCGCCGTAGCGCGAGTTGAACACGACTCTTTGCGCGTCGCACTCGATGTATCGGACGCGGAGGTAGTACCGAAACGGTTGCCCCACGTGCCCTACCCGCCCCACGTGCCCTTCACCTGGTCCCCCGGACCCAGTCGGCGAGCGCCTTCCATTCGGGGTCATCCTGCGACTCCCAGTGCTTGCCGCCGGGATGGAATTCCGTCCCGCCCGCTTCGTGCGCCAGCGGCATCGTCAGCAGCCGGCTCTTCAGCGGAACCCCCGGCAGCACGACGCGGGTCGCGGCCTCGAAGTTCTTTCGCGACTCCGCGTCGGTGTAGGCGGTGCGGCCCGCGGGGAGGCGCTGCAGCCGGAAGGCGGTGCCAGTCGAGTGGCATGTGATGCAGCGGGCATGGCCCGGCCGCTTCTCCGCGAGGAGCGGCTGCACCCGCGATTTGAACGTGTCGAAGTCCAATGACGAGGTGGACGCTGGCGGAGCGCCCGCCTGCCACACGATGAACAAGAGAAGCCACGCCGCTTGCGCCATATACCTGTCCTCCCGGTGACCGATGTGAAGCGGTAGAACCGGTTCAGGGCACCCCGGGCTCGTTCAAGGGTGACACGAGGGCCCTGCGGTTGAAACCGGCGGTAGTTTACTTCGGGCGGCGGTCCTACTAAAGTGAGGCACTATGAAGACCAAGCTGACCGCCAACATGCTCGCGTCCCTGGCCATCCTCGCGATTCCGGCCACCGTGGCGCTCCGTGCGGCAACCATCCGCATCGTCCAGACGAACGCCGCCGGGGACAGCGTGATGCTCATCGATCCGGTGACCAACAAGGTCGTCGGCGAGATCGCCGGCATCGAGGTGAATCACGGCGCCGCGGTCGCGCCCGATGGCAGCCGCTTCTACATCACCAACGAAGCCGAGTCGACGCTGGATGTGGCCGACGCCAGGACGTTGAAGGTCACGAAGCACATCCCGCTGACGAATCATCCGAACAACGTGGCGGTGAGCAAAGACGGCAGGCGCGTGTACGTGGCGATCGCGGCCGGCGCCGGCGCGGTGGACGTCATCGACACCGCATCGCTGACGCGCGTGAAGAGCATCCGTACCGAAGGTGGCATCCACAACACCTACGTCACCCCCGATGGGCAGTTCGTCGTCGCCGGTTCGATTCCCGGCCGCAAGATCAACGTGATCGATCAGAAGACGGAAGAAGTCGTCTGGACGGTGCCGACCTCGGAGGGCGTCCGGCCGATGGCCTTTGACACCAATCCGGACGGCTCGACGAAGCGGATCTTCGTTCAGCTCTCGGGCTTCAACGGCTTCATCACCGTCGACTTCGCGACCCACAAGGTTGCCGACACGATCAAGGCGCCGGAGGTGCCCGCCGCGGAGCGCGTCACCGAAGGGCTCCAGGGCTCGCCGTCACACGGCCTCGCCGTCTCGCCCGATGGCAAGATGCTGTGCTCGCTGAGCAAGATGAACACGCGCGTCTACATGTACTCGCTTCCGGATTTGAAGCTGCTCGGCGAGACGAAGGTCGGCCATCATCCGGACTGGCTGACGTTCACTCCCGACGGCAAGCGCGTCTACGTGGCGAACGCGGGCTCGAACTCGGTGTCGGTCGTCGACGTCACGACGCGCAAGGAACTGATGCAGATACCCGTCGGCCAGGTGCCCAAGAGGAACATCACGGCGGTTCTTCCGTAGAGCTGCGCACTCTACGGTGCTTTATCTGAGCAGCACTCTATACTCTTCGACGGTCCCGAATTCGTCGGCGACGCGCATCCCGCGCGCGTCGAGCTCCCAGACCTGCCTCCCGGACGTGAGAAAGCGCAGAGCCGACTGAGGCAGCAGCGCGGCCCGGCCCGCACGCAGTCCGTCCTTCTCGCGCGCGATCGTCACGGGAAGGCCGGTGGTGTCAAAGCGATACAGGCCGGCGACCCTGTTGATCTCAACGCTCGTCAGCGTGTGGGTGGCCGCCGGCTCCGCCGGCTCGAGCAGATCGCCCAGATAGAGGTCCGCGACGGCATGCGCGTATTGCGTGGCCTGCGCGCTCGTTGCGTTGCAGAGCACGGCGACCGAGACGCGCTGATCCGGAAAGCGCGTCAGAAACGCGGAATATCCTGCCGTCGATCCACTGTGATACACCTCGCGCAGTCCATTGTGTGTGCCGACGAACAGGCCGAGGCCGTAGCCATGCGGCCGGGCGTCGCCGAACTTCCCCACTTGCCGATGCTCGGCAACAAACGACGCGTCGCCAACGATCGGTGACGTGAAGTTCTCGTTCCACCTCAGCAGATCGCCAACCGCGTCAGCAGCCCGCCGTTGCCGTACACGTTCTCGAACGGCGTGTCTGTGTGAGACTAGAGCGTCGGGCGTCTCAGGTGAAACCCCGCGCGTTCCTGATACGCGCGGGCGAGCGCAAGGATCTCGGCTTCCGCGTACAGCCGTCCGAGGAACGTAATGCTCGTCGGCTTGCCTTCCGCCGTGAAGCCGTTTGGCACCGAGACGGCCGGATAGCCGCACAGGTTCGCGACCTGAAAGTGATCGCGGATCGCGCTCGGCGGGAGCGGCGGCGTGCTGTCCCCTCCGGCTGCCCCACCTGCCCTACCCGACCTACCTGCCCCACCTGACCGCATATTGATGTAGGGCGCGATGTAGACGTCGAACCTCGACACAGTAGCCGCGAACTGACGCATGATCATGGCGCGCACGCGCTGCGCCTGCAGATACTCGACCGCCGGGACCAGACGGCTCTGCCGCATCCCGTTGCTTCGCCCCTTGTTCGTGAGGTTCTTGTCGCGTCCGCTCCGGACGAACTCGTCGAACGAGGCGCCCGATTCGGCGCCGAGAATTCCGCCGGTCACGTTCAGCGGCATCGCCGGCAGCTCGAACGGCTCGAGCGTGACGCCGAGCGCCTTCACCTGATCGAGCACCTGGCCGTCGTTGCGCTTCCAGTCGTCGTGGCGATTGGCCTCGCGGAACGCGGGCGCCAGATAGCCGATGCGCAGCTTCCGGATGTCGAGCTCGGCATCCCAGTTGAACGGCAAATCGATGACGCTCAAATCCTGCTCGTCCGCCTTTGCAATCGTGCGGAAGACGAGCGCGCAGTCTTCAACCGTCCTGCAGAGCGGGCCGAGCCGATCCTGCGTCCACGACAGCGTCATCGCACCGTATCGGCTCACGCGCCCGAACGTCGGCCGCAGCCCGGTGACACCGCAGATGGTGGACGGGCTCAGAATCGATCCGCTGGTCTCGGTCCCGATGCCGAAGGCCACGCAGCCGGCCGCGGTCGCGCTCGCCGGCCCGGCGGACGAACCGCTCGAGCCCTCCGTCGGATCCCACGGGCTGTTGGTGCGCCCGCCGAACCACTGATCGCCGGACGCCAGCTCACCTGTCGTCAACTTCGCGACGAGCACGGCGCCCGCCTCCCGCAGCAGACGCACGACCGTCGCCTCGGTGTCGATCACCTGTCCTTTGAACGCGCCCGATCCCCACTGCGTGGGATAGCCGGGCACGGCGATGATGTCCTTGCAGCCCCATGGAATCCCGTGGAGCGGCCCGCGATACTTACCGGCCGCGATTTCCCGGTCGGCCTGCTGCGCCTGCTGCATCCCCAAATCGTCCGTGAACGTGACGACGAAGTTCAGGATGGGGTTGTAGCGCTTGAGCCGATCGAGATACATCCGCGAGAGCTCGACCGACGTCACCTGACGCGTCTTGAGCAGATGCGCCAGGTGCGCGAGCGGCCAGAACGCGACGTCCTCGAGGTTCGCGGGGCGGCGGAGCGACGGCGTCGCGCTCGTGCGGAACGGCTTCTGCGCGCGATCGAGACGGGTGCCGGGGACGATCGGGCTGTAGTACAGCGGCGGCGCGATGTTCGGGTCGATGTGAAGCTGACGGAGGTCTGCGTACCGCGTCAGGTTCTGATTGACGCCGTTGAGGATCTGCTGCCGCTCCTCGTCGGTGAAGTCGAGTCCGGCGACCGCCAGCGCGTCTTTCAGCATGGCGGCCGTGATGCGTTCGGCCCGCTCCTCCTGCAGCCGGGCCCACAGGACGCCGGGCAGCAGCGTCGACGACAGGCCAACGCTCGAAAAGTACGTGACGAACCGTCGTCTGGTGATGGCGGGAGTGGAGTCGGCCATATGGCGCGCGATTATGACAGAAACCCGAAGTCTGAAGTCTGAAGTCTGAACAGACTTCAGACTTCAGACTTCAGAGACCGCTTCCATTTGATCCGGGTGTAGGCGATGCGGAACCCGTGGCGCTCGGCGTTGCGCTGCGATCCGCTGCCGGGCGGCGCGCCCATCAAGGCGATGTCGCATCCGTGCGCGGCCGCATAGCGCAGCCGATGATCGAGCAGCGCCAGCTGCGCGCCGCGCTTGCGCCCCTGCGGGATCGTGCTGGCACCAGCCAGATGCGCGACGCCCTCGCACAGGTTCAACGCGCCGGTCGCGATTGGCTGCCCATCCAGATCCGCGATAAACAGGCGCAGGCCCGGCGTGTCGAGGTTGACGCGACCGTACTCCAGCATGAAGTCACCGAATCCCGACTCATGCCATCCGGCGGCGGCCGTCCGCGCGAACAGATCTTCTTGGCCCTTTTCGATCAACCGCACGCGCACCGAGGCAGGCCTCGAGGCCTGCGCGACGCCTTCGGCCGAGGCCTGCGCGATATCTTCAGGCGTAGGCGTAGTGGCCTTCACGCCTGCCTGATCGATCGGGCGGTAGAGCACGCTCGTGAATTCGAACGGCTGATAGCCGCGCTCGCTCAACAGCGGGACGACCGCGGCATCGGCGAGCGGGCTGACTTCGTGGAAAATCGGCGCACCGCGCTCGCGGAAGAACGCCTCGAGCTCGTCCAGATCGGCGGAGGTCGGCGCCTGAAACATCCCGAGGCCGAAGGTCTGTGTACTCGGCGACGAGGGCCCATCGAACATCGCGTAGGCGCCGGCGACTGCGATCCAGCCGGCGCCGCTCTCGGGAAACAGGCGCGCCCGGGCCTCGACGAAGCGGGCATTGCTGAGAGCTTCGGCGCGCTCGAGGCGCCGCGCGAGCGCCAGGTCGGCGAAGAGGACGGCTCCCGCGTCGCTCATCAGCCTAGCAGAGGAAGGATCACAATGATCTGCAGCCGGTCGCCGGGGATCGGCCGAATCGTCCCCTTCACGCCCAGAGACGGATTCGAGAACGCCAGAGGCTCGGCCAGGCTCTGGAGCTCGGTCAGCTTCACCATGCGATTCATCTGCGCCGCGGACAGATGTGGCGCCAGCAGTCCGCAGTGTAATTCCATCGTTGCACCGAGAGCGGCGATGCGCCCGGACGACCGGGAGTATTTGAGGGAGGAGCAACGCGGCCAGGCGGGATGCAGCGCCGCTCGAATGCCGATGGAGTTTCACCACGGGCTGCTAAGCAAGCCAACACGAGCGTTATCGTGACGCGGCTCATTCAGCCAAGCTCAGGTCCGCCTGAAGGCGGACACTACCGAGACGACAATGAAGCGGACACTACCGAGACAACAAAAAGGGCGGCGATCTTTCGACCGCCGCCCCCAACTTCTGACTTCTGACTTCTGACTTCCGACTTCCGACTTTCTACACCCCCGCAGCCGTATTCCTCGCCTTGGCCGGGAAGATCTCCTTGAACGCCGTCATGAACTGGGCCATCTCGTCGGCCGTGCCGATCGAGACGCGCATGTGCTGGGTCATCGGCGGGAACGGCCGGCCGACCAACACCTTTTTGCTACGGAACTCCTCGATGACCGGCACGACCTCGCGGCCGATGTGCACCATGAAGAAGTTGGTCTCCGTCGGGATGACCTCATAGCCGTAGGCCGTGAGATCGGCCGCCGTCTTCTTGCGGAGATCGACGACCATCTTCTTCACGCTCGCCTGGGACGCGGTGTCCTTGAGGGCGGCGACGCCGCCCCACTTCACGAGCGCGTTGATGCTGCCCATGCTGTACGGGCGCATCTTCTGGATATTCTCCGCGGAGGCAATCGCGTAGCCGAGCCGCATGCCCGCCAGCGCCGCGATCTTGGAGAACGTGCGCGCGATGACGACCGGCCGTCCTTCGAGGACGTACGGCACCGACGTCGCGTAATTCGGGTCCTCGACGAAATGATGATAGGCCTCGTCGATGAGCACCGGCATACCCTGCGGGATGCCGTCGAGGAGCTGCTTGACTTCCTGCTTCGTCACGATCAACCCGGTGGGGTTGTTCGGGTTGCACAGGTACACGAACCCGAGCTGGCTGGCCTGCGCGTTCGCCGCCTTGATCATCGCTGGAATATCGATGCGATAGTCCTTGCCGAGCGGCAGCTTGATCGCCGTGGTCTTGATGCTGGTGGCGTGCTGATAGACCGTGCTGTAAGTCGGCTCGACGCCGAGCACTTTCTTGCCAGCCGGCAGGAACGTGGTGCCGACGACGTCGAGCACTTCGCCCGAGCCGGCGGTCAACAGGATGTTCTCGGGCTTGACGCCGTGATGCCTGGCGATCTCCTGCACGAGGTTGCCATCCGGGTAGCCGTAGCGGTTGCTGTACTTCCACGCCGAGTTCATCGCCTTCATCACCGATTCGGGGGGGCCCCAGCAGTTCTCGTTGCTCGAGAGTTTCGCGAACGAATCCCAGTCGTCGACCGCGGAGCGGGTGCGGGGCGCGCCGGGAACCGCGCCGCCCTGCCGGCGGGTCTGTGCGAACAGATCGACCTCCGGTGCGACTCCCATGTAGCCGAGTGCGGTTGCGACGCCACTGACGAAACTCCGGCGCGAAACAGTCATGGTTCCTCCGTGCTTAAGGCTGACGGCCAGGCGATTGTGCATTCTATCGCGGACGGCGCTTCCGCGCGTAGATTCTCACCACAGCCGAGACGACCCCCCGCACCCGCGGCGGGAGGCCTCATTTTCCCCAGCCGAGGCCCGCGCCGTGCGCAGATATGCGCAGATTTCCGGCCTCTTCAGGTCGTCGAGCGACTTCAGGGTGACGTGGCGCACCGACGTCCCGGTGCCTTTCAGGAGCCCCGCGGGGTCGGGAAGCGTCGCGCCCTTGTTGAACCCCAGGTTCACATGGTAGGACGACCCTTTCAGGGTCGCCGTGACGGCGAGCGGCAGGTCTTCACGCCCGCCGTGCCAGCGCGTGCAGCGCGTCTCCCGTGACGCGGAACGTCGTCCACTCGTCCATCGACTTCGCGCCGAGCTTCTCGTAGAACCTGATCGCCGGCTCGTTCCAGTTGAGCACGACCCATTCGAGACGGCCGCAGCCGCGCTCGACGGCCAGCGTGGCGAGATGCGCGAGGAGCTCCCGGCCGAACCCATGGCCGCGCCACTCCGGCAGGACGAACAGGTCCTCCAGGTAGATGCCCGGCTTACCGAGAAACGTCGAGTAGTTCGGAAAGAACAGCGCCAGGCCGGCGGGTGCGTCTCCCGCGTAGCCGATGACGACCTCGGCGGCGGGACGCGGTCCGAAGAGCGTCTGACGCAGCCCCTCCTCGGTCGCGGTCACTTCGTGCGCGAGCTTCTCGTACTCGGCGAGCCCTTTGATCAGGCGCAGGATCAGCGGCACGTCGCGCTCGGTTGCCTGCTCGATGCGGAGCGCCGGACTCGTCACGGTCATCGCATTCTCTTTCCTTCCGCCGAGATCTTGACGAGCGCGGCCAGGCGGCGGAGCCGCGCCTCGTCTTTCTTCGCACCCATGATCCAGAACGTGAGGAGGCGCTGGTAGCCGGGCGGCTGCGATCGAAAGAACGTCCACGCCGGCGCGTTCGCCTTGAACGCGCGCTCGATAGCGGGATCGAACACGGGATTCTCTCGCTCGTACGAGTACTGCCTCGTCTTCTTTCGATCGCGCCGTTCGAAGGCCCGGAGTCCGGGCGGCGCCATCAGTCCGAGCTCGACGAGCGCCTTCGCGCGCTTCGTGTTGACCACGCTCCAGACGCTGTCCGCCTTTCGCGGCGTGAACCGGTGCATGTAGCTCGATTCATCGACGCGCTTCTTCACACCATCGATCCAGCCGAAGCAGAGCGCTTCGTCGACCGCATCCTGATAGGTGATGCCGGACTTGCCGGAGCTCTTCCTGTAGAAGCCCACCCACAGCTCACGGACCGCGGCGTGGTGCTTCCCGAGCCACTTCCGGAACTCCGCCCGTGACTTGAAAAACGTTGGCGTCATATCTCCGCCGATTCCTTGCGCGCCTCACAAACTATCGGCTCCTGAATCTCGTCTATCCGTTCACCATCATGCTCAACCTGAAGCTCGCCCTTCGCGCGCTGGTCAAGACGCCCTTCGTCACGGTGGTCGCCATCGTGTCGCTGGCGCTCGGCATTGGCGCAAACGCCGCCATTTTCTCACTCTTCAACCAGCTGTTGCTACGGCCGCTCCCGGTGCCGGAGGCCAACCGGCTGGTCAACCTCGCCGCGCCCGGACCGAAGCCGGGCAGCACGTCGTGCAGCCAGGCAGGCGACTGCGACACGGTCTTCAGCTACGCGATGTTCCGCGATCTGGAGCGTATACAGACGCCCTTCACGGGGATCGCCGCGCACGTCACCTTCGCCGCCAACCTCGCGTCGGGCGGTCAGACGCAAAACGGCGAAGGCCTCCTCGTATCGGGCAACTACTTCCCGGTGCTGGGTCTCAAGCCGGCGATTGGCCGGCTTCTCGACCCCCACGACGACCGCACGCCGGGGGAATCGCATGTCGTTGTGCTGAGCTACGCCTACTGGCAGACACGCTTCGCGCTGGACCAGAACGTGCTGAACCAGCCGCTCACCGTCAACGGCCAGACGATGACGATTGTCGGCGTGGCGCCGCGCGGGTTCGACGGCACCACGCTGGGCGTCAAGCCGGAGGTGTTCGCGCCGATCACGATGCGCGGGTTCTCGCAGCCCTTCAAAGGCTTCGACAACCGCCGCAGCTACTGGGCGTACCTGTTCGCGCGTCTGAAGCCGGGCGTGTCGATCGGCCAGGCACGCGCCGCGCTCGCGACGCCGTATCACACGATCCTCAACGACGTCGAGGCGCCGCTCCAGACCGGGATGAGCGAGCAGACGCTGGCGCGCTTCAAGGCGAGGCCGGTGCTCGTCGAGCCGGGCAGCCGCGGCCAGAGCAACGTGTCGCGCGAGGCGAAGGCGCCGCTCACGCTCCTGCTCGGCGTCACGGCGTTCGTGCTGCTCATCGCGTGCGCCAACATCGCGAACCTGCTGCTCGCGCGCGGCGCGGCGCGCGCCGGCGAGATGGCCGTCCGCCTGTCGATCGGCGCGGGCCGCGGGCAACTCGTCAGGCAGCTGCTCGGCGAGTCGTGCCTCCTCGCCCTCCTCGGCGGCGTCGCCGGCCTCGTCGTTGCGAAGTGGACGCTGAACCTGATGGCCGCGATGCTGCCGAGGGAGGCGACCGACACGGTCACCTTCGAGATCGACCCGATCGTCATGCTGTTCGCCGGAGCGCTCGCCGTCGGCACGGGCCTGCTCTTCGGGCTGTTTCCCGCGCTCCACGGCACGCGGCCCGATCTCGTCTCGGCGTTGAAGGGGCAGAGCGGTCAGCCGTCTGGCACGCGGTCGGCGGCGCGCTTCCGAACCTCGCTCGCGACAGCGCAGATCGCGCTGTCGATGGCACTACTCGTGTCGGCCGGGCTGTTCACCAGAAGTCTGGTCAACGTGAGCCGCGTCGATCTGGGCGTCAAGGCGGACAACGTGATCATGTTCCGGATTTCCCCGGAGCTGAATGGCTACACGCCGGAGCGGTCGCGCCAGCTGTTCGAGCGCGTCGAGGACGAACTGGGCGCACTGCCAGGCGTCACGGCCGTCACCAGCTCCACGGTGCCGCTGCTGAGCGGCAGCAATTGGGGCAGCAGCGTGTCGGTGGAGGGTTTCAACGCGGGCCCGGACACCGACACCGGGTCGCGCTACAACGAAGTGGGACCGGGGTACTTCTCGACGCTCGGCATCCCGCTGCTGGCGGGCCGCGACTTCACGCGCGGCGACGCGCTCACCACGCCGAAAGTCGCCGTCGTGAACGAAGCGTTCGCCAAGAAGTTCAACCTCGGACGCGACGTCGTCGGCAAGCGGATGGGCAATGATGGCCGCACCGGCGGGCTGACGATGGAGATCGTGGGGTTCGCGCGGAACGCGAAGTACAGCGACGTGAAGCGCGAGGTCCCGCCGCAGTTCTTCCTGCCGTACCGTCAGGACGAGCGGATCGGCGGAATCATCTTCTACGTGCGGACCTCGGGCGATCCGGAACCGTTCATGGTGAACATCCCGAAGGCGCTGGCACGACTGGACGGCACGCTGCCGGTCGAGCGTCTGCGCACGGTACCGCAGCAGGTGCGCGACAACGTGTTCCTCGATCGGTTCATCAGCGTGCTGTCGGCGGCGTTCGCGTGTCTGGCGACGCTGCTCGCCGCGGTCGGCCTCTACGGCGTGCTCGCCTACACGGTGTCGCAGCGCACGCGGGAGATCGGGCTGCGGATGGCGCTCGGCGCGGCGCCGTCACGCGTGCGCGCGATGGTCATGCGTCAGGTCGGCGTCATGGTGCTGGTGGGCGGCGTCATCGGCCTCGCGGCGGCCGCCGGTCTGGGCCAGCTGGCGCAGTCGCTGCTCTTCCAGCTTCAGGGATCGGATCCGATCGCGCTCGCGGGCGCGGCCGTGTCGCTGACGCTCGTCGCGCTCGCCGCCGGCTTCATCCCCGCGCATCGCGCGTCGCAGGTGGATCCCATGAGCGCGCTGCGGTACGAATAACACCCGGAACAGGACGGTCCGTTTCTCGTCATGGCTGATGGTGATGTCTGATGGACGCAACCATTCACCGTAGCCATTAGCCCTCAGCCATAAGCCATGACGGCTGTCGGGTCCGGCTGGAGCTGGACACTACCGAGACGCGATTTTGTCGCAGCAGCCCCTATGGCTCCCCGACGCCGGCGGCCGGCGGGTCGAGCTCGAGCGGATCGGACGCCGTCACTGCTCGGCCGCCCCTGGCGCGGCGGGCTCCCGGGAACGCGTAGGTCTCGCGACGCGCCTCCCGCCGTGCCTGCGACCGCCAGAGCCAGGCGTAGCGTCCCTGCTGTGCGAGAAGCTGGTCGTGCGTCCCACGCTCGACGATGCGCCCCTGGTCCAGCACGATGATGAGGTCGGCGTCGCGGATGGTGGAGAGGCGGTGCGTGATGATCAGGCTGGTGCGTCCCGCAAGCAGCGGCGCGAGCGATTCCTGCACGCGGCGCTCGGAGGCCGAGTCGAGCGAGCTCGTTGCCTCGTCGAGGATGAGGATGCGGGGATCTTTCACAATCGCCCGCGCGAGCGCCAACCGCTGCCGCTCGCCGCCCGAGAAGCGACAGCCCCGTTCGCCGACCACGGTGTCGTAGCCGTCGGGCAGCGCGGCGATCGTGTCGTGGATCTCGGTGCGCCTCGCGGCATCCTCGACCTCCGCCGGCGATGCCGAAGCCATGCCGTACCGCAGGTTCTCGAGGACGGTCGTGTGGAAGAGAAACGTGTCCTGCGTCACGACGGCAAGGTTCGCACGCAGTGACGCCTGGCTCACACGCCGGAGGTCAACCCCGTCGACCGCCACCGTTCCGATCGTCGGGTCGTACAGCCGCATCACCAGCGACGCGAGCGTCGTCTTGCCCGCGCCAGACGGTCCGACAATGCCGACCGCCATGCCTGGCTGGATCGTCAGATCGATGCCGGAGAGCGCCCCGGCCGACTCGTCATAGGCGAACGATACGTTCCTGAATTCGATCCGGCCCGCGACGCACGCCAGCGTGGTCGCCGCCGGATCATCTCGAACAGACGCGCTCCGATCCAGGACCGCGAACACGCGATCGAAGTACGCGTAGCTCGTCATCAAATCGACATGCACGCCGGCTGATCACTCGCCGGATTGTACAGGCGCTTGAGGAGGGCGACGAACGCGATCACCGTGCCGATCGGAAGCCGACCGCGAATGACGAGCGATCCGCCCAGCGCGAACGCGATTGCGGGGCCGACGGACTCGAAAAGGCGCAGGACCATCTGAAACCAGCGGCCGAGGAGCGACTGCTCGAGCGAGAGCCGCTTCAGTTCCTCCGCCGTGATGCGGAAGCGCCGCACCTCCGCCTCGGCGCCGCCGCAGAGCTTCACCAGCAGCGCTCCCGAGACCGACAGCGTCTCGGTGAGCATGCCGGTCAGCTCGCTCATTCTCGCCTGTACGCGCTGCTTGCGCACCTTCTTCCGCCGGCCCGCACGCCGCGCCGGCGCGATGAAGAGCGGAAGGAAACCGACCGCGAGGATCGCGAGGCGCCAGTCGAGCGCGATCACGAACGCCATCGTCGAGAGCAGGACGATCGTGTTCTGCAGGATGTCGACGAGCGTCCCGCTCACCACGCCGCCAATGCCCTGGACGTCGTTGAGGACGTGGCTCACGGCTTCTCCGGGCTTCTGCTTCGCGAAGAACGCGAACGGCATCTCGTGCAAGTGCCGGTACAGCGCGACGCGCAGGTCGAGCATCACCTGCTGACCGATCCTCTCCGCATCGTACTTCTGCGCAACCTGCACGAGGCCCGCGAGCAGCGGGCCGGCGATCATGCCGGCGCAGCAGAGCCAGAGGAGCGCGAGATCGCCGCGCGGGATCGCCACGTCGACGATGCGCTTCACGAACCAGGGCGGGGCGAGGTTCAGCGCCGCAGCCGCCACGATGCAGGCGCCCACACCGCCGGCGCGTCGCCAGTAAGGCGCGAGGTAGCCGACGATGCGCGCGAGCGTTGCGGGTTCGAGTGGAGGGAGATCCTTCGGATCGATGCGGGCGCCCTTCATCGCGCGCGCGGAGTGCAACGGGGGTGCCACGTGCGTCGTTTTCACACATCTTTCACACAGCGCATGCGGTTCACACAGGTGATGCGTCTGGCGTGTTCGTCGAACGCACCCATTGGCCATCGCAGGACGCGCCTTCTTCGTCACGGCCGCGCGTGTGTCTTGATCGTCGAAAGCCGTTGTCGACGATTTCGTTCACGGAGATGGACAGTCGCGTCCGGGCGGGAGGACAGCTGTTCGGCGCGACGTGGAACGGATTGACCGGATCCGGGCGTCCGTCGCAAGGAGTGCGATCAGGACATGCCCAGCTTGGACATGCCGGCACGTCGCTTGCTGGTCGGCGACGGCACCAGACATCTTCTAAAGCCAATGTCGCAGCGAATTCCTGAAGCCGATGTTGCAGCGAATGAGGCAAGTTTTCGCCGGTTGGGCTTTAGAAGCTGTCTTAGCGGCCGCACGGCGGGCGCCTAGTAACGAAGATTCGCTCGCCGACGGAGCGTCACTCGGCGGTTTGAATGGAGCATCGTTACGCTTCAGCCGTCCATGTAACGTTCCTGATCGATTGATGTCAAAGAACGATCGTCGGGCATTGGTGGACGTGGCAGACGCGGCGACATGATCAACAGCATCGAGAGAACGTCGATTGCGGTGCTCTTTCTCTCCGCAGTGCTGGGCGCTTCCGGCACCGGTGTTCAGCAGCCGGCTGCGGGGCCGACACCTCCACAGGCCGGCGATCCGGCCGCAGACCGTGGCGGTCGCCCCTCACCAACCACGGCGGACCAGCCGTCGCCGAACGACGCAAAGAAGAAGACAAGGAAGAAAAAGAAGCAGAAGGAGCTCGAGACCACCGGTGCGGAAGATGTCGGCACGAAGTCACGGAAGCATCCAGCGGTGCACGTGGGGGATGCGCTCACGCTCGACGTCACCGGTCGCATCGAAACCGACGCGCGACTGGCCACGCGTGCCATCGGTCTCGATCAACCGCAGCTCGAATGGCAGGATCGGCGCATCGGAATCAAAGGCACGGCGTACAGGAAGGTTACATTCGAGCTGGCCCGTGAGCTGGGCAAAGACTTCGAGGAGTCGACCGGTCTGAGCGAGAAGACCGCCTGGAGAGACGCGTATGTGAACGTTCGCGTCACGAAGGCCTTCAACGTCGAAGCGGGCCACTTCAAGTTGCCGTTCGGTTACGAGGAGCTGACCGGAGAGACCAACCTCGACTTTGCCTATCGATCGCTCGCGGCGCGCGTGCTGTCGCCGGGCCGAGATCCGGGAATCATGACTCATGGCCGGCTCTTCGGCCGCCGCGTGGAATACCAGGCGGGGTACTTCACCCGGGACGGCAGCAACGCCCGCACGAACCTCACCGAGGGCGGACACGACGCATTCGCCGCGCGCGTCGTCGTGATGCCGTTTGCGGCGGACCAGCCCCGGGCGATCGATTCGCTTCAGGTCGGCATCGCCGCGGCCGACAGCCGCCTCGAGAATCAACTGGGAATTCGAGGCCGCACCGCGCTCGGCGATGGCGTGTTTTTCGATCGCATGTACGTAAATGGACGACGACGCCGGATCGGGCTGGAGGCGGCGTGGGCCAATGGCCCTGTGTCGCTCTCGAGCGAGTACATCACCTTCTCGGACGAGCGAAAAGGGATGGGGTTCTCGGCCGAAGATCTGCCAGGCATCGGCGCGCAGGCGTGGTACGTGGCCGGGACGTGGTCACTGACCGGCGAGCGCAAGCACGGACGGCTCGAGCCGCGTCACGACGTGGGGCGCGGCGGAATCGGCGCCTTCGAGCTCGCGGCGCGCGTGGAAGCGCTCCGATTCAGCAGTGTTTCCTATCCCGGCCTGCCGTTCGGGTTTCCATCAGGCGTCAAACTGGGCACCAACGCCGATCACGTGACGACGATCGGTGTCAACTGGTATGTGAATCGGTACGTCAAGCTTCAGAACAACATCATCTTCGAATCAGTCGAAGACGCCGGGCGCAGCCCGGCGCCCTCGGCCGGCGGCCGGTTCACCAGCGCCGTTTTCCGGATTCAGTTCCGTCTCTGACGACCATGCCCAAACGGTGCTTCGGCATACGTGCTCTGCGACGGCTGCTCCTTGTCGCCGCGTGCTGCGGAATCGAGTCGATCGCCTGGGCGCAGACTCAGGACGCCTTCTTCAGCGACGATACGGTTCAGGAGGTCCGGCTCGCGATCAGCAGCCGGGACTGGCAGACCCTGAAAGACAAGGCGGACGAGAACACCTACTATCCGGCCGACCTCACGTGGAAGGGCGTCACCGTGCGCAATGTCGGGATCCGCTCGCGCGGCAGCGCGACGCGGAACGGGATCAAGCCAGGTTTGAAAATCGACGTGAACCACTACGTATCGAATCAGGAGTTCCTGGGTCTCAAGGCGTTCAATCTCAAGAACATGTACAGCGACGCCTCAGTCGTGCGCGAATCGGTCACGATGAAGATGTTCGCACGGATGGGGATTCCGTCACCGCGAGAGGCGCACGCACGCGTGTACGTCAACAACGACTATGCCGGCATCTACGTCATCGTCGAGGCGGTCGACAGGACGTTCATTTCGCGTGCGTTCGGTGCGCCGGAAGGCGAGGTCGAGAGTGGAGGCTACCTGTTCGAGTTCCAACACATCGCATCTTACGACTTCGGGTATCTCGGCTCCGGCCTGGCGGCGTACGCCGGATTCTTCAAGGCGCAGACGCGCGACACGGACTCGCTCGTGAACATCTATGCGCCGCTCGAGGAAATGATCCGCACGATCAACGAGTCGGCGGACGCCGATTTTGCCGCCTCCGTCGGGAGGCACCTGGACCTGCGGCTGTTCATGAAGCACCTGGCTGTCGAGACCTTCATGGCCGAGGCGGACGGGCTGGTCGGCTTCGTCGGCACGAACAACTTCTATCTCTATCGATTCCGCCAGAGCGACCGGGCGCAATTCATCCCGAAGGACAAAGACGCCTCGTTGTCGTTCGTCGACGCCCCGATCACGCTCCGGCTGGACACCAACGTGCTCAGCCGGCGTGCGATGATGGTGCCGGACCTGTGGCAGGCGTATCTCGATGCCCTGATGGAGTGCGCGAGCCTGGCCGCGGAGCCCGCTGCCGATGATTCGCGCGGATGGCTGGAGCGCGAAGTCGACCGCCAGACGCGCCAGATCGCGCCTGCGGTCGCCGAGGACCCGGTGTTTCCCTACTCGTTCGATGATTTTCAGACCGTTGTGGAATCGCTCCTGGCGTTCGGGCGCAACCGCGCATCGTTCGTCGGGTGTGAAGCCGCAGAGATGCAGGACCCGCAAAGCCAGCTGCCGGAGTGCGCCGTCGATCAATAGCTGAGCCGCTGTTCGCGGCGAACGAGCTCTCCTCTTTACTCTTTCCGACCGTTCCTCTAGACTTGCGGTCACACGCATAGTTCATTCAGGGAAGTCTCGCCTGCCGAGGGCTTGTCTGCTCGCGCGCTGACGCGGATTTTCTGTCATCGCGTCCGATGCTCGCGTGGAACCAGATGAGTTCTATTTCACGACATAATATCCGCAGACTTTTCCTCCTTCTCGCTGCGGGAGCGCTGGCATATTGCGGACGGGATGCGTTGCCCCTCAACCCGACCGCGGCGGGCGTCACGAGGGCTGTCACCAGTTTGACAGGCCCTCCCGCCGTTCTCGTCGGCGCCGGCGACATCGGTTTCTGCGGTACGTCTGGCTCAGCATTGACAGCGCAGTTGCTCGACCGGCTGGGCGGCACCGTATTCACGGCCGGTGACAACGCCTATCTGTCCGGCAGCGTCGACGAATTTCAAAGCTGCTACGAACCGACGTGGGGACGTCACCGTTCGCGGACGCGGCCCTCGCCTGGCAATCACGACTATCAATCGGGCGGCCGCGCGTACTACTCGTACTTCGGCGCCAGCGCCGGACCGAGCGGCGCGGGCTACTATGCCTACACTGCCGGTCCCTGGCGGATCATCGCGCTGAACAGCGAGGTTTCTTCGGGACAGGGCTCGCCGCAAATGGATTGGCTGCGCGGAGAGCTCGCCGCCAACGGTGTCGCGTGTACGGCGGTGTATTGGCATCGGCCGCTTTTCAGCTCGGGCCGCAACGGCGACAACCCTGACATGCGCGACGTGTGGCGGACGCTGTACGAGAACAACGTCGATCTCATCATCAACGGACACGATCACGCCTACGAGCGATTCGCCCCGCAGGATCCCGACGGACGGCCCGATTCCGCTCGCGGCATCCGCGAGTTCGTCGTCGGCACCGGCGGCGCGCCGCTGTATCAATTCCCCAACATTCATGTGAACAGCGAAGCGCGCGGCTCCGTGTGGGGCGTCGCGGTGTTCACGCTGGCCAGTGGCGGCTATCAATGGGAGTTCGTCCCGGTCGACGGCGAGCCGTTTCGGGATTCGGGCTCGGGTTCGTGCCACTGACGCACAAAACTAAGTGGCGCCTGACCGGTCGGCGCGCTGCAACCTGATTCCGAGCCGCGTGCATGCCGCTGATCACCGCTGGACGGCGGGCGAGTAGGCGTTCGCCAACAGCAGGCGCGGTGGCGTCACGCCGTCGACGGAGAGGACCCAGATGCCGGTCCCCTCGGTCGCCGAGTCGTGATAAACGACGTGGCTTCCGTCGAACCAGTCGACCTGATCGTCGACGCTCCGGCGCACTTGATTGAGCGGACGCTCCGTGCCGCTGACCAGATCGAGGACGTGCAGCCGCCACCCGATGCCGTGCTGCAGCGGCTTCTTGAACGCCAGCAGCGTGCCGTCAGGCGACAGGGACGGGCACTCGACGTCCGCGCGCATCACCACGGCGTGGCGCGCGTCGATCGACCCCTTCACCAGGAAACGCTCTCCACGGGTCTTCAGCGTGGCGAAGAAGTGGTCGCCGTCGCCGGCGAAGGTGACTCCCCAGAAATTGAAGTCGGCGGACGTGAACCGCTTGCCGTCCTTCTCGACCGGCAACTCCTCGAGATCGGCCAGCTGCCGCCCGGTGGCCGTCTCGATCACTATCGTCTTGGTCGAGAACACGGCGTCGGCGTACGAATGTCCCTTCTCGAACACCGTCAGGGCGGCGCGCCTTCCGTCCGGAGCTACTCTCGCGCGGATTGGCGGACCCGTCAACGCGATCGTGTGACGACGCGTGAACGAGCGATCGAACACAAACGCGGAGTACCGCACCTGCAGCAGCTTTTCTTCCGAGACCAGGCAAACGCCCCACCCGGCCGCATAATGCACCCTCTCACAGGAGATCGGCGCGAAGAGCCGCGTCGGTTCCGACGCTGTCAAACGCACGACCCCGACCCTGCCCCACAGATCGCCTGGCGACGTCTGACGGAAGAGGATGAATGGAGCCGCCGGCACTGACGCGATGAATTCCACTGGCCCCGACGGGGCCGCCGGTCTTTTGCGGGACCCGAGCGACGTGACAGCGACGTAGGAGAGCACGGCCACGACCGACGCGGCCGACGCCGCCAGGAAGGTCATTCGCGCGGTCATGACGTGAGAGGCCGCTCGGTGACGCGTGTCCGCAGTGCGGCAGACGCCACCGCGACGAGGGCGGCCGCGAAGGTGAAGACGGCAGTCAGATCGCCGGCCCGGACCCAGAGAAAACCGAAAAGGATCGAGCTGCACAAGCGAGCGAGGCTGACGGCGGTCGCAACCCAGGCCAGTCCCACGGCGCGGCCCTTGACCGGCAACTGGCCGCCGGCAAGCCCGGCCAGCACACCATCCGACGAAGCGTAGTAGGCGCCGAGGCACACGACCGCCGTCACGGCGTTCCACGGCCACCAGTTGAATCCGCCCAGCGCGACAATGTACGCGCCCAGCAGTGGTGCATGACCGACGACGAACGTGCGGCGTCGACCAACCCGGTCAGCGATGCAGCCGACCGGGATGGCCAGCGTCAGAAACGAAATCGCCGTCCCCGTGTAGAGCAGCGGCAGCCACTGAGGACTCGCGTGCGATCGCTGGACGATGAGCAAGTAGATGAACGCATCGCTGATCGTGACAAGGCTGAGTGCGGTCGCGAGGATGAGCGTGCGGCGAAGAGGCGCGTCGGTGAAAACCGAGAGCGCCTCAGCCCACCGTCGGTCTGTCGGCGGCAGGCCCGCAGCCCCGGGCTGTGCGCGCTCGTCCACGAGCAGCGCGAGCGCCGCGACGCCGAGCAGGGCCACGACGAACGACGTGAAGAAGATCACGTCGTAGCGGCGCGGCAGGCGCCAAAGGAGGGCGAACGCCAGCACCGGTCCGGCGGCGGCGCCTGCCGCATCCAGCGCCCGGTGCACGCCAAACGCGGTCGCAAGCTGACTGGAGCGTACGCTGAGCGAAATCATCGCGTCACGAGGCGCGGTGCGGATGGACTTTCCAAGCCGATCGACCAGCACGAGCCCTGCGATCGCGGCGATCGTGCGGCCCGAGAACGCGAGCCACCCCAGACGGCACGTCGCCGACAACCCGTAGCCAAAGGTGGCCGTCAGCTTTCGTCTGCCGGATCGATCGGCGATGAGGCCTCCGGCCCATGTTGCGAGGATCGGTCCACCCTCATGCAACCCGGTCACGAAGCCGAGCGCGAGTGGGGTCAGGCCGCGTGTCAGGACCAGATACGCCGGCAACACGCTGATCACCATCTCGGATGAGATGTCGGTGAGCAGGCTCGTGATTCCAAGCCCCCACACGTTGGCGGGCAGTCGCCATCCCGCGGGCGTTTTTCTCTCGCGGACCATTTGCGAGAGGCGAAGGACCCAGTCGCCTTCGTACATTCAGCCCGGCCTCGTCATTGGTCGATAGAATACAACCTGCGAAGGAGATTCCGATGGCGCGGGCCGAGACGGTTGACGTCAACGGGTTCCAGATGTACTGCGAAGATCGCGGCGACGGCGACCCGCTGCTGCTGCTGCACGGCGGCACAGGGATCGGAGCCGATTGGCAGCACGTGTTCACCGGCGGCGATCCGGCCGGCTTCCGTGTGATCGTGCCCGATCTCCGCGGCCACGGACGCTCGACGAACCCGTCGAGGACGTTCACGTTTCGCCAGGCGGCGAGCGACGTGCTCGCACTGCTCGATCGCCTTGGCGCGCCGCGCGTGAAGGCGATCGGCCTGAGCATGGGCGCCAAGACGCTGCTGCACATGGCCACGCAGCAGCCTGGCCGCGTCGACACGATGGTGCTGGTGAGCGCGACGCCCTACTTTCCCGCGCAGGTGCGGGCCGCAATGGCTCAGCTCACCGTCGACTCGTTGTCCGACACCGAATGGGAGACGCAGCGTAAGCGGCACGTGCACGGCGACGATCAGATCCGCATGCTGTACGACCAGATGCGCGGGCTCAAGGACAGCCACGACGACATGGCATTCACGCCGCCGCTGCTCGCGACCATTACCGCGCGCACGCTCGTCGTCCATGGCGATCGCGATCCGCTCTATCCTGTTGAAATGGCGATGGAGCTGTTCCGATCCATCCCGGCGTCGCATCTGTGGATCGTGCCCAACGGCGGCCATGGCCCGATCTTCGGCCCGATGGCGCCGGCGTTCGTCCAGACGGCGCTCGGCTTCCTGCGTGGGGACTGGAACGCCTGACGCACCTCGCACCATCGCACCTCGCATTTCGTTCAATTCCGCTGCGGCGTTCTGTGATTGTCCACCCGGAACGCCCAGGCCACGAGCAGCCACATCGCCTGCGCCGACCATGCGACGGCCGCGGCCGTCGGCGGCGGCGGTCCGAACGCGCTGGCGAGATAGACGACGAGCAGGAATCCCACGAGCGACCACAACCCGATCGAGCCCGCGCGATCGCGCGCAACTGTCGAGCGCAGATAGCTGACGAAATTGAGCGGCGTCATCCTCGTCGCCCCTGGCTGGACCTCCACGTGCTCGACGCCGATCAGCACCAGCGTCGGCCACAGGAGGTCGGCGAACTGGCCCGCGGCGAAGAGCGTGCCGAGAGAAACCGCGGGCGCCGCTTTCTTCGCGCCGAACCCGAGCCCGAAATGCCCGATGAACATCAACTCCCCTCCGCACTTTGCCGCACGCTCGCACCCCCGCGCCTCGCACTCCTTCTCGCTCGGCTGAAGCCTTCGCGCTCCATCTCGCTCGGCTGAAGTCGCACCTCGCACCTCGCACCTGTGGGCGGATGATAAGCTCTGTTGCCATGCCGCTCGTCGGCGCGGAGGCTGTTGCCGCGTCCGCTCTCGCTTTTCTCGCCTCGTCCATCATCGCCGCATATCTGGCGGACTGGCTCGGCTTCAGGATCGTGCCGCTCGCGATCCTGCTGCCGTCGGCGATCGCAGCGGCCGCTACGTTTCTCTGTCTCGGGCGACGCGCGACCCCTGCCGCCCCCGCGCTCGTTGCGTTCGGCGCCCTTGTCTGCGGCATGTTCGCGTGGCTGCTGTGGCTTGCGCGGCCGGACCTGCTGCCGACTGGCAGCGGTCCGGACCTCGCGCATCATCTCGCGCTCATCGAGTACATCGAGCGCCACCAGCGTCTCGTGCACGACGTGAGGCTCAGCGAGTATCTCGGCGAGATGATCGACTACACGCCCGGCGTGCATCTGCTCGCCGTGCTGACGGGCGCGTGGTTTCGGAGCGACGCGCTCCACGCGCTCTATCCGGTCGTGGCCTGGTCGGTCGCGCTCAAGACTGGATTCGTGCTGCTCATCGCGCTGCGGCTGCTCGACGCCGTGGATGGCGACATCCCGCGCATCCCGTTCGCGTTGACGGCCATCGTGCTGCTGTTTCTTCCGCGCACGTATTTCATCGGCTCGTTCACCGAGCAGTCGTTCGTGGCGCAGGTCCTCTCGGAGCTGTTCGCCGTGGCGATGTGGTGGGCGGTCCTCGTGTGGGACGCGAGCCCGACGCGGAGCGCGCTGGTGTTCTATTCCCTGTCCGGCACTGCCGCGTTCCTGACCTGGCCCGTGTCGGCCGGTCCGCTGCTGGTCCTGCTCGCGGCGGTGATGCTGCTGCACGGGCGGCTCTCCTGGTTGGACCGGCTGCAGCATCTGGCGATCGCGACCGTCCCGATCGCGGCGACCGCCGCCGTGCACGGCACCCGCCACGCCGGCGGGTTTCGGATGGCCGGCACCGGCGGCTTCGCGATATGGCCCACCGCCGGCGTGCTCGGCTGGTGGTTCATCGCGCTCTCGGCGGCGGGGTTCTTGTGCTGCGCGACCGAGCGCCGAGCGCGGACGGTGACCTTGCTCCTGGCCGCCATCGCGCTTCAGGCGGCGGCGCTCTTTGCGACGGCGCACGCCAGCGGCGCCGCCGCGCCGTACCTGGCGCTCAAAATGTTCTACCTGGCGATTTATCCGCTGGGGATCGCGATCGCGTTGACGCTCGCCGCTGGTTGGCGCGCGGCCGTTCGCGCCGTTGGACGAACAGGGATTCGATCGGCGCCTCTGGCGTGGCTGCTCGTCGCATCCCTCGGGATTGCCGTGGCGCGGCCTCTCATCGCCGCGCCGCGGCCCAGGCCGGTCGTCACGCAGGCGGCGCTTGTCGCGGCGCAGTGGGCGCGCGCCAGGATACCTCCCGCCTGCATCGACTACCTGGTCATCGACGGTTACACCGCGTACTGGCTCCACCTGGCGGTCTTCGGCCACCCGCGCGCCTCCGGCCGCGCCCTCAACGACGACACGTTCGAGCCGAAGAAAGCGCTGGACCGATGGATTCTGCCGAACGGCCTGCCGTTCGCCGTCGCCGACGATTTCGACGCGCTTCCCCGGGATATCCGTACGAACGTCGACATCGTCGCGAGGTTCGGCCCGGCGGCCGTGGTCAAACGGCGCGGACCGTCGACCTGCCCGCAGCGATGAATCACATCATGGCTGATGGCTGATGGCTGATGGCCAATGGCTGGCTGCTGTCTGATGGCTGGCTGATGACGGATTCCATCAGCCATTAGCCATTAGCCATTAGCCATTAGCCCTTACGGGAGCTACGCTGCTGAAGACGTCGTGCGTTTCAACGCAGTCGCCAGGTTGTTGAGCGCCAACTCGAGAGTTTTGCGCGACGTCGCGATATTCATCCGCATGTGGCCTTCCCCGCCGTAGCCGTACGACGAGCCGGCGTTCATGTGGACCTTCGCGCTCTTCACGAAGTACTGCTCGACCATCTGCTCGGGCGCCAGCGGTTTCATCGACGCCGCTCTGTTTTTGTTTGCCTCGGCGGCCAGTTGCTTCGCCCCAATCTTGTTGGCGACCTGACTGATGTCCAGCCAGGACAGATACGTGCCCTGCGGCTTCACCACCTTGACGAGCGGTATATTCGCGCTGATGAACGACTCGACGTAGTCGTGGTTGCCATCAATGTACGCCACGCATTGATCGAGCCACTCCTCGCCTCCGGCGTACGCGGCCCGGCTGGCAATCATGCCCATCGTCGTCAGATCGGCCCGGTTGTTGGCTTTCACCTTGGCGATGTAATCGGCGTTGTCGGAGAAGAACCAGGCGCACTTCATCGCCGCCAGACCGAACGATTTGCTCGCGGCCTTGAACGTGATGCTGTTGTTGACGATCGCCTTGTTCGGGAGGCTGGCGAACGGCGTGTACTTGTTGCCCTTGGTGACGAAATCGCAGTGAATCTCGTCGGCAAGCACCACCACGCGACGCCGCAGGCAGATTTCACCGAGCCGCGTCAAATCCTCGGCCGACCAGCAGTTGCCCGTCGGGTTCTGCGGATTGCAGAGGATGAAGGTGTTGGTGTTGTGGCTGATGCGGCGTTCGAAATCCTCGAAATCGATTGAATAGCGGCCGTTGACCAGCTTCAGCGGATTCTCCTCCGGGATGGTTCCGGTGTAGGTGAGGTCCCCGTAGAAGCCGTTGTAGGTGGGCGTGTTCAGGAGGACCTTGGTTCCCGGCGGCGAAAACGTCCTCAGCGCGGCGATGAGGCCGGGGTGGACGCCGGTCGTAATCACGAGCGAATCAGGATTGATATTGATGCCGTAGCGGCGTTTGTTCCAGCTGACGATGCCCTCGGCGAAGGATTTCGGCATGTCGAGGTAGCCCCAGTTCTCATGCTGGAGACGCTCGGTCAGCGCTTTGGTGATCGCAGGCGCCGCCCGGAAGTCCATGTCAGCGATACCCATGCCCACCTGGACGCTGTCCTTGCCATAGATCCTGATCTGCTGGTCGTACTTGACGCTGTCGGTCCCGAAACGATTGTACGGTGTGTCGAAATCGTACTTGCCGTGCGGATCCGGGGCACCGAACGCGGCGCCGGCGGCAACGGCGGCCGCCGAGGAATTTGTTCCGACCGCGCCCACGAGGGCTGTCATTCCCGCGTTTCTCAGGAACGCTCTTCGATTCAGGCCATCATGCTGTGACATGCGGGTGCTCCTCGTGTTTCGGTAATAGGTACAGCCTTCCCGGACGGAGTGATACTACACCCGCGCGCCGGGTGTCTGCGAGAGTTTCCGTAGTGGGCTGCCAGAGCACCCTGGGCCCGGGGGATACGTGCGGACCCATGTTATGGCTGATGGCTAATGGCTGATGGCTCAATCACGAATGGCAGATGGCGCAGGCGTCCGCCCTCAACCTTAGCCATTAGCCATCTGCCATGGCCGCGCCGTGGGGTTGCCGTCAGGCCAGCTGCAAGCGGGTCACCGTCCCGGTGAGCGTATCGGTGCCGATCGAGACATACAGCTCCCGGTCGGTAACCGAGAGGCTGAACGCGACCCGACGCTCGAGCCGGGCGGTGAGCGCCGCGATGAGACCGCGATCGATCGCGTACAGATCGAGCGCCGCGGCCCGGTGAATCCTCTCGCCGGCCAGCCGCCGCAGGAACTGATCCGGATCCTTGTGCGTGTAGACGACGACGCGCGCCGCTGCCTTGGACGCCTTGTGCAGCCGTGCGGCGTCCGGCGTCCCGATCTCGATCCAGGTCGTGATCGCGCCGGTCAGGTCGCGGACCGCGAGCGCCGGCTCCTCCGGATCCGACACCCCGCGAGAGAATTCAATGCCTTCGGCGAACTCCAGCACATACGCGAGCACGCGCGTCACGAGATACTCCGCTGACTCCGACGGATGGCGGGCGACGCGAAGCGCAAGGGACTCGTAGACGCGGCGGTCCGCGTCCGCGAGCTCGATGTCGAAGTTGTACATGGTCGCGGTCAGTGCCATGTCATCTCGGTCAGCTGGCTTGGAACCACACCACAAGAAGACGAAATACACTGAAGAACCCGAACGAGCACCAGCGCGCGCTCGGTTCAAGGTTCAGGGTGCAAGGTTCAAGGTTCGTTCTCGGTTCGGGTTCAAACGTTCAAGGTTCAGGCGTTCGGAGTTCAGGGTTCCGAACCAACCGCGAAGCGCACACCTGGAACTCCGGAACCTTGAACTCAGAACCCGAACGAACCTTGAACCCTGAACCATGAACCCTGAACCTGCTCGCGTGTTCGCGTGTTCGAGCACGAAAAGATCAACCTGTTTCGTGTCTTTCGGGTTTTCGTGTCTTTCGTGGCTACCGGACGCAATCGGGCCGCGCGACGCCGTCGGGCGGCCGCACATCGAGTGACGGGTCGTACGTGAACGAGAGTCCGTAATCGGGAATCGCCGGCATGCCGCGGCCGGGCATCGCCGGCATCGAGATCGACCAGCGAAGCGGCAGCAGCGAGTCGGTGTCGATCCAGAGCGACTGGGTGACGCCGGGCGGGAGCGGCGAGGCAGGCTGGGCGTCGGAAGGCAACGGCCACGGCGCAACAAGGCTGCGGGCCGGGCGCTCGCCGATTTGACGGCGCCCGCCGCTCTCGACCGGCGTCGCGCCCGCGAGGATGTCGAAGATCGGCGCCGCCAATTCCTGCGAGGTCCGCGTACGCGCCTTGACCGTCCACTGATTGTCGATGCTGCGACGCTCGTACTCGATCACGAGCTCGCCGCCGAGCGTGGCCCCGCCGCAGGATCGGGCGGGCGCGTTCGTGTACTCGGTGAAGGAGACGACGTCGACGTGCGTTTCCTGCGGGGGCTGCACCGTCGAGACGCTACCGCTGCTCGACGTGCTGGTCCACATGCTGCCTGCGATCGAGTTGAAGCCGCTGACCGCCCGCACGAACCTCGGACGGCCGTTCGATCCCATGAGGACCTCAGGACCCGGCCCGCCCGGCTGGTACGACAGCCTGCAGGTTCTTCCGTCGATCGCGTGACGAGCGGCCTCGAGGACGCTGGCGATCTCCGCCGTCAAGAGCGGTCTGGCGCCGTTCAGGATCTCGCGCGCCGAGGGGTTGATGGTTTGCGGCAGCGTCGCGGGCGAGACCCCGATCGCACAAACGATCGTCGGTAGAAGGAGCCGGTTTGGTGTCATCGGTGCGATTCTAGCGAAGTTCAACGCACGAAGCACGAAGCCTGAGCGATCTAACCTCAGACCTCGACCGACCTTCCAGGTGCGCTCGTGATGTCGGAGCAATCGCGGCTTGATCGCGAGGCGATCGAGACTGCGTACGCCCTCGAGCAACTCGTCGCCGCCGGCGCGGGTCTTGTCGACCTCGAGAATCCCTACCGCACATTCGACACCCCGACCGACAAGATCACGCTATCGCTGTGGCGTCCGCCGACGAGCTTGAACGGGAGAGGGCGCGACAGCGGGTGTCGGTGTGAAAGCGCGTAAGAGTATCGCGCTCGGAACGTGCGGCGAAGGTTCTCATTCGAGCCGTATCTAAAATAAATGTGCTGTCAGTGGCGTGATCTGACTTGCGTTATTGAAAGCGTAATCGCATGACGACGGTGACCAAAGTCGCGCCTCGTCGTCGGGGACTCTTCCACCACTCCGCGCCAACCCCGGTGTCACGGCGTTGGCCGGCCAGGTCCTCCGCCTCAACGGTGCGCCGCTTGAAGGGGTCACGCTGGAGATCAATGACCAGTCCGCCATTAGCGATCGAACAGGACGGTTTTTGCTGACCAATCTGCGTGCAGGACACCACGCCATGCATATCGACGCACGTTCCGCCTCACGCGGCGGACGCACCTATGGTTTTTACGAGGTGGCAGTGGACGTTTTGGCCAGTCGTACGACGGCACTCTCTTACACGATTTGGATGACGAAGCTCGACACGGCGCACGCCGTCAGCGTCCCGTCGCCAACCACCGCTGAAATGATCGTGACGACGCCACGTTTGCCCGGGTTAGAACTACGTATTCCGGCAGGCACCGTCATTCGCGATGAGTGGGATCTCCGGTTCAAGAACGGGCTGGTGTACACGTTCCCGAACTCGTTCCAGAAAACACTGCCGGCCCAGGCCGCGCTTGTTGGAATGCGCGATCGTCTCGGGAACAAGGTGACGCTGGTCCGAAACTCAAGCGGTGATCTGACCTCAACTCGTGTCCCCACACGGGCGATCGCTCACCTTCACGTACGACGCGGCGGGCCGCCGGACGTCGGTGACGTTCCCGAACGGCGTCGTCACGGGCTACGGCTATGACGCCGCGAACCGGCTGACGAGCCTCACGTTCACGAACGGCGGGACCACGCTCGGCGATCTCAGCTACACGTACGACGCGGCGGGAAACCGGACGGCAATGGGCGGCAGCCTCGCGGCCACGGTGTTGCCGGCGGCGGTGACGTCGGCCACGGTGGACGCGGCCAATCGGCTGACGCAGTGGGACGCGGCGACGCCGACCTACGATCCGGCGGGGAACCTGACGAGCGACGGCGTCAACACCTACACGTGGAACGCCCGGAACCAGCTGACCGCGATCAGCGGCGGGACGACGGCCAGCTTCGCGTACGACCCGTTCGGGCGGCGGTCAACGCGAACGGTCGGCAGCACGACGACGAAGTACCTCTATGACGGGCTGAACACGGTCTAGGAACTGGATGCGTCGCTGTCGCCGACAGCGAATCTGATCACGGGGTTGCGCCTTGACGAGACGTTCGTGCGGACCGACGGAGCGGGGACGTTCAGCCTGCTCGGCGATGCACTGGGGTCGGTGGTGGCGTTGACCAACTGGTCCGGCGTTATCACAACGCAGTACACGTATGGGCCGTTCGGCCAGGTGAGTGTGACCGGCGCCGGGAGCGGCAACGCGACGCAGTTTACCGGCCGCGAGAACGACGGCACGGGCCTCTTCTACTACCGCGCGCGCTACTACTCGCCAACGCTCGGGCGCTTCATCAGCGACGACCCGATCGGATTGGCGGGCGGGATCAATGCGACCGCCTACGCTGGTGACAATCCGGCAACGTTCAGCGACGCGCTGGGGCTGAAAGCAGACAATCCCAACGATAGTGACGGAGGCGGAGGGGGCGGTGGTGGTGGCGGCGGTGGTGGCGGAGCCGGGGGAGGAGGACAAGGTGGCAGCGGCCAGCCGCCGAATCCTCAGGGCGCACAGCCGAAGGATAAGGATCGACTCAAAGACATGGCTGACTGTATGTCATCTTGGGACAAACTTGGCGTGACTGGAGATCTGAGCCTGACGTTGCTTGGCGCATCGTTGCCCAAGACCTGGTTCGGGTACCCCCAAGTGATGGGCTCGAGTCCTTATACGACGATTCCGAGCGTGGTGCAGCAGCTGACGGGAATGACTGGGTTGCGAGCTCTCGGTCGACTGTCTAACGCAGCGTGGATCGGTTACGGAGACTACCTGGCAATCGGCGCGGCCCAATGCCTGGCTACATCGTGGCAGAAAAACCTCATAAAACGTCATGAACAACTGGCTAGCGTATGTTGGCATCCTGCTCTCCATCGCTGTCGTCACCGCGCTCAATTCTCTGTCGCGCCGAAGGACCGCCGCGAAGCGGCGAAGCATTCTTGGCCAGCGACCGTCGATCAGCGATGATGAGATTTACGCGCGCTATTTTGCCCAGTTCGGGTTGAGGAAGGATGTCGTGCTTCGGTATTGGCATGACGCCGCGAGAATTCTGAAAGTACCTCCTGATCGCCTTCGGCCTAGTGATCGCTTTGAGAAGGAACTGGCACCCGACAAGCTCATTGGCTCGCTGGACGATCCTTTGGATGAACTGGTGCAGTATGCCCTGTCGACTGCAAAGCGGAAAGGCAAGGCGATCGACCTTGCCAATGTCAAAACAGTCGAAGAGTTGATTCGGGAGCTTGGCACCCTTGATGTAGATGGACCGTCGACACGGATCTGACATCCGAGAATGCTCGGGTAGAAGTCGTCTCAGTGGACGCCGAGGCGTTCGGCAACCGCGATCTCCTGATCGTAGTAGACCCGCTCTCGCACACGACAAGCCTGCGCACGATGGCGGAAAAACTCGCGAGCGTGACCGATGCGCTCGGCAAGGTCGGCTCGCAGTTCGCGGACAGCGCGGGCCGGCCGGTTGCGGTCACCGATCCGCTTGACGGACCGGCCCGGCGGTGTACGATACGATCGATCGGCCCACCAAGGGTGAGCGATTCGCTCGCCGGCACGATCGGCCGCAGCTTCGATCGTCAACCTGCCGTCCGTGACCGATCCACAGAGCCATGCGATCGCCTACATGCCGGGCCGCCGGACGTCGGTGACGTTCCCGAACGGCGGCGTGACGAGTTACGGCTATGACGCGGCGAACCGACTGACGAGCCTCGCGTTCACTAATGGCGGAACGAGAT
>QHWJ01000428.1 GCA_003222535.1 Acidobacteriota bacterium | reverse complement strand
TCTGTTTTCCCGGTGTTGCACGCAGACGCTGCGCGAATGCCTTCACCCGCTCTGATACGAGTTCAACCCCCGGCGCCGACAGTTTTCGACGCTTCCGCGAGAACACGTAGTTGGCGAGTTTCGTGTCGAATAGACCCTTCGTTTTGCCCCTTTTCTTGTAATAGTTCAGAAGCCAGTCATAGGTCTTTCGTCCCCAGAGAATCGTGTCGATTGTCGGGTAGAACTCGCGCATGCCGTAATCGACGGTGCGAGGCCGGCGATTGAGCCATTCGACGTCACCGTCCGGCCTGGCAATGTAGCCGTCCGCGCTCGTCGCGATGTAGACGATGATCTTTCGTCTTGTTTTCATGACGGGTTCACATAAACCGCTTCGCATCAGCCGCGGCGCGCTCGATCTCGCGGCGCCGACGGCTGCATGCGGAGGTTAGCCGGATTGCGATCTGTAACCGTATACGTTACACTGATTACGAAGATTATCATTGAGGTCGACCAATGAAGATGCACAACCCGCCGCACCCTGGCGAAGTGCTCCGAGAACTCTGCCTGAAGCCGCTAGGACTGACTGTCACCCAAGCTGCTCGCGCGCTGGGCGTCAGCCGCAAGACACTGTCGGGCATCTTGAACGGCCGCGGCGGGATTAGCCCCGAGATGGCTGTGCGTTTGTCGCTCGCCTTCGGCACGACGGCCGAGACCTGGATGAACCAGCAGATCCAACACGACCTCTGGCACGTGGAACGACGCCGCAAGAAACTGAAGGTCGCCAGGTTGCCTGCCGCGTGATCAAATCTGTTCCAGTCTCTTGCGACGCTCCTTCGTCGCAGTCACAGGGTCTTCAAGTCAATCCCGCAGGCCCTCTGAGCGTCGGTTGCTCGTCACTGATCAAGCCGCAGCCGGGCCCTTCGGCTCAACGCCCGTGATCTGCCGCAGCAAGTGCAGCATCTCGATCGGCAGCGGGAAGACGATGGTCGAGTTCTTCTCCGCGGCGATCTCGGTCAGCGTTTGCAGGTAGCGGAGGGTGATCGCGACCGGTTCGGCGGCAATCACGGTCGCGGCCTGCGAGAGCTTCTCCGAGGCTTCGAATTCTCCCGCCGCGTGGATGATTTTCGCGCGCTTCTCCCGTTCGGCCTCGGCCTGCCTCGCGATCGCGCGCTGCATGTCGGCCGGCAGATCGACGTTCTTGACCTCGACCGCCGACACCTTGATGCCCCAGGGGTCGGTTCGTTGATCGAGGATCTGCTGGAGATGCTGATTCAGGCGCTCGCGCTGCGACAACAGATCGTCCAGCTCCACCTGTCCCAACACGCTCCGGAGCGTCGTCTGCGACAACTGCGACGTCGCGTAGTTGTAGTTCTCCACTTCGACGACCGCCTTGAGGGCGTCGATCACACGAAAGTAGACGACCGCGCTCACCTTCACCGAGACGTTGTCCCGCGTGATCACATCCTGCGCCGGCACGTCGAAGACCACCGTGCGGAGTCCCACCCGGACCATGCGGTCGATTGGCGCAAAGACGAGGATGACGCCGGGGCCTTTCGGATGAGGCAGCAGCTTCCCCAGCCGGAAGATCACGCCCCGCTCGTACTCCGCCAGGATCTTGATCGAGCTGACGACGTAGAGGACGACGATGAAGAGCACGATCAGGACGGGTGGAATCACCATGGCGCGACCTCAATCCTTGCGAACACACAACAGCAGCCCGTCCACGCGCGTGACGCGAACGCGCGCGCCCTCGGGGATGGATTCCTCCGACGCCGCCTGCCAGATTTCGCCGTGCGTTGCGACGCGTCCGGTTGTCCCGGGGCCGATGGCGGTCATCGCTCGACCCACCTCGGACGAGGAACACGGCAATGCCGGCAAACGCCAGGGCCACCGGCAGCACGACGCGCAGGCTCAACTGGAGCTCGGGAATGGGCGTGTCCATCAGAATCATCGACCCGAACACCAGGCTGGCCAGGCCGCCCACCGTCAACACGCCGTAGCTCGGGACCTTGATTTCGAGCGCGAGGAGCAGGAGACCGAACAGCATCAGCAGGAGCCCGGCGTAATTCACCGGCAGCATCTGCAGCGCGAAGAACGCCAGCAACAGGCAGAGCCCTCCCGCGACTCCGGGAAGCACCGCCCCCGGGCTCCACAGCTCGATCGTGAGGCCCAGCGTACCCAGGCTCAACAGCAGGTACGCCACGTTCGGGTGCGCGATGGCGCTGAGCGCTCGCTGGCGGAGGCTCATGGTCACGGGAACCATGCGAGCACCATGCGTCCTCAGCACGACGGTCGAGCCGTCGAATCGCGCGACGGCCCGGCCGTCCAGTCGCTCCAGCAGATCGGGAATGTCTGCGGCCACGAGATCGATCAACGGCGGCGAAGCACCGAGCGCTTCTTCTTCGGTGAACGCGCGGCTCTCCGTGACGGCGAGGGCGGCGAGTGTCGCGTTTCGATGGCGATGGCTCGCGAGGGTGCGAGCGTAGGCGGCCACATCTTCCGCCGCCTTCTTTGCCATCGTGTCATCCATCTTCTCGCCGCCGGCCGAAACCGGATGAGCGGCGCCGATATGCGTGCCCGGCGCCATCGCGTCGATGTCGGCGGCGATCGTGAGGAAGAAACCCGCCGACGCGGCGCGCGCGCCGGCCGGCGCGACGAAGACGGCGACCGGGGTCTTCGCCGCGATCATGCGGGAGACGATGGAACGCGTGGAGTCCACGAGACCGCCGGGTGTGCGCAGCGTGAACACGATGAGCGTCGCGCCGTTGCGATCGGCGAGCTCCATCGTTTCGATCATGTATTCGGCCGACACCGGATGAATGATGCTGTCGACTTCGGCGACGTACACGAGCGGCGCGGTTCCCGTCGACGCCGGAGCGTCCTGCCACGCCGCGACGGTCAGCGCTGAGCCGAGGCTGGACACGAGACAGCCGATTCGAAGGAGTGTCTTCGTCACGTCAACTCGCGGCTTTCACTGCGCTCCCGGCGGCGGCTGTTCCCACGGTTTCTCTCGCGAGAGCACGGCGGCCAGGCCGGGCATGTTCCGACATCGCCAGGTTGGGTACGACAATGTGCGCTGTGATGTTGTGCCGGGCGGCGACGCGATGTGCTGGTGATCACCGTGATCGCCGCCTTTTGTGAATCGGTCGATACTGTGCTCGCCAACAGCGCGTGTCAAGAACTTCGCGCGCGGGGTCAGGATTCATGCGGATGCCGCAGGCGTCGCCCGGCCGTCTGCATCCTCTGCTAGACTTCCGGGCTTGAGGCTCCTGCGGCTCCTGGCCATGAACCGCCAGAACGCATGCATTTCGGCCACATGATCGAGCGACAGCCGGACGGCCTCGGCATCAGTCGAACGCCCAGCGCCCTTCTGGCGCGCCGCAAGGCGCGAGGATCGACGAAAAACGCCTTTCGTGTGAGTGCTCGCGCTCTGGGCATCGTGGTGCCTTCATCGGAATTCTATAATGCATACATCTGTCATGACAGGCATACAGAGCCGGTCGGTCGTGTGCATGCACGACGCTGTCGGCTGTCAGTTGGCGTTCTACCGCAGCCGCGTGCGGATCGATCCGTTCTCGTGGCGCGATCGCGCGACGTGGGCGCTGCTCGCTCCGGTGACAGCGCAATATGCATCACGCAACGGGCGCCCGTACCCCTACTCGTAGTGGAGAGCCTGCACCGGGTCGAGGCGTGAGGCTTTCATAGCTGGATAGACGCCGGACACCAGACCGATCAGCACGGACACGGAAAAGGCAAGCGCCAGCGACCCGCTGCTGATGATGGTGGACCAGCCCGCGAAGCTCGCGATGAGGCGCGACATCGACGCGCCGAGCAGCAGCCCCATCGTGCCGCCGGCGACCGCGATCAGCGTTGTTTCCATGACGAACTGCCTGATGATATCGGTGCGGCGCGCGCCGATGGCGCGGCGGACGCCGATCTCGCGCGTCCGCTCGAGGACGCTGGCGAGCATGATATTCATGATGCCGATGCCGCCGACCAGCAGCGAGATGGACGCGAGCGCGACCATGACGATGTCGAAGATGCGCTTGGTACGCTGCTGTTCGGCGAGGAGCTCCGCGGGAACAATGAGCGCGTAGTCGTCGGCGCCGCGATGCGACGCGGTGAGGATCCCGCGGACGGTCGCCGCCGCCGCGAGGACGTCGGCGTCGGGCTTGAGACGGATGTAGACGCCGTCCACATCGTCGCGGAACTGGCTGTAGTTGTCTTCGAGCCTGAGCAGCGCGGCGCCGGTCGGGACGTACAGCACGTTGTTGCGATCCTGCCCCGGCAGGCCGGCGAGCTCGCTCTGCGCAACCGCCTGGGCTCCGGCGACGCCGATTGCCTGATACCACTGCCCGTTCACTTTGACAAACTGTCCGAGCGGATCGGCCAGTCCGAACAGGCGCACGCGCGCGGCTTCACCCAGCACGCACACCGGCGCGGCATGCGACGCCTCCTGCGGCGTGAAGAAGCGGCCTGACGCGATCTTCAGCCCGGCGATCTGCTGGTAGCTCGGCTCGACGCCGTAGACGACCGGCAATTCACCCTGCGGCTTCGGCATCACCTGCGACGGCGTGAATCGCTTGCGCGGCGACAGCATGTCGAGGCCGGGAACGGTCGCCTGCATCGCCCGGACGTCCTTGAACGTCAGCCCCGGCGACTGCTGACGCACTTTCTGATAGGCCTGAAACTCGGTCGTCTCGTGCGCTTCGACGATCAGGTTCCGGACGCCGAGATCTTCGATGAACGCCATGACCTGCTGCTGCGCGCCCGCGCCGATCGACAGCATGGCGACGACCGCGGCGACGCCGAAGATCATGCCGAGCATGGTCAGCAGGGTGCGCAGCTTGTGGAGGAGCAGGTTGTCGACGCTGCGCCCGAGGTCGGGCAGCCACAGGACGGAAGTCATCGAGAGGCGCGCTGCGGCGCTGTCGGCTGGGTCTTTCGACGGGCGCCCGAAGGCGTATTCGGGTCGACGAGCGCCACTTCGGCCGACGATTCGATGTTCTCGACCACCGCGACGCTGTCGGTCCACGCGCGGACGCGCACTTCTTTCGCATCAAAACCGCCGCCCGAGCGGATGTACACGGTGGTCCGGCCGCTTATGTCGAACACCGCCGTCCGCGGGATGTAGAGCACGTTGTCGAACGCTTGTCCCGAGATGGCGATTGCCGCCGACACGCCGGGACGCACGGCCGGATTGCCGGTGACATCGAACGCGATGTCGAACTGACGCGTGCCCGCATCGAAGAGTCCGCGTGACGCGACGCCGCTCACGGTGCGAACCGTGCCGCGCAGCGGCGCGTCGGGCAGCGCGTCCACCGCGACTTCGACGGCCTGACCCGGCGAGACGTTCGCCCGATCCTGCTCCGGGAGCTTGGCTGTTACCTCGACTCGCGAGGAGTCGATGACCTCGGCGATCGGCTGGCCGGCAAACGCCGCGTCGCCGACCCGGTAGTCGGGCATCGCGCCGCCGAAATAGATGCCGCCAAATGCCTGGAAATTCGTGCGGACGGTGACAAAACCGTCGAAGGGCGCACGCACATGGAGGCTCTCGATGTTGCGCTCGGCGACCTGGACCGAGAGGTGCGCCTTGTTGCGCTTCTCACGCAGGCCATCGGCCGACGCGTGCGTCGTCTCGCGGTGGGTCCTGACGTCGGCCTCGAGCTGCACGAGGCGCTGGTTCGCTTCATCGAGCGTCAACACGTTCTGCTGCGCCTTGATCGCGCTGACGAGCTCATTGCTCTGGACATCGAGCTGGGCGCGGCGCACATCGTAGCGCGCATGCAGCAACGCCACCTCGTCGTCGGCGACCTGGACCGCCGCCTGCGCGTCAGCCTTGACGACCTCCTGCTCGGCGAGCTGCAGATCGAACCGCGCCTGTTCCAGGTTGAACTCCTGCTCCGCGGCGTCGAACTCGACGACGACGTCGCCGGCCTTGACGGCGTCGCCCGTCCCGGCGAGGTGGACAATCTGCAGCTGGCCGCCCATCGCCGGCGCCGCCAGCTGGGTCGCGCGCGAGGCGCGGAGATCGCCGACCGTGTAGACGGTCACCTGCACGCGCCCGCGCCGGACGTGTGTCGTCGGCACCGTCTTCGGAGACGACGTCGTCACGCCGCGCAGAGCGGCGATGCCGGCGAAGAGCAGCAC
>QHWJ01000427.1 GCA_003222535.1 Acidobacteriota bacterium | reverse complement strand
TGGCCCCCCGGGTTGCCCGTATCGGGATCCAATTCAGTTTCTAACACAACCAGATCGACGACTTGCGCCAGGCGGCCTGAGTACTTGCCGGGCTGTCTCCGAAGCCGTACAGTAGTGGCATGAGCCCGTTCCGAGCTCGCGTCGAGAAAGGTCGCCTGATCTTAGACGAGGCAACGACTCTCCCCGAGGGGACGGTCATCGACCTCGTCGCGGACGACGAAGGGGACAACCTCACTGACGAGGAGCGCCGCGCGCTGCACGCGGCGTTGTCGGCATCGTGGACATCGGCTGAAGCCGGTCGTCTTCGTCCGGCGTCGGAAATCCTCGACGAGCTGCGCCATCGTCGGTGAAGCTGCTGGTCACCACTACACCCGAGGCTGACGCTCAAATCCGCACAATCGACGACTGGTGGCGCGAGAATCGCCGCGCGTCACCCGATCTTTTTCTTGACGAACTGTCCAACGCGTTCGAGATCCTCGCCCGCGCGCCAGAGATCGGTCGCCCGTATCGGCGCTCGCCTGTCCACGGTACACGTCGCCTCTTACTGCGAGCGACGCGACATCACGTCTACTACGTTCCAGGTGAGCACGAAGTGAGGGTCCTTGCGGTTTGGCACGGTGAGCGCGGCGTCGGCCCGCCGCTGATGGCGAAATAAATCTATTGCTGCGGCGACGCCAAAGCCGACACAACGACGAAATGGCGTCTGAGAATCAAGTGGCGTCCCCAACGGGATTCGAACCCATGTCTTGGCCTTGAAAGGGCCACGTCCTAGGCCTCTGGACGATGGGGACGCAGGGTAAGGGCGATCGCAACAGCCGCGCCATGATTCGGCCGCGAAAAACGGGCATGGCTTCCGGGCTCAATCGGAGAAGGTCGTCCGGGGGGCGCGTTTGTGTGGCCGGTTGGACGACTTCGGCCGGCGCGTTGCCGATTGGCGATCCGCCCTGCGCGCGCGAGCGGCCTCCAGGCGGCGCACGAAGCCGGCGTCGTGCACCGCGATCTGAAACCGCCCTGCATTGATGATCGGCGGCGCCGGCGACGTGAGCAGGCGCTCATCATGGCCGCGGCATCTCGACGACGATCGACCAGGACACCGCCGGGACAATCGGCCGCTTGAAATCCAATCACGGTCGAGGAACGTAGTTCGACGAGCCGATCGCGCTCGCACTGCTCGAGCCGCGGACGTCCGCGAATCGCCGAACCCTGACGTGCGGCAGCGTCTCGTGTCCCGCCCTGGCGCCGCGCCGCTCGTACCGGGCTTCTCGTTTTCATCAGCCCGCGTCAATCCAATCCATCCAGCCGAACGTAGATAGCCATGAACTGGATCGATGAGTGAAATCGGACGTGGGCATGGCCTCAAAGGCCACAGCAGGGAGAGTGATATGAAACGAGTGTTCAAGGGAGCGATCGCCGCGACTGTGCTCGCCGCGGCCGGAATCACGGTACACGGGTCGAGCCATCGCGAGGCGCTGGCGATCCTCAACGAGCCCTGCGCCGACAACACCGATACCTATGCCTGGGTGTCGAACGGCGCTCACGACAAGCTCTATCTGATCATGGACTTCAACCCGCTCCACGAGCCGGGTCAGGGCAACCAGGGCTTGCGTGCGTGCAACGGCTACCGTTACGAGTTCCACATTGCCAAGGGCGCGAGCCTCCGCGACCAGGTCGTCTACCGCGTCGAGTTCAAGAACAGGCTCACGCCCGAAGCGGCTCCGAGTCCGACGGATCCGCTGGGCGGCGGCAACGAGCTTCTCTGGCAGCTCACGGGCGGCACCGAGACCATGAAGGTCACGCGCATCGTGGGTTCGGACGACGATCGCGATTCGGACGACGACCAGGAGTCAGACGACCATCGCGGTTCGGATGACGGCGACGCGGTCGTCCTCGGCAACAATCTCGCCGTCCTCCCGAACAACCACGGCCCGCAGACCGATCGGCTCATCTACGGTCTCGGTCCCTTCAAGGGTTACCAGACCGGCGATCCCACGAGCCGTGAAGTAGGCCTCTACGATCAGGCGTTCGTCAACACGTTCATCCAGCCGCTGTCGAACGGCGGGCGGATCATCGCCGGCCAGTTCGACGATCCCTATCAACTCGACGAGAAGGGGATCTTCGACCTGGTCAACTTGAGCCGGGATGACCTCGGCGGCATCGCGGGCGCGCGCCACCAGCCGGCCGAAGACGTGTTCACGGGCTTCAACATCTTCTCGATCGCCCTCGAAGTCCCGACGAGCGAGGTCTTCCCGGACGGCATCCCGCACAACGACGGCGTGTCCCGGCCCAGCACGACCGACAGCCTGCTCCGGGTGTGGGCGAGGATTACCCGTCAGAAAACGCAGACCGTCGATAACGGC
>QHWJ01000133.1 GCA_003222535.1 Acidobacteriota bacterium | reverse complement strand
TGCGTTTCTCGAGGTCGTCGAGGAAGTCGTTGAGGTCTGAGTACATATCGCTCGGCTAAAGCCTTCGCGCTCCTTGACGCCTTCGCGCTACACCTGACGCCTTCGCACTGCACAAGGGACCCTCCCCACGAACCACACGAGAACCACGAAACGCACGACAGAAACCCACCTCCCGGCAGCCCGTGGTAAAAGTCCGGCTGCATTCGGGGCCCCCAGCGCGGCTGCCGCGTTGGGGACCCGGGGCGCCTCGCCGGCCTCGGTGCGACGCCGGGACTTTCACCACGGGCTGCTAGCTCTCTCTCGAGTCGTTCGTGTCTTCGGTGTCTTTCGTATCGCCAACGTTTTCGTGGCTCTCGTGTTTTCGTGATGGTATTTCATCGCCGGCCATTTTATCGACACTCGCCTGCGCCACGGCGAGCGCGCGCCGGCCGGCCTCGCCCGTGACCTTCGGCGCGCGGCGTGACGCGACGGCGTCGACGAAGTCGGCCAGTTCCCGCTTGAGCGGCTCTTCGCTCGCCACCTCGATCTCCTCGCGTTCGATCGTCGCCGCCGGTCCGGCGCCCTTCACCAGCCGCCAGACCTCGACCGTTTGCGCCGCGTAGTCGATCGACAGGTACGCGGCGGTCTGGAAGACGCGGATCTTCCGCACGCGATCGCGGCTGATGCGGCTCGCGGTGAGGTTCGCGATGCACCCGTTGGCGAAGCGCAGCCGCGCGTTGGCGATGTCGACGCGGTTGGTGACGACCGGCACGCCGACGGCCTCGAGCGATTCGACATCGGAGCTCACAACGGAGAGCACCACGTCGAGGTCGTGAATCATCAGGTCGAAGACGACGTCGATGTCGAGGCTGCGCTCGGGAAACGCACCGAGCCGATGGACCTCGATGAAGCGCGGGTCGGCGACGAGCGGGCGCGCGGCGGCAAGCGCCGGGTTGAATCGCTCGGTGTGCCCCACGGCGAGCGCCACGCTCGCGCCGGCGGCGGCCGCGATCATCTCGTCGGCCTCGGCCAGCGACCGCGCCATCGGTTTCTCCACGAGCACCGGCACGCCCGCCTGCAGAAACGGCAGCGCGATGTCGCGGTGGATCCCGGTCGGCACCGCGAGCGTCACGGCGTCCACGCGTCCGAGCAGATCGCGGAAATCGAACAACGGCTGCGCCCGGTTCGACACGGCGATCTCCTCTGCACGCGGCCGATTCGTGTCGACGACCGCGACCAGCTCCACCTCCGGCATCGAGGACAGTATCCGCGCGTGATGCTTCCCGAGGTAGCCGACGCCGATGACGGCGACGCGAAGGCGCATCACACCAGCGCCGCGAAATACACGAAAGACTCGAAAGACGCGAAACCCCAAAAAATCTTGGCGTTTCGTGTTTTTCGTGTTTTCGTATTTTTCGTGGTGTCTTTTGAATTCGTCACGGGAGTCGCTCGCTTCGGCCGAGGATGCAGATGCCCGCCTCGTCCGCGGCTTTGATGATCGCGTCACCGTCGATCATCAGCGTTCTCCCGGCATCGACGGACAGGAGCGACAGACCGGCGGCCTTCATCGCCTCGATCGTCGAGACGCCCACGACCGGCACGTCGAAGCGCATGTCCTGATTCGGCTTCGCCACCTTGATGATGCGGGCACCGTGGCCGGCGAGCTGGCCGGCGCGCGCGATCAGCGCGTCGGTCCCCTCCATCGCTTCCACCGCGACGACGGCCGCCGCCTTCACGGCGATCGTCTGGCCGATGTCGAGCCCGGCAATGGCATCGGCGACGCGGTAGCCGAACGCGAGGTCGCGTTGCTCCTCGTCTGTCGGCGCGCGGCGCGTCAGGACTCCCTGCCGCGCCAGCAGCGGCGCGAGAAACGCCGTCGAATCGATCAACTCGATACCGCGATCGCGCAGGGCGTCGGCGATGCCGGCGATGATCGCATCCGTGTTCCTGGCCTCGAGCCGCATCAGGACGCCGGCCAGCGTCGTGTCCGGCATGATGTCGGAGAACAGCTTCGTGTGCTTGACCTGGCCGGCCATCAGCGCCTGCGTGACCCCGGCATCCTTCAGGACGCCGATGAGGGTCCCGAGCTGACCGAGCGAAATCCAGTGGAACGCCGCAGCGGGTGGACGCGCCGCTTCCTCGGCGAGCTCGGGAAACGTTTCCTGTTTGAGGGCGATGACGGTGACGTCGTGGCCGGCGACACGGGCCGCGTCCAGCACCAGAAAAGGGAAGCGGCCGTTCCCTGCGATGAGGCCCAGACGCATGGCTAATGGCTGATGGCTAATGGCATATGGCCCATGGTGGCGACAGCTGCCCATCTTCCATCAGCCATCAGACCTGAGCCATCAGCCATGACGCGTTCTTACTCGTCCGCGACCACTTCCGCAGCGCGCCGGGACGCGCGCCGGAGAATGACGCCGCGCTGCGACGTGCGGATGAAGTCGATCAGGTACTGGACCTCGTCGCAGGCGAGCGACTGGTCCCGCTGGATCTGCTGCAGCGCCCGCGTCGTGTTCAGCTTCGACTGGAGCAGGTAGCGAAACGATCGCCTCACCTTCGTGACGACGTCCGGCGTGAAGCCGCGACGCACGAGGCCGATGGTGTTCGCGCCATAAATCCGCGCCGGGCGGCTGCCGACGGTCCGCGCGTACGGCAGCGCATCCTTGGTGACCACCGAGTAGCCGCCGATGAAGGCATGGCGCCCGACGCGGCAGAACTGGTGGACGCCGGATCCCGCGCTGATGTTCACGCAGTCTTCCACCGTCACGTGCCCGCCGAGCGTGGCCATGTTCCCGAAGATGGTGTCGTCTCCCACATGGCAGTCGTGGGCCACGTGCACGTAGGCCATGAAGACGTTCCGGTTGCCGATCGTGGTCCTGCCCCCGCCGCCCTGGGTTCCACGGTGAACGGTGACGAACTCGCGGAAGATGTTCCGGCGGCCGATCGTCAGACGCGTCTCTTCGCCGCGGAACTTGAGATCCTGCGGCGCCTGGCCGATTGACGCAAACGGATAGATCTCGCACTCGTCGCCGATCTCGGTCCAGCCGTCGATGACGGCCGAGGCGCCGATGCGGCAGTTGGCGCCGATCCGGACGTGGGCGCCGATCGTGGCGTGCGGGCCGATCGTCGTCCCCTCGCCGATTTGCGCGAGGGGATGCACGATCGCCGACGGATCGATTTCCGTCCGGTCCGGCACGAGGCCGAGCAGCAGCTCGGCTTCCGCCACGACCTGGTCTCCGACGAACGCCACGGCTTGCGCCCGCGCCAGCGACGACCGCCGCCGTCCGAGCGAGATCTCCAGCCGCAGGCGGTCGCCAGGCACGACCTGGCGCCGGAACTTGGCGTCGTTCACGCCGCGCAGCGAGACGCGCGCGTTGGCCGGCGCATCCGCGCGCTGCAGGAGCAGAATCGCGGCCACCTGAGCCAGCGACTCGAGCATCAGCACGGCCGGCAGCAACGGCGCGCCCGGAAAATGTCCCTGGAAGAACTCTTCGTTGACCGTGACGTTCTTGACGGCGACGAGACGGCGGCCCGCCTCATATTCCGTGATCGCGTCCACGAGGAGGGACGGATACCGATAGCAGAACCGATCGAGGAGGATGGGGATATCGATCATGGCTGATGGCTGATGGCTGATGGCTTATGGTCGATGGAAAAATGGTTGCGCCATCCGCCATGCACCATAGCCATTAGCCATTAGCGATTAGCCATTAGCCATTAGCCATTAGCCATCAGCCATGTCGACGTTTCACTACGGCTTGGGCGCGGTCGCCGGTTTCGCCACCGCGTCCAGCTTCTTGATGACCTCGCCGGTGAGATCCAGGCCCGGTGTGGCCCACGCGACGCCGGCTTCCGCGAGATTGAACACGATCTGCAGCCCCTTCTCGACCGCGATCTGCTCGATGATCGGCGAGAGCTTCTTGACGAACTCGTTCTGCACTTCCTGCTGCAGCTCGTTGATCTCGGCCTGGGCGTCCTGCTGGAACCGCTCGGCATCCTTGGTCTGCTTTTCGATTTCCTTTTCGAGCTGCACGCGAGCCGTTTCGTTCATCACGCTGCCGCTCGTCTGCAGCTTCTGCTGGTTGCCCTGGAGCAGCTTCGCCTTGTCCCCATTCTCGGTCTGCTTCTTCTGGATGAGGGCGTTCACGCGGGCGACCGCTGCCTTGCCGTCGGCGGAATTCTGGAACACGGCCTGGGGATTGAAAAAGGCGAGCTTCGCGCCGACCGGGAACGGCGCGGGAGGCTGTACCGCGGCCGGGGCCGGCGGAGGCTGCGCGGGCGGTTGAGCGGGCGCCGGCGTCGGCTGCGCCGGCCTGGCCTGGGCGGGTGGCTGCGCGAAGACCGGACCGGCGCTCAGCGCCATCAGGGACAGGGCGAGCGACGCGGCGGCAATGGCAGAACCTCTCATCACGCTGAATCCTTTCGTGTTAGTGCAGAATCAGGGGCTTGCCGCTCGAAACCACACAGCTAGCGCCTGATTTTACACTAGAAGGTCGAGCCCACGGCAAAGCGGAACTGGAAGGCCTTCTGCGGGAAGAGCGTGTTGTCGAGCACGCCGGAGCGCTGCGGATTGTAAGCGAAGATGAGGCGGAAGGGCACGTTGAGCACCGGCATGAAGAACCGGACTTCGAGCCCCGTCGAGGTCTTGAAGTCCTTCAGGTTGAAGCTCGTGCCCGGCTTGACGACCGTCGCGATGGAGCCGCCGTCGGGCACGAACGGCGAGGGCCCCTGCAGCACCGGCCCGGGCTGCACCTCGCCCGCGTCGTAAAAGGCAATCAGACGCACCGGCCCCGCGATGGTGAGTTGCTCTTCGACGTTGAACAACAGGCTCTTGTTGCCGCCCAGGACAAGGCCGTTGATCGGGTCGATCGGCCCGATCGTCCGGATGTCGAAGCCGCGGATGCTGTACTCCCCGCCGAGGAACAGCTTCTCGAAAATCGGCAGCTCTTTCGATCCGCTGAACGGGTGGATGTATTCGGCCTGTCCGCGCATGCCGAGCGTCAGCCGGCTGGCGTGCCTGAGGTACCAGACGCCTTCCACCATCGGCTTGTAGAAGTTCGTGTTGCCGCCGAGGCCGGCGAGGTCGAGCGACGTCGTGAAGCGCTTGCCGGTCGTCGGGAAGATCGGCTGATCGACCGTGTTGTAGACGTAAGACGGAACGACCTTGCTGATGACGCGCTCGCCGTCCTGTCCAATCAACAGCGAGTCGCGCAGGAACGGGTTGCGCTGGAGAACGTCCGTTCTGCTGTACAGCTCGTTGATCTCCGTCACCCGGACGCGCTGGTAGCTGTAGTTCGCGAACATCCGCGAAAAGCCGCTCAGCGGAAACCCCATCGTGAGGACGGTGCCGGCCGTTTTCTGCGTGAACTGGCCGATGTATCGGACGTCCTGGCGGAACACGTTGAAGCCGCCCGTGATGTTGCGGTCGAACAGGAACGGCTCGCTGAACGCCAGCGAGTAGTTCTGCGCGCGCGAGCCGGCCGACATCGACAGCGTGAGGCTTTCGCCGCGGCCGAGGAAGTTGGCTGTCTGGAACGAGAGCTGGCCGAAGAACCCTTCGAACTCCGAGACGCCGGCGCCGAAGGTGAGCTGATTCCGGTTCTGCTCCTCCAGCTTCAGCTTCACGTCGACCTTGTTGGTCTCGTTCGCCGTCTTCTGGACGTCGACCTCCCCCGGTTTCCCTTCGAGCGCCTTGAAGTAGCCGAGCTGATTGAGCCGCTTCACGCTGTACTTCAGCGCCTCGGTGTTGAAGACGCCGCCTTCGACGAGCCGTCCAGCAAGCAGCTCCCGCCGGATCACGTTGTCGCGCGTCGTCGTGTTGCCGACGAACGTGATGCGGTTGACCCAGAACTGCTGCCCTTCCTGCATCCGCATCGTCACGTCGACAATCGGCGCGCCGTTGGTCTGCGCCTTCCCGTCACTCGGCGCCTTCAGCGCGTCGGGCGCCTCCGGCTCGTTCGGGTTCGGGTCGTCGTGGAACTTGTAGTCGGGAAACCCGGTGAACTCCCAGTACCCGAGGGAGCCGTAACCCTCGCGCGCCTTTTCGAGCCCCTTGCGGATCCGCTTCTCCCCGTAATACTCGCCGGGCGCCATCTTGAACAGCGGCTTCAGGTAATCGGACTTGATCACCGTGTTCCCGGCGACGTCGAAGGTGCCAACCTTGTAGCGGGGCCCCTCGGTGACGGGAATCTTCAGATCGATCCAGCGCGTCTTCTTGTCGGCGGAATCTTCGAGCACCTTCAGCTCGGGCACGCCGAGGTTCGCCCGCAGGTAGCCGTGGTCCCGGTAATAGGCCACGACTTTTTCGGCGTCCTCGTCGAACTTCGTTTCCTGGTAAGTGCCCTTGTCGCCGATGAGCGAGAGGAACCAGGTCGGGAAGTGAAGGAAGTCCTGAAACGGCCCGCGCTCCTTGTTCTCCTTCAGCTGCCGCTTCAGCACGCCTTCGCCGATCGCCTTGTTGCCGACGAAATCGATGCTGCGGATCCTGACCTTGGGGCCCTCGTCCATGTTGAACGTGATGTGAACGAGCTTCGGGCCGCCGGCCACTTCCTTGATCTCGTGGGTGACGTTGGCGAACTGGAAGCCTTTTTCCCGCAGCATGTCGCGGACGATCCCTTCGACCTTGCGCACCAGGCCGGGATCGATGAAGGAGTCGAGCCGGATCTGCGCGCTCGCCTCCTTCAGCTTTTCGTCGATTTTCGACACCTCGATCTTCTTCGAGCCGACGTAGTCGACGATCTTGACGCGCTGGCGCTCCTCCATGTTGTAGGTGACGACCTTCCCGATCGCGCCGTTGGGGAACGTGTAGTCGCTGGTTTCGATCCACAGGTTGTCGAGGAAGTTCGTGTTCCACAGCCGGTGGAAGTCGTCGATGATCGTCTTCTCGCTCGTGTCGTCGTACGGGATCCACACGCCTTCGGAGGGACGGCTGGTCAACAGCTTGATGTAATACAGGTAGGTCTGCGGCTCGATGACCGACGCGTTGCCCTGCGCCTCGAAACACGGGGCGATAATGAGCACCACCGGCCCGGACCCCGCGGCCGGCTGGGCCGACGGCCGGGTCTGCTGGCCGCAGACCGTGAGCGGCGGCAGCGGCTGCGCGGCCGGCTGAGCGTGGACAAGGGGAGGCGCCGCCAGCAGCGACAGCGCCGCGGCGGCGAGCGGGCGGCGGAACCACATGGGCATCAACGCTATCTTAGACTGAGCAGCCCGCCGCCTGGCCGTCAGGCCGCCCTGGCCGTCAGGCTGTCAGGCCGTCACGCTGTCCAGGGCGTCAGAGAGCCTGTCAAAAACTCGCGTTTTTTTACCGCCTCGTCAGGCCAGTTTTCGGCCCGCTTCGAGCTCGCCGGCGGGTCTGTACGACAGCTGTCCCGCGTCCAGGTAGACGTCGATTTCCCCGCCCTGCAGGTGCCCACGGATGAGCTCTTCGGAGAGCGGATCCTCGACGTAGCGCTGAATGGCGCGGCGCAGCGGGCGCGCCCCGTACGAGCGGTCCTTGCACGTGATTTCGATAATCCAGTCCACGACTTCCGGCGAGAGCGCGATCCGCAGCTTGCGATCGATCAGGTTCTCGTTGAGCTGCGTGACCAGCAACGCCATGATCAGCCGCAGGTCGTCGTCGGTCAGCGCCTCGAAGACGATGATCTCGTCGATGCGGTTGATGAACTCCGGGTTGAACGTCCGTTTGACTTCGCCGAGCACCATCTCGTTCACGCTCTTCGCAATCTCGCCGCTGTCGGTGGACTGGAATCCCATCGAGCTCTTCTTCTGAATGAAGCGGGCGCCGATGTTCGACGTCATGATGATGATGGTGTTCTTGAAGTTCACCCGGTTGCCGAGGCCGTCGGTGAGATGGCCGTCCTCGAACACCTGCAGCAGGATATTGAAGATGTCCGGATGCGCCTTCTCGACCTCGTCGAGCAGCACGACCGAGTACGGGTTACGCTTCACCTTCTCGGTGAGCTGGCCGCCCTCTTCGTGACCGACGTATCCGGGCGGCGAGCCGATCAGCTTCGAGACCGAGTGCTTCTCCATGTACTCGGACATGTCGAAGCGGATCAGCGCATGGTCGCTGCCGAAGAGGAAATTCGCGAGCGCGCGCGCCAGCTCGGTCTTGCCGACGCCGGTGGGCCCGAGGAATACGAAGCTGCCGACGGGCCGGTTCGGATTCTTCAACCCGGCGCGCGAGCGCCGGATCGCGCGCGAGATCGCCGAGATCGCCTTCTCCTGGCTGATGACGCGCCGGTGCAGCTCGACTTCCATCCGCAGCAGCTTGTCGCCTTCGTCCTGGTTGATCGACGCCATCGGCACGCCGGTCCACTTCGAGACGACCTCGTCGATCTCGGCCTTGCCGACAATGACCTTGCGAGCCGACGACTTGACGTCGAACTTCTCGCGGACGAACTGCAGGTTCTCGCGCGCCGTCACTTCCTGCTCGCGGTAGAATTGCGCCTTTTCGAAATCCTTCTGGCTGACCGCGCTCTCCATCTGCTCGACGGCGACGCGGATGCTCTTGTTGATCTCGCCGAATTCCTCGCTGTAGCCGGCCTCGCGCAGCTTGGCGCGCGCGCCCGCCTCGTCGACGAGGTCGATCGCCTTGTCGGGCAGGAAGCGGTCGGTGATGTAGCGGTTCGACTGGTAGACGGCCGCCTCGATCGCCTCGCGCGTGTACTCCACGTGATGGAAGCTCTCGTAGCGATCCTTGACGCCGAGCAGGATGGCGATCGTCTCGCGCTCGCCCGGGGGGTCCACCTTGATGGCCTGAAAGCGCCGCTCGAGCGAGCGGTCCTTCTCGATGTACTTCCGGTACTCGGCCGGCGTCGTGGCGCCGATGCAGCGGATCTCGCCGCGTGAGAGCGCGGGCTTCAGGATGTTCGCCGCGTCGAGCGACCCTTCGGCCGACCCCGCCCCCACCAGCGTGTGCAGCTCGTCGATGAACACGATGATGTTCGGGTTGTCGGTCAGTTCCTTCATGATCGCCTTGAGGCGCTCTTCGAACTGACCCCGGTATTTCGTGCCCGCGACGATCAGGGAAATGTCGAGGGCGAGGATCCGCTTGTCCGCGAGGAAGTGCGGCACGTCGCCGTACACGATCTTCTGCGCCAGGCCTTCGACGATGGCGGTCTTCCCGACGCCCGGCTCGCCGATGAGGACGGCATTGTTCTTCGTGCGGCGGCAGAGGACCTGCTGCACGCGCTCCAGCTCGTGCTCGCGCCCGACCAGCGGATCGAGCTGGTTCTTCATCGCGGATTCCGTCAGATCGCGGCTGAACTCTGCCAGAAGCGGTGTTTCTTTGACCCGCGTCAGCGTCGTCTTTTCGTTGAGAAGGCTGACGATGTCCTCGCGCACGGTGTTCAGGCGCATCCCCTTTTCCATGAGGATGGAGGCCGCCACCGAGCGCTCCTCGCGCAGGATCCCGAGCAGCAGATGTTCGGTGCCGATGTAGTTGTGCAGCAGGCGGTCGGCTTCTTCGGCCGCAAACTGCAGGACGCGCTTGGTTTCGGCGCTGAACGGGATTTCGACCGACGTCGACACTTTCTCCCGGAACACGGTCCGGCCTTCGATTTCCTTGCGGATGTTCTCGAGCGACAGATGGGATCGCGCGAAGATCCGGCTGGTGAGCCCTTTGCCTTCGCGAATCAGGCCAAGCAGCAGGTGCTCGGTCTCGATGGAAATGCTGCCGAGCTGGCTGGCCTCGTAGCGAGCGAAGAAGAGCACGCGTCTGGCGCGCTCGGTGTAACGTTCGAACATCCGCGTTACCTACGTGAAGGCCGAGATTTTTGGGGGCACGGAAACCTATACTGCATTATACGGCATAGGTTTCCGGGGAGCCAGCGGTACGAGTCCATAAACCGCTGCCGCAGCTAGGGTTCCAAGCCCGATCACCAGCCGTTTGGATCGCAACACGCGTGCCTCTTCGAAGAATTGGTGACCGGAAAGATACACGGATGTCCACTGAAGAGAAAAGCTGGCGCGACAAAATGTGGTCCCGTCGCGCCAGAAGACACATGAAGCCTGCTTACTTGCGAACGCGACGGCGAACGAGGGCCACGAGACCCGTGCCGAGGAGCAGCATGCTTGTCGGCTCGGGAACCGCGTTACCCGGGTCGACCGGCGGCACAATCGTCCCCGTGTCCGGCCGGAGAATGTTGTTGTCGAGCGAACCATTGGCCGCCGCATCCGACGGGTCCGTATCAGGATTGCCGAAGCCGAGGTCATGCGCCCGGGCGCCGCTGTCTGACGCGTAGAAGTCGCCCCAGACCGGCACGCGCGACGAGTAGAACTGCACGTGCAGATCGGCGGCTGCAACGTCTGGTACCCAATTCAGCGCAAAGAAGGGACTGGGAACGCCACCGCTTCCACCGAATTGAGGACCGGACCCGCTCGAGAAGGTTCCGAGCGTCGGTGCGGGACCAACCAACCCATGGTAATCGCCCATGGTGAAATCGTTCGACACTTCGACGAGAAGCAGATCGACGAACTTGCTCGACGGGGACGCCGTTTCGCTAATCAGGTAGTCGTAGGTCCAGAACCCGGGGTTCGAGGTGTCGTTGACGGTCCACGAAAGGGTTACATCGCTGGCCCAGCCGCCCTGAGCGTCGATCCCACCCGGGGACGCCAACGATCCCGTGAATGACGTCGCCGATGCTGTCGATGCCTGGCCAAGCCAGACGGCTGCTGCTGCAGCAACGAGCCAATACTTTCCACTCATACTCAGACCTCTTTTCGCGCTGTCTAGGCGCACAGTTGCGTGAATCGATACGCACCTCGACATTCAGCAATGGACGTGCCGCGAGAAATGACAGGTCTCTGGCCTGAAACTGCAACGCATTGAAAATACCGGATTGGAGAAATGAGACGTCTCTGGCCTGAAACTGCAACGCATTGAAAATACCGGATTGGGAACGGCCCTGACTCGGCGCCCAAAAGGCTGCCTCTCCGTTGACATCTCACGCCCTCCAGATCGGTGGAGACCCCGTCGGATGCTGGTGCTCCTGCAGGAGCGCGTGCAGCGAGTCGGCCGTCTTCTCGTCGAGGTCTCCGGTCGGCTCGTCGCAGGACCGCCGGGCGCATGACGAGGGCGCGCGCCATGGCGACACGCTGCTGCTCGCCGCCCGACAGCATCCCCGGCCTGTGCGTGAGCCGCTCTTCGAGGCCGACGCGCCGAGAAAAGCTGGCGCGACAAGATGTGGTCCCGTCGCGCCAGAAGACACACGCAGCCGGCCTATTTGCGAACGTGCCGGCGAACGAGGGCCACGAGACCGCTGCCGAGGAGCAGCATGCTCGCCGGCTCAGGAACCGCGTTGCCCGGGCCGGGGTTGACTGGGCCTGGGTCGACCGGGCCTGGGTTGACCGGCGGCGCAATCTCCCGCGTATCCGGCCGGAGAATGTTGTTGTCGGCCGAACCATTGAACGCCGCAGACGACGGGTCCGTATCGGGACTGCCGAAGCCGAGGTTATGCCCCCGGGCGCCGTTGTCTGACGCGTAGAAGTCGCCCCAGACTGGCACGCGCGACGAGTAGAACTGCACGTGCATGTCGGCATGTCCAATCGCCGGCTCCCACTTCAGCGCATAGAAGGGACTGGGAACGCCACCGGCTCCACCGAATTGGGGACCGGACCCGCTCGAGAACGTGCCGAGCGTCGGTACGGGACCAATCAACCCGTTGTAATCGGCCATAGTGAAATTGTTCGACACCTCGACGAGTAGCAGATCGACCAACTTGCTTGACGGGGACGCCGTTTCGATAATCAGGTAGTCGTAGGTCCAGAACCCGGGGTTCGAGATGTCGTCGACGGTCCACGAAAGGGATACATCGCTGGCCCAGCCGCCCTGAGCATCGATCCCACCCGGGGCTGCCAACGATCCCGTGAATGCCGTCGCCGATGCTGTCGATGCCTGGCCGAGCCAGACGGCTGCTGCTGCAGCAACGAGCCAATACTTTCCACTCATACTCAGACCTCTTTTCGCGCTGTCTAGGCGCACAGTTGCGTGAATCGATACCGCGCCTCAACATTCAGCAATGGATGTGCCGCAGAATTGATACAACTCTGGGCTGAAACCGCAACGTTATGAAAATGCCGGATTGGAAATCCCCCTGGCTCGGCGTCCAAAGGCTGCCTCTCCGTTGACATCTCAAGTCTTGCTGGTCGTGGAGACCCTTCGGAGGTGACCGTCTAGACATCTTCTAAACATCTTCTAAAGCCAATGTTGCAGCGAATGAAGCAAGTTTTCGCCGGTTGGGCTTTAGAAGCTGTCGTAGCGGCCGCACGGCGGCCGCCTGGTCCGAGTAACGAAGATTCGCTCGCCGACGGATCGTCACTGGGCGGCTTGAGGCAAAGCTTCGTTGCTGGACCTTCGCCGCCTCAGGCGGCCGTCAACCGTCCGCCCTCCAACCGCAGGACGCGGTCGCAGCCGGTCGCGAGGCGCGGGTTGTGAGTCGCGATCACCGACGTCAACCCATAGGCCTGGTGCATCTCCCGCAGGAGCGCGTGCAGCGAGTCGGCCGTCTTCTCGTCGAGGTCTCCAGTCGGCTCGTCGGCCAGCAGGACCGCCGGGCGCATGACGAGGGCGCGCGCCATGGCGACACGCTGCTGCTCGCCGCCCGACAGCATCCCCGGTTTGTGCGTGAGCCGCTCTTCGAGGCCGACGCGCCGCAGCAGCGCTTCGGCCCGCGGCCGAGCCTCAGCCATCGGCATCCGCGAGATGCGCAGCGGCATCTCGGCGTTCTCGAGCGCATTGAACTCAGGCAGCAGGTGATGGAACTGGAACACGAAGCCGACGTGGCGATTGCGGAATGCCACCACCTGCGCATCCGGCAACATCGTCAGGTTGACGCCGTCGATCGCAATCGTGCCCTGATCGACGCGATCGAGACCGCCGAGCACGTGGAGCAGCGTGCTTTTTCCCACGCCTGACGCGCCGACAATCGCCACCATCTCGCCTGCCTCGACCTGCAGATCTAGATCACACAGCACCGCCAACGGCCGCGCACCGACCGGGTAGCTTTTGACGATCCCGCGCGCTTCCAGGAAGGGCATCGATCGGCTGAAGCCTTCACGCTACGCGTGAAAGACGACCACTACTCGTATCTCAACGCCTGCACGGGGTCGAGCTTCGCGGCCTGGCGCGCCGGGTAAATGGTGGCGATGAAACAGACGAGCACGGCGGCGCCGACGACGAACGCGAAATCGATCGGCAGGACGCGGAACGGCACGAACGACACCTGATAGACGTCCACCGGCACTCGAATGAGCTTGTACCGTGTCAGCACGTACGACAACGCGTAGCCGGCCGAGGCGCCCACTGTCGTCCCGACGATCCCGATGATCAGGCCCTGCATCATGAAAATCGTGGTCACGCTCCGCGCGCTGGCGCCCATGGTCTTGAGGATCGCGATGTCGCGATGCTTCTCCATCACGAGCAGGATCAGCGAGGCGATGATGTTGAGCGCCGCCACCATGACGATCAGGCCGATGGTGAGCGAGATGGCCATCTTCTCGAGCCCGAGCGCCGAGAAGAGCGACCTGTTCGTAGCAGCCCAGTCCTGTGTGACGTACTGCGACCCGAGCGTGGACGGGATAGAAGCGGCAATCTGCGGCGCAGCGTAAATGTCGTCGACGCGGAGCTGAATCAGGTCGATCTGATCCTTGCCGAGAAGGCGTTTGGCCACGTCGAGCGACAGAAAGGCAGTGGTCGAGTCGAACTCGAAGAGGCCGAGGCTGAAGAGGCCCACTACCCGCAACCGCCTCGTCCGCGGCAGCAGGCCTGCCGGTGAGAGCGTCACGCCCATCGTCAACGACACCGAATCGCCGGTCGCGACGTGGAGCTTGGCGGCGAGGTCCTTCCCGATCAGGATCCCATCCACGTCGCCTTCCGCCGCAGTCAACGCGTCGAGGTTACCGCTCGTGACCGCGCCCTTCAGATTCGTGACCTGTTGCTCGAGCACCGGATCGATGCCTTGGATCTGGACGGGCTGGGTCTCGCCCACCGCAGATATGAGGCCCTGACCGAGAATCTCGGGCGCCGCCCCGACCACGTGGGGCACCTGGCGCAGCTTTTGAGCTTCGAGATGGTAATCGGTAATCCCGCCTGTGTTCCAGACGTAGATGTGGGGGCTCGAGCCGAGGATGCGGTCGCGGAGCTCCTGCGGCCAGCTTCATGCGCCAGCGGCGCCTCACGTCGCGAATGACGTCGACGAGCTCCGCGCGGCTGCCTGCATCGCTCATTTGGTCCCCCGCAGGTCGAGGATCAGCCACGAAAACACGAAAGCACGAAACAACAGTACCGATTTTCGCGATTTCGTGCTTTCGTGGCTACTCCCGTTTTCGCATGAGGGGAAACAGGATCACGTCACGAATCGACGGGCTGTTTGTCAGCAGCATCACGAGGCGATCGACGCCGACGCCTTCCCCGCCCGTCGGCGGCAGACCGTACTCGAGTGCCCGGATGTAATCTTCGTCCATTTCGTGCGCCGCGAGATTGCCGCCCGCGCGGTCCTTGAGCTGCGCCTCGAACCGCCGCCGCTGCTCGGCCGGATCGTTGAGCTCGCTGAAGGCGTTCGCCACCTCGAAGCCGCCGATGTACAGCTCGAACCGCTCCACCGTATCGGGATCATCCGGCTTCTGCTTCGACAGGGGCGACACCTCGGTCGGCAGGTCGTAGACGAACGTCGGTTGAATCAACCGGTCTTCGCAGAGCGCCTCGAAGATCGTCGTCGTGATCTTGCCCGCGCCGTCACCGGGATCGACCTCGAGCGCGAGGTGCGCCGCGATCGCCGCGGCCGCGTCGCGGGTGCGCAGATCGGCGTCCGTCACCTCGCGATTGAGCCGGCGAGAGGCGGCCTCCCTCGCCGCGTCGCGCAGCGACAGGCGCGCGAAAGGGGCCTGCAGCGAAATCTGGTGGTCGCCGAAAACAATCTGCTCCGTGCCGATTGCCCGCCGCGCGACGGTCGCAATCATCTCTTCCGTCATGCGCATCAGCGCCTGGTAGTCGGCGTACGCCTCGTAGAACTCCAGCATGGTGAACTCGGGGTTGTGCTGGGTCGAGATCCCCTCGTTCCGGAAGTTGCGGTTGATCTCGAACACCTTCTCGAACCCCCCGACGGTCAGGCGCTTCAGATAGAGCTCCGGTGCGATGCGGAGATACAGATCCATGTCGAGCGCGTTGTGATGCGTGACGAACGGCCGCGCGATGGCGCCGCCGGCGATCGGCTGCATCATCGGCGTCTCCACTTCGAGATACCCGCGCGCCGTCATGAACTCGCGAACGGCAGCGATGATGCGGCTTCGCGTCTCGAACACCCGCCTCGAATCGGGGTTGACGATGAGATCGAGGTAGCGCTGGCGATACCTGGTCTCGACGTCGGTCAGGCCGTGCCACTTCTCCGGCAGCGGAAGCAGACACTTCGCGAGGAAATGGAGCCGCGACGCCCAGATCGTGAGCTCGTTCGTCTTGGTCCGGAAGAGACGGCCTTCCACGCCGACCCAATCGCCGAAGTCGAGCAGCTGGTGGATCTTGAAGTCGAGCTCCGGCATCGAGTCCATCCGGATGTAGACCTGGATCTTTGCGTGGCCGTCCGAAAGCACCAGGAAGCCCGCCTTGCCGAATGCCCGGATCGCCAGGATGCGACCGCCGGTGATCGTCTCGATTCGATCGCCTTCGAGCTCGTCGTGCGTCCGCTGGACGTGCGCCTCGACCAGCTCGGCGATCGTGTGGCGGCGCTCGAATTTGCGCGGATAGATCTCGAGCCCGAGCTTCGACAGCTCGTCGAGGTTCGTGCGCCGCTGCAGGATTTGTTCGTCGAGAGATGTCATCGATCCGGCGCCCGCTCAACGCAACCCACGAAGAACATGGCCACCGAGACACTGAGACACAGAGGGCCGCGCCGCAGGAGATTCGGCGGGCCCGCCTGCAAGGCAGGCCGGTGTGCGCGGTCGGAACGGAGCGATGCGCGAACCTTCGCGCAACAGATCGGTTCGTGCGTCGCTCCGAGTCCGACTGCGCGACGCCGCTTCGCGGCGCCCCGCCGAATCCTGAGCGCGCCTTGCGATTGCAGCGTAGTGTCCCCCATCGAGCGAAACCTCAGTGCCTCAGTGTCTTCTATGTGGCTGGACCCGCAGGCTGCATCGCGGCGTGCTGTCGTTCAGCGACTCGCATCAATCTTCTTCCGGATCGCATCCAGCATGCCATTGATGAACTTCACCGACTCCTCGGTCGTGAACGTCCGCGCCAGCTCGAGCGCCTCGTTGATCACGACCGCCGGCGGCGTCCCGGCGTCCCGGATCAGCTCGCAGATCGCCATCCGCAGGATCAGCCGATCGAGGATCGGCATCCGCTCGGGCCGCCAGCGCTCCGCCGTGTCGGCGATCAAGGGATCGATCTCATCGATCCGCTGGGCGGTGTCCCGGGCCAGCGACGAGGCGAACGCGCGCAGCTCGGTGTCGGGCGGATCGGCGTTGGGCCACTGCTGCGTGAAAAACGTGTGGGCAGCACTCGTCACGTCGGCTCCGCCGACCTCCCACTGATACAGGATCTGCAGCGCCGCCTCCCGGGCCCGATGGCGTGGGTCCTTGCGCGATCGTGCCATCGCCGCTACGACCTGGGCGTCGCCTGCCCTGTCAGTT